>CAZCPB010000017.1:0-28560 GCA_964500365.1 uncultured Phycisphaeraceae bacterium
CTACGTCGCCAAGGTCTCGGGCTCGCTCACGACCGTCCGCGTGCTGGCGGTCCGCGAGGTGGCGTCCCCCTGGTACCTCACCTCGTCCCGCCGCTCGGTCACCCACATCGACGTGGTCAACGAGCGGACGGGCCGCAGGACCACCTTCCGCTCGGCGGGGCGCCTGCGCCGGGCGGTCGAGCCCACCCAGGCCCCCCACGCCGGGAAGGGGGGCTGAGCCATGACGGCAACCCAAGCGCAACTCGAAGCCGTCCTGAAGGCCGCGCTCGACCTGCTCGGCGCGCGGCAGGACCGGATGGTCACCGTCGGCGAGTGGGTGGACCTCGCGGCGGCCGTCGCCGCCTGCCAGGGGCGCAGGACCGCCGAGTACCTCACCGACCGCGACCTCGATGACGTCGCGGGGCGCTACGCCCTCGAGTGGGACGAGGCGGCGGACGGGCCGCTGCCCAAGCCCGATTGAGGTAGCCATCACGCCGCCTCCTGAGCCGCGACGGGGGTCGCGGCTTTTCTCTCGGCCACGGAGTTCCCGCGGATCAGTTCGGCCTTCTTGCCGCTGAACGCCTCGTAACGCATTTTGATTTGGTCGCAGTACAGACCGTCGAGTTCCATGAGGAACGCCCGCCGCCCCTGCTGCTCGGCGGCGATGAGCGTGCTTCCCGATCCCCCGAACAGGTCGAGCACGTTCTCGCCGGGCTTGCTGCTGTAGGCGATGGCCCGCGCCGCGAGTTCGACAGGCTTTTCAGTCAGGTGGATCATGCTCTGCGGGTTCACCTTCTTGACGTGCCACACGTTGCGCGCGTTGTTCGGCCCGTAGAACTTGTGACCCGCGCCCTCGCGCCAGCCGTACCAGGCGTGCTCGCAGTCGTTCATGAAGTCCTTGCGGCCCAGCACGGGGTGGTCCTTCACCCACGTGATCCCCTGCGCGAAGTACAGGCCGCTGGCCTTGAGCGCCGCGCAGTAGTTGGCCCAGTTGGCAAAGCCGCCCCAGATGTAGAAGCAGCCGCCGGGCACCAGCGCGCGGGCGACGTTGCCGAACCACTTGAGGAGCACGGCGTCGAAGTCGGCGTCGGACATGAAGTCGTTGGCCAGCACGCGGTCCTTGGCCCGCAGCTTGGCGGTGGTGGGCCTGGGCTTGCCCTGGCGGGCGTCGTCGAAGCCCTGGAGGTGCGCCTTGCCGCGGGCGACGGCGGGCAGCGCCTTGGAGCCCGCGGCCCGCGCGTTGTTCGAGCGCGGCTCGACGTTGACGTTGTAAGGCGGGTCGGTGTTGGCGAGATGGATGACCGCGCCGTCGAGCAGGCGGTCCAGATCGGAGGCGCTGGACGAGTCACCGCAAAGCAGCCGGTGCTCGCCCAGCACCCACAGGTCGCCGGGCTTGGTCTCGGCCTCGTCGGGCGGCTCGGGGATGTCGTCGGGGTCGGTCAGGCCGGGCGTGCCCTTGGGCGCCATGATCTCGGCCATCTGCTCGTCGCTGAACCCGAGCAGACCAATGTCGAAGCCCATGTCGTCCAGGCCCGCGATCTCGACGGGCAGCAGGTCCATGTCGAACGTAGCGATGGACCCCGTCTGGTTGTCCGCGATGCGGTACGCCCGCGCCTGCGCCGGCGTCAGTTCCCTCGCGACGTGCACCGGCACCTGCGCCAGGCCCAGCTTCTTGGCGGCCTTCCAGCGCGTGTGGCCGACGACGATCACGCCCTCGGCGTCCACGACGAGCGGCTGCCTGAAGCCGAATTCCTTGAGCGACGCGGCGACGGCATCGACCGCGCCGTCGTTGACGCGGGGGTTGCGGTCGTAGGGCGTGACGCTGTCGATCGGGCGGAGTTCGATGTCCATGAGCGGCCTCCGTGCCGGCGGAGTATAGCACACTCGGACATGATGTATTGTCAGCTACATTTTCACAGAATGGAACGTCCGTCTTGAGGAGAATCCTCACTGAGGCTTCAAGGGGCCGGTTGAATCGGACTGGACGACGAGAGCCTGATTTGCCAATCGAACTCTCGCCTCGGCGGGTCACCGACGGGCGAAGCCCAGAATGGCATGATGTACACACCCGTGCTTCCGTCTTCAAACCGAGCCCCAAAAACGATCCGCGCGCCCGAAATAGCTTCGGCGCCTATCGACAACTCAACCGGCGTTCTGCCACCCGGGAACTGGTAGTGCGCCGGGTTCAGATCGACGACTCGTCGAAGCTGATGATCGATAGCGTTATAGGTGTAGATTCCGGTGGCTGTGCGCGCGGACGTTGAGGCGAAGCCGATAAACGCGACCGTGCTTCCGTTGGTTGCAGTCTGGGGTCCGAAGCCCACAAACCTCTCCGAGGGGCGGCGCGGAATCGGCGTGCTGGTGTTCGCCGCAACCACAATCGGTCCGCCGCCGGTGGTGCAGGTGAAAACGCCCTTGGAGGTGCCAGTCTCGGCGACAAACGCAACGCGACCGCCCTGGCAGGAAGGACTCAAGACCGGATCAGTCGCCGACGATCCCACATGAAAGTTTGTGAACGTCGCGGGCGGATTAGTCCCGGGCGCGGTGCTCCCAAGGTCGGCCAGGCACCTGACCGTGTTCGGTGCTGTCAATACGAACACGCCCTGCCGCCGCAGGCCGCTCCCTCCGTGCAAATCACTGAGAAAGGCCGCCACCCCGAAGTCAACCTGGGGTGTGGCGATCCTTTCGAAGAACCCGTCGGCGCCGGTTTGCGGAGCAGGCAGCGGCGCGGGTGCGGATGAACTGAGGACAACTTGAGATGCGCCGCTCAGCGCCCCATTGTCAGTCCGCAGCTCCCATGCATCCGCGGTGTGCACCGAATGGAACACCAACACACCATCTCGATCGAGCGATCCAAACGGGGTGCCCTGGCGGATTCGATTGCCCGGCGTCGGGCGGGTAGTCCAAATGCCGTCGTCGATATCCCTGCCGCCTCGGATCGCAAAGCACACGACATCCTCGCGGTAAGACAATCGCGGAAGGACCCGGATCTGTCCTGCGCGAGTGAGCACGCTGGGGTTGAATCGCTCAATGAATAAGCCGTCCTCGGCCGTGTAGATCGCCGCGATCCCGGGTGCAGGTGTCGTGTCGTGAACGAACCTGCACGAAATTGCGACACGCCCCGGGTGCATCACGTCCTGAGCGGGCAAAAGTCCGACTTCGGTAATCCGCGTGCCAACCGGCAAGCCCATTGCCTCCGGCGCTCCTTGGCCGCTTTCAAGAATCGCCTGAACCGGAAGTGGCTCCGGAGGTTCGATGTCGAAAATCGAACATCCGGCTGCAAACACGCTGAGCAACGCCAGCATCAAGACACAAGAACGGACAATCATGTGTACCCCCAGTTGAATAGTGGACCTGAGGCCAGTCTATCAGACCATTTGCGGTGCTGCCAGCAAGGAGCAGGGTGCCTTTCGCGCGCTGGCCTCGGCGCGGGAGGCGGCGAACGCCTCCAGGTCGGCCAGCCGGTAGCGCACCGCCGCGCCGATCCTGACCACCGGGATGGGCCCGCGCGGCACGGTCCGGTTGAACAGCGTGCCGACCGACACCGACAGGTACTCAGCGGCGTCGTGCTGCGTGAGCAGGCCCGGCGGGATCGGGGGGCGGTCGCTCATGCCGGGCTGTTCGAGGCGACGCGACTTCTGCCGCTCGCGCTCGGCCCTCCGCTGCTCGGCGCCCTCTTCGTGGGCCAGCAGGAGTTCGAGCACCGCGTCGGCGAGCCGGCGCGCGGACTGCACTTCGCGTTCGGTCGGTTTCATGGGGCGTGTTCCGGCTGCTGCCCCGGGCACGTCAGCCCGGCACGCCCGAGCGCGCGAGCACGAGGTCCAGCAGGGGTTCGTAGCCCGTCGCCTCGTGCCGCTCACGGTCCCGCCGGTACGGCACGCCGATCAGCATGCTGTGGGCCGTGCCCGCGGCCAGCGAGTACCCCACGATGCGGTCCTCGGCGGTGCTCAGATGCGGCACCAGCGTCCAGTCCACCGGGGTCGCGACGTGCAGTTGGACGGCCCAGCAGGGCTTGCCGCGGCGGGTCCTCTGGAGGCCGAACGCGACGCCGACCCGCACGAGGCCGTTGATGAGAATCACCGACCGCGAGACGAGGTCGGCCCGAGCGCCCCGGCCCCGAAGGTGCCCGATCATGTCCGCGCGCACGCGGCGCACCCAGCGCACGCGGGCCGAGTAGTGCCGCCCGGCGTCCTCGGTGCTCGACGGCCAGTACCCGATCCGCCGGTACGCCTCCGACAGGCTCCCGAAGCGCACCCGGTAGAACCCGTAGCACGGCATGCCGTCCTCGGCGTCGATCATGTCGGCGGTCAGCCTGCCGCGCCGGGCGAGCAGGTCCTTGAGCAGGGCGAGCGCCGCCGGGTCGGACATCCGGGTCGGCCAGGTGCGGATGCGGTTCTGCGCTCGGCGGAACAGTTCGGGGTCCACGATCGCGGGGAAGGCCCCGTCGCACCGCACCCACTCGGCGGGCGGGTTGCGGGTCCGGCGGCGCGCCCGCAGCTTCGTCGAGACCTTGTTGTAGACCAGGTTCCCGATGTACTTCTCGTTCCCGAGCATCGCGCTCACGTACTGGAACGTCCAGCCCGACTTGCCCGGCCTGGGCACGCCGCGGGCGTTGAGCTCGGCCGCGATGGCGGTGGGGCCCTTGCCCGCCGCGGCGCGCCTGAAGATCCAGCGCACGACGGCGATCTCGTCCTTGGGGCCCGGCACGAGCACGGTGCGGTCGGTGTGCACGAACTTCCGATGCCCGGCCCGCATGACGCCCCGGGGCTTGCCGGTCTCGTCAACGACCAGGCGCCGGAGCCCGTACGCCGGGCACCCGCCCTGCACGAAGCCCATCCGGACCATCCGGGACTGCCCCGCGAACACCTTCACCGAGAGCTCGCGGCTGTACTCGGCGGCCATCAGGCGCTTGAGCCCCTTCACGATCGATGACATCGGCGTGCCGTCGTTGACGAAGGGCTCGGCGCAGTACTCGACGCGGATGCCGGCGCGGCGGCACAGGAACTCGTAGCAGGCGCTCTCGTCGCAGTCCTGGAAGCGGCCCCACCGGCTCACGTCGTAGACGAGGATGACCTGGTAGTCGGCCCGGCCGCTGGTGATGTCGGAGAACAGATCGCACAGGCCGGCCCGGTTGTGCGTGGTCAGGCCGCTGCGGCCCTCGTCGGCGTAGGTGCGGACGATCGTGTAGCGGTGCTTGGCCGCGTGGATGGCCAGCGCATCCATCTGGTTCTGGGTGGAGTACTGCTGGTGGTCCGTGGACATGCGCACGTAGACCGCGGCCCTGACGGAGACCTCGTCCGGTCGCGGCGCCCGGGATAGCTTGCGGTCCAGCCGCGGGTGGTAGAAGCCGAAGGGGACGAGGGTCTGGTCTGCCAATCGCGGGCCTCCTTGCCTGCGTGAGGCCGAGCCCGCTCGACGCCGAGCGGGGCCCCCGCCAGCATCGCACGCGAAATCTCAGGTCTGCGTTCCCAGACGCGGAGTCGTCCGCTCACTCAATGCTCGAAGTCTTCCAAGTCCAACGCTTCCACCAGGGAGATGATCTCTTCTTGCGCACAAAGGAATTCCAGCATGCGCTGCGGAGTCTCGAAGCCCTTTTGGACAGACTTTGCGTTGAAGTGATCGCAGGCGAACAGTTCGAAGTAGTCGCGAAGGTATGACCGGTGAAATTCACCGAGTTGGATCATCGAGATGAGGCCTTGCGTATGCGCAGCTTCCGATCGCCTTTTCAGTGACTCCAAGAATGGCTTACGCCGTTCCCAGTTCTTGAAGCGTTGTCGGAACCGCGTCTGACGATCAGCGGCCTGCCTCGCCAGCCGGTCATACCACTTCCGGATATCCCGCTGAGCCCGGAGTTTCAAGAAGGTCGGCCAGTCCATCAGCACCACCCCCATTCCGCCGGAGAAATGTGAAGAAAGAGTGTATCGAGAGGGGTATGGGAGCACAACAGCGCCGAATGGGCCGCGAGCCCTAGACGTCTCGACCGAACGGTCAGGCTTCCAGCGATAGCGCTGCCCGCAGCAGAGCCACGCCCTGGTTCATACGACGCTGCGCCGTCCGCAAGGAAATGCCTTCTCGAACTGCGTAGGCGTCAAGCGAGGTGTGTCCCTTCAGGACCTCCAAGGTTAGTGCGATCGATGGATTTGACCCCGCCAAGGCGTCCAGCCGGCCGATGTCCACCCCAGCAATGTCCAGATCAACCTCGAGTTCGACCGATTCCGCCTCTAAAGGGAACTGCCGCCTCCTGACGTGATCGCGAACGAGTTCGCGGGCTCGATTCAAAAAGCATCGCGCAACAAAGGCTCTTGCGCTCTCCCCGTCGTTCAGGAGATCGGCAATCGCAGCGTCCCTTGATGCTAACTCGATTAGAGTGAGCGCCGTGGACTGCTTCAGGTCCTCAAGGTCATGAGGGGACAATCCCCAGTCCGCGTACCGCCTCGCACCAGCCACTTCGCCGAGCAACTGCATGGCTCGGCTCCAGCAATCATGCGGGTCATTCTCATCTGGAATGTCCACAGACATGTCGGGCGTACGTTAGCACACCCGCGCGCGCGATGCCGATTCTCCGCCCGACTTTACCGGTTAAAGTCCGAACTGGGTCTCCACATCGTCCAAGCGACCCCGCAAATACGTCAAGGCGGATTCGCCTAGCTCAGCGATGGAACCCTCGACCCGATCTCGGACCTTCTTGAGATTCTTGTCTCGGGCCTGACACGCAGCGATGTACTCGAACACCGCAGCCCCGATCTTTGAGATTCCGGCAGTTCCCACTTCCTTTAGGAATCGACCCTGCTCGGATGTCAGTCTTGGCAGTGACAACTCCATGACCCGAGGATCGGTCAGCGTATCGGCCGGCATGAGCGTTCCCTTCTCGTTCGTCCGGGGTACCCGAGGCCGTGACGCGGTGGCCTTCGTGGGGCTGCCCCTGCGCATTTGGAATGACATTTGACAGCCTTTCGCGACAGGAATTTGCCCAGTTTGACATTCTGTTGGACGAGAATCGAGCGGCCCGAGTTCAGTGCCGAGCCCAGCCGTTACTGCAAGGTAGGAATTATCCTACCCGTCCGAATTACGAACGGCGAGGATCTCGATCAGTCTGAATCTCTGATGCGACTACGCGGCGCTGATTGCGCTCAAATGGAAAGAAACGGAGTGCTTCTTCACCCTCTCGCGGAGACAACCGTGACGGCCACTTGACCACAACTCCAGAAGATTGTGCGCCCCCGCCGCGGCGACCGTGATGGCCCGCTTGACCGCCTCCTGCCCGCGCACATCGGCAAAGTCCACCGCCACCGGCGCCGCGCGGAGCAGGCCCGAAACATCGGGCGTGGGAGCGGGGGAGGGCTCGATCTCGCCCCGCAGGAGGCCGACGACTTCCGAGAGCGTGCGCACGCCGAGCACGTCGAGCCCCTCGACGACGGCGGCCTCTTCGGCGTTGTCGGCCGGGACGATCACGCCCGTGGCGCCCCGGGCCTTCGCGAGCGCCGCCAGCGCGATCACGCCCTTGATCGGCCGCACCCGCCCGTCGAGCGCGAGCTCCCCGGCGATGAGCAGCGCGCGATGGTCGGGCGTGTCAGATCCCGGCAGCGGCTCGGCGAGGATCACGCCCTGGGTGATCAGCATGCCGACGGCGATGGGAAGGTCGTAGACCGGACCTTCCTTGCGGATGTCGGCGGGGGCGAGGTTGATGAGCAGCCGGCCGCCAGGTGCCGCGTAGCCGCTGTTGACGACCGCCGAGCGCACGCGCTCGAGGGCCTCCTTGACGCCCGCATCGGGGAGCCCGACGACGGTGTCGCGCTGGCCGGGGAGCGCAAACTCGTTGAGATCGACCTCGACCTCGCACGGGAGGGCGTCGATCCCTTGCAGGAGAAAGCTCTGGAGGCGGGCCAGCATGGGGCGGGAGCATATCCGAACGGGGGCCGAGCGGGGAGATGAAGACGATTCACCATCTGGCCGTCCCGCTTGGGAACGGACATCTCGCCTGTCCGGATTTCGCGGCCTCCGGCCGATCCAGGCGCGGTATATTCGGGCCGGGTCGGGCTGAACCCGGCGCAGCGGAGGTGACGAGTGCGGGATCGCGACCGGCGCTTCGGCGCGGCGTTCATCGCGGGCATTTCCTTGGCCGGGCTGGCGCTCTGGACCGTCGGCGCCGGGCACTCGCGCGGGCCGGCATCCGGATCTGTTCCGGCCTCTGAGACGGGGCCCGACGCGCACGCGGTCCGCTTCGGACGGGACATCCGTCCCCTGCTCTCAGACCGCTGCTTCAAGTGCCACGGACCGGACGCCAACACCCGCGCGGCAGAACTTCGGCTCGATGAGCGGGCATCCGCGACCGCGCTGCGCGATGGCGCGGCGCCGATCGTCCCGGGCGACAGCGAAGCGAGCGAAATCCTGCGGCGGATGACCTCGACGGACCCCGAGATGGTCATGCCCCCGCCCGACAGCAACAAGCGGCCGCTGTCGAAGGAGGAGATCTCGCTCGTCCGCGCGTGGATTGACGCGGGCGCGGAATACGAGCCGCACTGGGCGTTCGTACCGCCGCGGAAATCCGCGGCGCCCTCCGTTCGCAACGAGCAATGGTGCCGCGGCGAGATCGACCGCTTCGTGCTCGCGTCGCTCGAAGCCGGGAACATCGAGCCGTCGCCCGAGGCCGACCGGGCGACGCTGCTGCGCCGGCTGTTCCTCGACCTGACGGGGCTGCCGCCGTCGCCGGCGGAACTCGACGAGTTTCTCAGGGACGAGAGCCCTGATGCCTACGAGCGGTGGGTCGAGAGGCTGCTCACGGCCGAGCCGTACCGGACCCGCTACGCCGAGAACATGACGGTCCCGTGGCTCGACCAGGCCCGTTACGCGGACACCTGCGGGATCCACATGGACGCCGGGCGGCAGATCTGGCCGTGGCGCGACTGGGTGCTCCGCGCCTACCGCGACAACATGCCCTTCGACCGGTTCGTCGTCGAGCAGATCGCCGGGGACCTGATCGCGGGCGGCAGCGAGGAGGAGCAGGTCCAGCGCAAGATCGCCAGCGGCTTCAACCGCAACCACGTGACCACGGACGAGGGCGGGGCGATCGACGAGGAGTACAAGGTCGAGTACGTGGTGGACCGCGTCGCGACTACGGGGTCGGTGTTCCTGGGCATGACGGTCGGCTGCGCCCGCTGCCACGACCACAAGTTTGACCCGGTGACGATGGAGGACTTCTACTCCCTCTACGCGTTCTTCAACTCGATCGAGGAACCGGGGCTGTACTCGCAGACTCAGGATGTGGACCGCGCCCACGAGCCGTTCCTGGAGGTGCCGACGCCGGAGCAGAAGGCCAGGCGAGCCGAGCTGGCGGGCGCGATCGCATCGCTCAAGGGCTCGCTCGAGCAGCGCACCCCCGAGGAGGAGGAGCAGCGGCGCCAGTTCTTCAGCGATCTCGAGCGCGAGAGCGGCGTGGCATGGGCGGCGGTCCAGACCGTCGCCGCCGCGTCCACGGGCGGATCGACCCTGACCGTCCAGCCCGACGGCTCGGTGCTGGCGAGCGGCGAGAATCCGAAGAAGGACGAGTACGAGATCACCTGCCGGCTCGAGGGAACGGGTGAGAATGAACTGCGTCTGATCTCTCTGGAAGTGCTGACCGACGAGAGCGTGAAGGGGAAGATCGGGCGGTTCAGCAACGGCAACGCGGTGGTCACCGGCGTGCGGGTCGAGGCGGTGTCGGTCGCCGATCCGTTGCGGCGGAAAGAGCTCAAGTTCGGCTGGGTGTGGGCCAACATCACGCAGACCGACGGCGACTTCGACATCGCCACGCTGCCCGACAACGACGAGAAGCGGGGCTGGGCGCTCGCCGGACATCAGAAGCCGGGCGGGCGTGTCGCGCTGCTGATGGCCGACGAGCCCTTCGGGTACGAGGGCGGGACCGAGCTGCGCGTGAAGGTGCGGTGCGCCTCGATCTACGAGTACCACAACGTCGCCCGCGTGAGGATCGGTGCCGCGGCGATCAACGACCCGGGCCTCGCCCGCCTCCCCTCAACCGCCGGGCACTGGTACGTGACCGGCCCCTTTCCGAGCCAGGAACCGCCCGCGCAGATGTACGAAAAAGGATTCGGGCCCGAAGAGGGCACGCGGCTGGACTTCGCGCGGAACTTCGGCTTCGGCAACCAGTACTGGCGCTTCGACGGGAGCCTTGTGGACGAGCGGACGGTCGCGCTCGCCGCCGGCCGGAACGTCTTTTGCGTCGGGCGAACGATCTTCTCGCCGACTGCGCGCGAGCTGGCCGTGTCGCTCGGGAGTGACGACGGGTTCAGGCTTTTCGTGAACGGGGAGGTGGCCGCCGAACGCCGGACCGAGCGCGGGGTGATGCCCGACCAGGACAAGGCGACCATCCGGCTCAGGCCCGGCCCCAACACCGTCGTGTTGAAAATCGTGAACACCGGCGGCCCGGCCGGGTACTACTGGCGTTCGATCCCCGGTGAGGACGAGCTCACGGGCGACCTCGCGGCGGGGATCCTCGCCCCGGCGATGCTCGACGACGAAACCGAGACGCGCCTGGAGCGATCGTGGCGCGTGAAGTTCCTGCCGCGCTACCGCGAGACCGAGCGTGCCATCGCCGCGACGCAGAAGGAGTTGGACGACCTCAACGCGAAGGTCCCGCGCACGATGGTGATGAAGGAACTGGAAAAGCCGCGCGAGACGTTCGTGCTCACACGCGGGCAATACGACCACGCGGACAAGTCGCGCCCGGTCCCGCGCGAGGTCCCGAAGTTCCTCGGGACGCTCCCGCCGGAGGCGCCGAAGGACCGGCTGGGCCTGGCCACCTGGCTCGTGTCGCCCGACAACCCGCTCCTGGCGCGGGTCGCGGTGAACCGGCTCTGGGAGCAATTCTTCGGCACGGGGATCGTCGCGACGACCGAGGACTTCGGCTACCAGGGCGAGTGGCCGAGCCACCCCGAACTGCTCGACCGGCTCGCGGTCGAGTTCCGCGAGAGCGGGTGGGACGTCAAGGCGATGGTCACGCGCATCGTGACCAGCGCGACGTACCGCCAGAGTTCAAGGGTTCGGCCCGAGCTGCGCGACCGCGACCCGGGCAACCGGCTGCTGGCGTACTTCCCGCGCCGCAGGCTCACGGCCGAGCAGACGCGCGACCAGGCCCTGTACGTGTCGGGGCTTCTGGTCGAGAAGATGGGCGGGCCGTCCGTGAAGCCTTACCAGCCCGACGGGCTCTGGAAAGAAGTCGCGATGATCCAGTCCAACACGCGCGAGTTCAAGCGCGGCGAGGGGGAGGACCTGTACCGGCGGAGCATGTACACCTATTGGAAGCGTGCCGCGCCGCCGCCGTCGATGCTCACGTTCGACGCCCCGACCCGCGAGTTCTGCACGATCCGGCGCGCGAGCACGAGCACGCCGCTCCAGGCGCTGGTGCTCTGGAACGATGAGCAGTTCGCCGAGGCGGCGCGGAAGCTGGCCGAGCGGACGCTGCTCGAGCCCGGCGACGACGCGAAGCGCCTCGAATCGCTGATGAAGCGCTGCGCCTCGCGAGCGCCCGAGGCCAAGGAGCGTGAGGCGCTCCTCGAAGCCCTCGCCGCGTTCCGCGAGCGGTACAGGGATGCGCCCGCCGACGCGGAGGCGATGCTCCAGCGGGGCGAGGCGCCGATCAGCGACAAGGTGGAGAAATCAGAACTCGCGGCGTGGACGATGGTGGCTTCGGCGGTGATGAACCTGTACGAGGTAACGACGCAGCACTAGCGCATGGAAGCGAAACCGGGCAAGAACGATTGGTATTGCCCGCTCTACAAGCGGAGTATCGCCGAGGGCAAGTGCTTGGACATCAACTACGAATGGAACGGCTGGGTGAACGGGGGCAATCTGAAGGAGGTAACTCGTCTCACCGACCTGACACCGAGCGAGATTGTGGAAACCTGCCGAGCGTGTCCGAATTGCCCCAATCTGAATTCACCCAGCGATATTTGAGATAACCATGCACCCTCTCGAAGAACACTACCTCGATCTGACCCGCCGGCGTTTTTTCGGCGCGGCTGCGCGATCGGTCAGCGGCGGCCTCGGCGCACTCGCCCTTGCCTCGCTCCTGAAGGCCGATCCCGGCGACGCCGCCGGCGACATCGCGGCCAAAGGGGGGGCGGGGCTTTCGCTCGTCCGCTCCCCGCACTTCGCTCCCAAGGCCAAGCGCGTCATCTACATGCACATGGAGGGTGCGCCCAGCCAGCTCGACCTGTACGACTACAAGCCCGGCCTGCGCCACCGCTTCAACCAGGACCTCCCCGACTCGATCCGCAAGGGCCAGCGCCTGACCGGGATGACCAGCGGCCAGGCCCGCTTCCCCGTCGCTCCCTCCATCTTCAAGTTCACCCGCTACGCCAACAACCAGGACGGCGCGTGGGTCAGCGAGCTCATGCCCCACACCGGCTCGGTCGCGAACGAAATCTGCTTCATCCATTCGATGCACACCGAGGCGATCAACCACGAGCCGGGGATCACGTTCTTCCAGACCGGCAACCAGCAGCCCGGCCGCCCGTCGTTCGGGGCGTGGGTCAGTTACGGTCTGGGGAGCATGAACGACAACCTGCCCTCGTTCGTGGTGCTGATCACGCAGGGCCTCGGCAACATGCAGGCCCTCGCGGCACGCTTCTGGGGCTCGGGCTTCCTGCCCAGCGAGCACCAGGGGTGCAAGATGCGCTCGGCGGGCGACCCGGTGCTGTTCCTCAAGGACCCCGAGGGCGTCGCCCGCGCCGACCGCCGCCGCATGCTCGACCTGGTCGGCGAGATGAACGCGCTCGAGATGGAGCGGTCCCTCGACCCCGAGGTCCGCGCCCGGATCGCCCAGTACGAGATGGCCTACCGCATGCAGATGTCCGTGCCCGAGCTCTCCGACTTCTCGACCGAGGACGAGGAGACGCTGAACATGTACGGGCCCGACGTCACAAAGCCCGGCACGTTCGCCGCCAACTGCCTTCTCGCCCGGCGCCTCGCCGAGCGCGGCGTGCG
This sequence comes from uncultured Phycisphaeraceae bacterium, assembly GCA_964500365.1. Taxonomy (GTDB): domain Bacteria; phylum Planctomycetota; class Phycisphaerae; order Phycisphaerales; family UBA1924; genus CAZCPB01. The sequence continues at coordinate 12,961 of CAZCPB010000017.1, forward strand.
CTTCATCCAGCTCTACATGCGCGGCTGGGACCAGCACAACAACCTGCCCGGCGAGCTCAAGGCCCAGTGCGGCGCCGTGGACCAGCCCCAGGCGGCCCTGATCAAGGACTTGAAGCGCCGCGGCATGCTCGACGACACGCTGATCCTCTGGGCCGGCGAGTTCGGGCGCACCGTCTACAGCCAGGGCACGCTCACCGACAAGAACTACGGGCGCGACCACCACCCGCGCTGCTTCACCGTCTGGTGCGCCGGCGGCGGCATCAAGCCCGGCATCTCCTACGGCAAGACAGACGATTACTCGTACAACATTGTCGAGAACCGCTGCGAGGTCCACGACCTGGACGCGACGCTCCTGCACCTGATGGGGATGAGCCACGAGAAGCTCATCTACCGGCACCAGGGGAGGGACTACAGGCTGACGGATGTGTTCGGGAGGGTGGTGAGCGAGATCGTGGCGTAGATAGACTCTCACCGATGTCCCCTCTCGTCGAGTTCTTCGGCCGCCTGCACCCCATGGTGCTCCACGCCCCGATCGGCTTGCTCATCGCACTGGTCGCGCTGGAGGCTTTCGCGGCCGTCCGCCGGCGACAGCTCGCCCCTGAGGTCCGCTCGCCCCTGGCCTGGCTCGTCGCGCTCTCGGCGGCGGGTGCCGCGGGGACGGGCTTCGTGCTCGGGCGCTCCGGCGAGTTCGGGGGCGACCTCGTTGACCTGCACCGGATCCTCGGGATCGGCGCCGCCCTGGCGTGCGTGGTCGCGGCGGTGGTGCAGCAGCGGGCCGGGGCCCGCGGCGCGTACTTCGCCATGCTCGCGGTCGCGACGGGGGCGGTCGTCATCGCCGGGCACAAGGGCGCGGCGGTCACGCACGGCGAGAACTACCTCTGGGCGCCGTTCGAGAAGGAGCCGCTCGCGAGCAAGGGATCCGAGCCCGCGCCGGTCGATGCCGCTGCCGCGCCCGAGACGCCCACGGCCGGGGCAGAGCCCAGCCAGTTTGTCCGAGCCGTCCGCCCGATCCTCGAGCAGCGGTGCTACTCGTGCCACGGGCCCGAGAAGCGCAAGGGCGGCCTGCGGCTGCACACGCCCGACGACATCCGGCGCGGCGGAGATTTCGGGCCGATCGTCATCGCGGGCAACCCCGCCGTCAGCGAGATCGTCCGCCGCGTGCGTCTCGATGAGAGTGATGACGAGTGCATGCCCCCCGAGGGCAAGGCTCGCCTCAGCGAGGCGGAAATCAAGGCGATCGAGGACTGGATCGCGGGCGGGGCCGCCATGGAGGACGATCCGCCGGCCGGCAAACTCACGAACGACGCGGCAATCCCGGCCGAGACTTCTCTGGACGACACGGCCGCGGCCACCGCGCCACCCTCCGGGCCCCGCGAGCCCGACGCTTCGGCGATCGCCGCGCTTCGCGCCAAGTTCGTGCACGTCGCGCCCATCGCGGCCGGTTCGCCGCTCCTGGCCATCGACCTCGGCGTCGCGCCCGGACTGAGCGAGCCCGACGCGGTGTCGATGCTGCACCCGCTGCTCGCCAACATCGCCGAGTTGAGCGCTGCGCGGTGCGCGGTGGGGGATGCGCTCGCCGCGCTCTGCGCCCAGATGCCGCGGTTGCGAATGCTTGACCTTTCCGCGACGGCGGTGACCACGGACGGCGTCGCCGCTCTGAAGGATCATCCCGCGCTCGAGGAACTGGTGCTGACGCGGACGCGCCTCGGCGACGCGTCGATGGACGCGATCGCCTCGATCGAAAGCCTGCAGCGCATCTACCTGTGGAACTCCGGCGTCAGCACTGAGGGCGCGGCATCGCTCCGCGCTGCACGGCCCGGCCTGACGATCGATCTCGGCGAGCCGACCCTTGCCGCGGCAATCGAGAGCGAGCAGGAGATCAAGCTGACCAGCGATGCGCCCGTGCCGGGCGCGCCGCCCGCCGCGCCGACCTCGCTCAAGCCCGTGAACGCCGTCTGCCCCGTCTCCGGCGAGGCCGTGAGCACGTCGTTCCTGCTCGTGCACAAGGAGCGGGTCGTGGGCTTCTGCTGCCGGCACTGCCTGGGCAAGTTCCTCGAAGACCCCGCGGCGTACGAGGCCAAGATTCAATGAGCGGCCCGGCGCCGGGCGATAGCATTGGCCCGTGGACCTCGTCTGGTGGGCGCTGGCAGGGATGCTCGTCGCCGCGTGCCTCGCGGCGATTTCCCGCGCGGTCACGCGCGGGCCGCGCGAGGACGTGCTGACCGGGCTGGCAGCGCTGGTGAGCGGCGTCTATTGCCGCGTGCTCCACCGGCTCCGCGTCGAGGGGCGAGAGAACATTCCCGAGTCCCGCGAGGGCGGCCTTCTCATCGTCGCCAACCACACGGCCGGGGTCGACCCGCTCGTGATCCAGGCCGCGCTGCCCTTTTACGTCCGCTGGATGATGATGGAATCGATGATGATCCCGGCGCTCCGCGGCCTGTGGGAGTGGCTCGACGTGATCCCAGTCGCCGGAAGCGGGCGCGAGCTGGCCTCGGCACGGGCGGCGATGCGGGCGGTCGCCGCGGGGTCGGCGGTGGGGATTTTTCCCGAGGGCGGGATCGAGCGGCCGGCGCGGACGCTCCTCCCCTTCATCCCCGGCGTCGGGCTGATCATCGCGAAGACCGGTGCGCCCGTTCTGCCCATCGTGATCGAGGGAACGCCGCCGGCGGATTCGGCGTGGGGAAGCCTGATCAAGCCGAGCCGCGCCCGCGTACGCATCATGCCGGTCATCCGTTACGCTCCGGGCGAGATGAAGCCCGACGAGATCGCACGCGACCTCGAGCGCCGCTACGCCGGGTGGACCGGATGGCCTCAGGGCGCGCCGCGGTCCCGGCGTGCGGCGGGCGCCGGCGCGGCACCCGGAAGCGACCGGGGCGTCTAACCAGGAACGGGTCGGCGTGCTATGGTGCGCACGGCCCCAAGCAGGAGCGGTCATGAGCATGCTCTGGACGATTCTCGTCGCTCGCGCCCCGATGACGGCCGCGGCTCTCGCGCTGATCGCCGGCAGCGCCCAGCCGCCCCCCGAAGAAGCCCCGGCGCAGCCCCCGGCCGAGCAGCGCATCACGACGCCGGCGCAGGAATTCCCGCCCATCGTCGTGAAGTCCGGCGCGAAGCCCGTGCCGCAGGGCGAGTTCGCCAGCGCCGAGGACCTGCTCAAGGCGCTCGAAGACGCGGACCGCGGCATGCGTTCGCTCACGGCGGACATCGTCTACGACAAGACCATCGCCACCGTCGATGCCAGGGAGACCCGCTCCGGCAAGCTGTTCTTCCGCAGCCAGGGCCAGGACCGCCGCTTCGCGATCGAGTTCTACACCTTCGTGCGCTCCGACGGCACCGTGGACGATGCGCCGCGCAGCTACGTCTTCGACGGCCAGTGGCTCCTCGACAAGAACACCCGCGAGAAACGATTCACCAAGAAGCAGGTCGTGCCCCCGGGCGAGAAGTTCGACCCGCTCCGCATCGGCGAGGGCCCCTTCCCGATCCCGATCGGGCAGAAGCGCGACGACATCCTGGCTCGCTACACCGCCGAATTGCTCCCCGCCGAGGAGGGCGTGGCGGAGAAGCAACTACCGCTCGTGAAGGGCTCGTACCAACTCAGGCTCGTGCCGCGCGCCGACCGGCCGGACCTCGACAAGTTCGAGGAGATCCGCCTCTGGTACCGCGCGGACCCGAAGAAGGAAGACGGGCGTCTGCTGCCGCGCATGGCCCGGACCGTGGCGCGGAGCCCCGAGCCGGGCGAAGAGGGGGACGTGTCGGTGGTGCGGCTGATCAACGTGAAGCTCAACGAAGCGATCAGCCCGATCGTGCTCGACACCTCGACCCCCCCGGCGTCGGAGGGCTGGGACGGGACGGTGATGGATTTCCGGCAGGCCGCGGGCCGGTAACACGCGGTCCGGGAACCGTGCGAACGCGCGAACCCGACGGCCCGGCGCGGGCGAATCAATTGAGTGCCCCGGCGGCCGGGGCCGAAGTTAAGGACCGGTGGCGCGTCGCGCGGGCTCTGCGCGGCGTTTCAAGATCGTCAGGCTTTGCTGCCGCGGCGGGATTTCGCGGCCGCGACGGCGGGGTGGCGTGTGGCACGACGGAACGTGATGAAGACGCGCCGGGCTGGACGCGCCGCAAGCCGCGTGTGCGCGCTGATGCTGCTCGCCGGGCTGGCCCGGTCCGGGCTCGCCCAGGAGCCTAAGGGCCCCGAGCCGTCCCCTGCCCTGGTGCAGCTCATCGAGGCGCCGTACCTCTCGGCCGAGGAACGGCGCGAGCTGCGCGTGCGGCACGGGCTCTGGGAGGAGAGCGACCTCTCGACGCCGGCGCTGGCCGCCCGGGCGGCGCTGGCCGCGGGCGAGTACGACGCGCCGGCGCTCATGGACGAGGGCGCGGCCATCGAGGACCGGGCCGAGGCGATGCTGCGGCGCGGCGACGGACCCGGAGCCGCCGCGGCGCTGGCGGCCTCTGACTCGCTCCGCGCGATGCGGATCCGGGCCGAAGCGCTGCTCTCGCTGGGCAGGGCTGATGAAGCGCGCCGGATCCTCGACGGCGTGCACGCGACGCTCAACGAAGTCGAGATCCAGAACGCCGCCGAACTGGTCGAGGGCGTGCTGGCGGTGCAGTTGCGGGTGCGGCTGCCCGAGGTCGCGGGCGCCGAAGGGCGGCGGGCGCAGGACGACTTCAAGGCGATGATGTCGATGCTCGCCAGGGCCCGCGAGCGACTCGACCGCTTCGAGCCGGGCGCGCCCCTGGCCGAGGCGCGCCTGCTCGACGAGAAGGACAACACGGAGCAGGCGGTCAAGGCCCTCCAGCAGGCGCTCGCGCTCAACCCGCGGAGCGCCCAGGCGTGGGCCCTGCTCGGCCGGATCGCCGTGGACCAGTTCGACTTCGACCGCGCGCAGCAGATAATCGATCGCCTGGACGAGTTGGGCGGGGCCGGCTCGCTCGAGGGGGCGGTCCTCGGCGCTCGCCTGAGACTCAAGCAGAACGACGCGCCCGGGGCCGAACTGGCCCTCGCGTCCGCCCTCGAGCGGTTCCCTCGGGCCGAACCCGTCATGGCGGTGCGCGCCGCGAGCGCCGCCGGCCAGTACGACGACGTGCGCAGCGCCCAGCTGCTCACCGAGTTCGACCGCGCCTGGCCCGGATCGCCCTTGGCGCTCCTCGAAGTCGGGCGCGTGCTCTCCCAGCGCAGGCAGTACGACGCGGGCGCGGCACGGCTCCGCGAGGCGATGGCCCGCGCGCCGGGCTGGCCCGAGCCCGCGGTCGAGCTCGGCCTGCTGTGCATCCAGGCGGCGTGGGACGAGCAGGCCGTCGAGGCTCTCGAGAAGGCGACGGCGCTCGACCCCTTCAACACCCGCGCGGCCAACTGCCTGAAGCTCGCGCGCGACGTGCAAACCTACGCCCGGTTCGAGGGCGAGCACTTCATCGTCCGTTGCCGCCCCGGAATCGACGAGGTCATGGCTTCGGAGATGATGCCCGTGCTGGACCGGCTGTACGCGCGGGTGACCGGCTCGGGGCGCGGCGGGATTGACTATGCCCCGCCGGGGAAGACCATCATCGAACTGCTCCCCGACCACCAGACCTTCGCGGTGCGGATCACGGGCATGCCGGCGGTTCACACGATCGCGGCCTCCACCGGCCCCCTGGTCGCGATGGAGCCGCCGCGCTCCGGCGCCGGCTCGAGCCTCGGTCCCTACGACTGGGCCCGGGTGCTCCAGCACGAGTTCACGCACACGGTGACGCTGGCGCGGACGAAGAACCGGCTGCCGCACTGGTTCACCGAGGCCGCCGCGGTGTACCTCGAGGACGCGCCGCGCAACTACGACCGCTGCCAGTTGCTGACGCGATCGCTGGAACGCGGCGAGCTCTTCGACCTCGAAGAGATCAACGTCGCGTTCGTGCGTCCCAAGCGCCGCCAGGACCGCGGGCTGGCCTACGCCCAGGGCCACTGGATGTACGAGTTCATGATCGAGCGGTGGGGGCCGCGCGCGCCGCTCGACCTGATGGACCGCTACGGCGCGGGAGAGAACGAGCCGGTCGCGATGCAGCGCGTGCTCGGCCTCACGCGGGCCGAGTTCCTCGAGGAGTTCAGGGCGTGGGCGGCCGACCAGGTGCGCTCCTGGGGCATGTCGCTCCCCGAGGGCGTGCCCACGCTGGGCGATCTGCTCCGCGAGGAGGCGCGTGCCGCGGCCGGCGACGGTGAGTTGCCCGACGAGCCCCCGGAGCCCACCACCGAGATGGTGAACCGCTGGCTGCAGGCGCACCCGGCGCACCCCGAAGTGCTCGGCCTGTCCGTGTCGATGGAACTTGAGCGCCGGCGCGGCGTGCCCGACGAGTCGATGGTGCCGCTGCTGAAGCGGTACTCCGCGGCACGACCAGTCGATCCGATGCCGCACCGGCTGATGGCGAAGCTGTTCCTCGACGACCCGGACCCGCTCCGCGCGGCGCCGCACCTCGAGTACCTCGACGCCCGGGAGCAGAACAGCGTCGCCTACGCGATGGACCTCGCCAGGCGATATGCCGCAGCGGGCAACTGGGAAGAAGCCACGCGGAAGGCCGAGCGTGCGACCCAGGTCTCGCCGTACGACCCCGCGCCCCGCGAACTGGCGGCGACGGTGGCGCTGCAACGCCGCGATTTCGACACGGCGCGCCGGCACCTGGCCGCCCTGACGAAGCTCGAGCCGCAGCGGGCGGCGCACAGGCAGCGGCTCGAGGCGCTGGAGAAGATGAGCCCCCGCGGTGAATGATCTACCCGTCGTGCACGCCGCGCGAATCCGGGAACCGATTGCTTCGCGTGCTCAGTGCCCTCGCTTACGGCGTGGTCACGCCTTCTTCGCCAGCACCGGCATCGGCCTGTAGTTCCCCTCGAGCACGGTCTTCGCATCGGCCTTGAGCCAGTCGCCCAGAATCCCGGCGTACACCGTGCGGAAGTCGATGCGGTACTTGAGGTCGCCCTGGTCGAGGTCGGTGAGCGACGGGTGTTCGCCGTGCACGCCCGCCCTGACCATCGGGCCGAAGAGGAACATGGGCGCGGCCGTGCCGTGGTCGGTCCCCTGGCTGGCGTTCTGCGCGACGCGCCGGCCGAACTCCGAGAAGGACATGGTCAGGACGCGTCCGTCGTTGCCCTGCTGCCGGAGGTCCGTGTAGAACGCCTTGATCGCGCCGGCGAACTGGTTGAGCAGGTTGGCGTGCCGCCCCTGCGCGCCGCCCTGGCCGGCGTGCGTGTCGAAGCTGCCGTGCGTGGCGTAGTAGACACGCGTCTTCAGCCCCGCCTTGATCATGCTCGCGATCATCTGGAGCTGGCGGCCCAGGTCGCCCTGCGGGTACTGCACGCTCGACCGCTGCGCAACGGCGCGCCGGATCAGGTCGCTGGACACCTGCGCGTCGAGGCTGGTGCGGATCAGGAACGCCGCGTTGGACTCGGGCTCGACGTCGCGCGGCGTTTCGCGCTTGCTGATCGTGTCGTACGGGGCGCGGAGCGAATCGGCGCCCTTGATGTCCAGCGCGCTCCATTTGAAGAGTTCGGCGCTCTCGAAGGCCACGGGCTTGATCGAGCGGCCCTGCATCGCCAGGGGCGCCGAGCGGCCGATCGCGATCCCCGGGGGCCCGCCGGCCTGGGGCGGCGCGCTCCCGTCCGGCGAGCCGCTCTCGCCCTTGCCGTACCCGCAGCACTCGGCGTCGAAGTACCGGCCCAGCCAGCCGTCGCCGGTGGCGGTCGTGTCGGCCGTGTGCCAGATGTCCATGCTCTTGAAATGCGAGCGGTTGGGGTTGGGGTAGCCGACGCCCTGGACGATCGCCGCCTGCCCGTCGTCGAAGAGGTCCTTGAAGGCCGTCATCTGCGGGTGCAGGCCGATGCCGTCCACCTTGGAGAGCCGCAGGGCGTTCTGCGCCGGGATCGCGATCCCCTGGCGGGCCTTGTAGTACTGGTCGAGCCCGAACGGGACGACGGTGTTCAGCCCGTCGTTGCCCCCCGAGAGCTGCACCACCACGAGGATGTGATCCTCGGGCACGCCCGGGATCGACGAGAGCCCCGCCGGCGCGACCATCGCCCGCGCCGAGGCGTTCAGGAACGCGGGCACGGTCACCGCGGCCGAGGCCATGACCAGGCCGTTGTGGAGAAACTCGCGTCGGGTGAAGGCGGCGGTGGTCATCGGCGGCTCCGGGACGGCGTGCGGGCTCTCAGCACAACTGGTACTCGGGCATCGACGTGATCAGCAGCAGCAGGGCAGTCACCGTGTCGGCGTTGACCCGGTCGCCGCTCTCGGCCATGAACTTGACCAGCGGTTCGCGCGCCGACGGCGAGGTTGTTCCGAGCGTGAGGCGCATGAGATAGTCCACCACGCGGCTCGGGTCGCTCGGTGCCGCGGGGTCCGCGCTGCCCAGTTCGCTCAGCAGGGGCATGGGATCGAACCTTTCGAGGTCGGCGTTGGCGTCGTACCCGACCGGCTGCTTGCCCGTGAGCAGGTAGGCCAGGATGTTCTGGCGGACGAAGAACGTCGAGGTGTTGATCCACGAACGCCCGCCCTCCCAGCCCTTCACGCTCGGCGGGAAGAAGAGGTTCTGGCCCATCAGGTCGAGCGCGTCGTTCAGGATGTCGAGCTTCCGCACCGGCGTGTGCATGGACCGGACGGCGCCGACGACCAGCGTCACCGGCGACTTCACCTTGTCGTTCATGATCCGCGTGTCGTAGAAGTGCTCGCTCAGAAAGAGCTTTCGGAGCACCGGGCGCAGTTCGTACTTGTTCAGCAGCAGGGTCTCGGCCAGGCCCGCGATCGCCTTGGCCGTCGCGGGGTCGAGGTCCTTGTCCGCAAGCCGCTCGACGGGGGGGAGGTCGCGGACGAAGAACGAGTACAGCTTGCGGCAGATGAACTTCGAGCAGGCCCGCTGCTCGAGGATCGTCCGGACGAAGTCGTCGCCGTCGTGTTTGCCCGTGCGGCCCAGGATGGTCTTGGTGCCCGTGTCGTGGTTGTTGCGCGCGAACGTGAACTCGTCGTCGCTGAACGTGTAGCCCGTGAGGGCCCGGGCGCCCTCCTTGATGTCCGTCTCGGTGTAGTTGCCCACGCCGAGGCTGAAGAGCTCCATGATCTCGCGCGCGAGGTTCTCGTTGGCCCGCCCCTTGCGCGAGTCGTTGTTGTCGAGGTAGGCGATCATCGCCGGGTCGCGGATGATCGCAAAGAGCAGGTCCGCGAAGTTCCCCACCGCGTGCCGGCGGAAGAGCTCGTTCTGCAGGAAGCAGTGGAAGCTGTTCTCGATCGTGCGGTAGCTGGTGGCGAAGTGCCCGTGCCAGAAGAGCGTCATCTTCTCTTCGAGCGGGCGCGGCGTCTCGATCATCCGCCGCAGCCACCACTTCTGCATCTCGTTGACCTGTGCGCGGTCCTCACGCTCGCGGTCCTGGCGGAGCTTGCGGAAGCGCGCCACCTCGTCCTCGTTCTGGCTGCGCTGGGCCGTCCGGTACGCCTCGCGCTCGGCGGGCGTCGGCGGCCGCATGATGTCCTTGTCGAAAAGGTCGGCCTTGATCGGCTCGAAGTCGATCGCCGCGGGGTCGAGGAGGTAATCGACCGACTTCTCCGGGCCCCAGCCGACCAGCGTCTGGATCTGCTGGGGCGTGCCGCCGAACCCCGCGCGCCACAGGAGGTGCCGTGCCTGCTCGTACCCGAAGTCGGCCTTCTTGATGGCGAACAGCGACCCCCCGGAGCTGGGGCGCTTGGCCCGCGGCGCACCCTGCGCCGGGCGCGCGGGCGCACCGAGTGCGGGTGGGGTGGGCGTCGTGAACAGCGACCGGCGGCTGATCATGGTCAAACCCTCTGGGTCGGCTACGGCCTAACGCGAGCCCACGGCGGCCATTGCGAACGAAGCGCCCCCCGATCCCGGTTCTGTCCAGTATCTATCGGCCGGACGCGCGAGCAAGCGTGTCCTTGCCCGTTTCATGGGGATTCGGGACCGGCCACTTCCGCCGACCGGCCGATCTAGCGCACCCCGGTCGAGCCGAACCCCCCCGCCCCCCGGGCGGTGCCATCGAGTTCATCCACCTCGATCAGGTTCGCACGGACGACCGGAGAAATCACGAGCTGCGCGATCCGTTGCCCCTGCGTGATCGTGTACGGGTCCGGCCCATGGTTGATGAGCGCGACCTTCACCTCGCCCCTGTAATCGCTGTCGATGGTGCCGGGGGCGTTGGGCACCGTGACCCCGTGCCTTGACGCCAGCCCGGATCTTGGCCGGACCTGCCCCTCGAACCCGGCGGGGATCGCGACCGCGAACCCGCAAGGCACCACGGCTATCCGACCCGGCTCGAGGACAAGCGTCGGCTCGATGTCTCCATCGCCCCCGAGGCAGGCCGAAAGGTCCATCCCCGCCGAACCGGGGGTTTGGTAGGTGGGGACGGTCGCGCGGGGGTCCAGGCGCTTGAATGTCACGACCAACGCGGGGGTGCTCGGCACGTGGCCCTCCGGGGAGCAGCCGCCCCGGGACGGTCCGCGACGGCCGCCCACTGTATCCGCGCCCGTCGCTCCGACCGCGCGCCGCAACCCCGCTCACCGCATCAACGCGAGGTCCTCGTCCGTGAGGTCGGTCCGCAGTTGCTCCATCGCCCGGTCGAGGCTGTCGATCATCCGGCGCGTCGAGGAAATCGCGTTGTCCATCGAAGAGCAGCCGGTGAGCCGCTTGAGCGGGTCGAGTTGATTGATCTGAGACAGGTGCTGCTCCGAAGCGCACTTCGCCTCGATCAAACCCTGAAGCAGCGACCGGGCCTTGTCGCGCACCGCCGCCGTCTCCTGAAGAATCCGCTCGCGTTCGCTCATGGGGTGCTCACTCCTTGAGCCTGGTCCCGATCGGCCGGATCATGCAAGAAAGCGCTTGCCAAGGGCGGGTCGGGCTCGTCCGCCCACGCCCACATGATCGTTCAGGGACGGTTAAGCGTCAAGCGGCCTCCGCATCACCGATCGGACGCCGTTTGGATCGGGCCGGTGGAACCAAGGTTGGAACGTACCGGCCGATCGTCTCGATGACGGTTCCCGGGTCGTGGGACGATCGGACCGCCGAGAGCGAGGCCACCATCGCCGCGATGCTCGGGAGTCGCTCGGAATCCTCGATCCAAAGGTTGATGCCCGGGTGGTCCGTAGGCGCGAGTTGCTCGGCCGCGTACGCCAGTTCCTCGTGCAGTTTTTCACCTGGACGGATGCCCGTGAGCTGGATTTCGAGGGCGTTGGGCTCGGCGGGGGCTGCCGCGGGGCCGGACCCGTCCCGCACCACCGGCTCGAACCCGCTGGCCGCGACCGCCCGTCGCGCCAGGTCGAGGATCCGCACCGGCTCCCCCATGTCGAGCACGAAGACGCCGGCGCTGGGCGCGTCGGCCCGGGTCATCGCCGCGGCCTGGATCACCAGCGCCGCCGCCTCGTGGATCGTCATGAAGTAACGCGTCATCCGCGCATCGGTCACGGTCACCGGCCCGCCCTCGGCGATCTGGCCCGTCCAGATCGGCAGCACGCTGCACGCCGAGCCCAGCACATTGCCGAAGCGCACCATGCAGAACGCCGTCGGCGTCGAGCCCATCGACCCGCGGCTCTGGGCGTGCAGCCCCTGCGTGTACATCTCGGCCAGGCGCTTGGTCGCCCCCATCACCGAGCGCGGGTTCACGGCCTTGTCCGAGGAGATCATCACGAACCGCTCGACGCCGGTGGCCAGCGAAGCGTCCGCGATCGACTTGGTCCCGAAGAAATTGTTCTCGACGGCGTGCGCCGGGTGATCCTCCATCAGCGGGACGTGCTTGTGCGCCGCCGCATGGAACACGACGTGCGGGCGGTGCTCGACCAGCAGCCGGAGCGTCCGGTCGGCATCGACGACGTCGTGCAGCACCGCCGCGCGCCCCACGCCGGGGAATCGGCGGGCCAGCTGGCGGTCGATCTCGAACAGCGCGTTCTCCGACCGCTCCATGAGGACGATGCGCTCGGGCCTGAAGGTCGCCGCGATGCGCACCAGTTCCGAGCCGATGGAGCCGCCCGCGCCCGTGACCAGCACGCGCCGGCCCTCGACCAGCCGGGCGACCGCGCGCCGGTCGATGCCGTGCGGCGTCCGGCCGATCAACTCCTCCATGTCGATCGCGGGCGCGGCAGCCGGGATCACCGCCGATGGTGCGCGGCTCATGAGCTCGCTCATCGGGGGGATGAAGCGCTCCGCCACCCCGAGCGACCCCAGCATGGCCCTTACCCGCCGGACCGCCGGCGCCATGGTCGACGGCAGGCTCACCACCCCCAGGCCGATCCCCAGACGCGCGACGATCCCCGGCAGGTCATCGAGGGACCCCAGCACGGGGTGGCGGCGGTGCCCCTCCGGGACCGGCTCGACCAGCACACAGCCGACCGCCCGGGGTGGGGTCTCCATCGCCCCGAGCTGTCCGATCAACTCGCGCACGGTTTCGGGAGTGCCGATGAGCACCGCGGGGAGAGTTCGGGAGTCCGGGCGGGCACCGGCCGCGCTGTCTCGACCTTCGGCATGAAGCGTGGGCATGGTCTGCCCCGTTATCGGCTCAAGCAGGGGGGCCCCCCCAGCGATGACCTTGCCGCGGGCTCCTGCCCGTTCTTCGTACCCCCGGGGGTGGGGGGTACGCGAGTACGCCGCATCGGGCAATGCTGCGTTGGCCCCCCCGGGATCGCATCCCTGGCCGTCCGATCAGGGCACCGGCCGGGCCGGGCTGCTAATGTGTGCCGCGCATGATCTGCCGCATTGCAGGGACGCTCGAATCGCTGGAAGCGAACACGGCCACCCTGTCCCTGACGGGAGGGGTGTGGCGCGAGGTTCTCGTGCCGGCGTACCTGGCGAGCCAGCTCGGCGCCAAGGTCGGCGGGGCGGTCACGCTCGCGACCATCGAGTACCTGGAGAGCCACAACCAGGGCGCCTCGTTCACGCCGCGCCTGATCGGGTTCCTTTCCGTGCAGGAGCGCGCGTTCTTTGAACTCCTGACCACGGTCAAGGGGATCGGCACCCGCAAGGCCCTCCGGGCCATGGCCGTCTCGCCCGCCCTCATCTCCCGCGCCATCGCCTCGCGCGACGTGGGCGCGCTCAAGGAACTCCCCGAGATCGGCAAGCGCCTCGCCGAGACTGTCATCGCCGAGCTTCACGGCAAGGTTGAAGCCTTCCTCACCGCCGACGAACTCGCGGGGATCGAAGTCAAGTCCGGGGCGCGGGCAGCGTCCCCGGTCGCCGAGGAAGCCATCGCGGCGCTGGTCACGCTGGGCGAAGCGCCCGACCAGGCCTCTCGCCGGGTCGCGGCGGCGCTCCAGCGCGCCGCCGCGTCGAAGTCCGAGCCCGCCAGTTCCGGCGAGCTTCTCTCGCTGGTCTTCGCGTCACCGTGAAACCGCGGCGCGATTCCTCCAGTAAGCTCATCGAATGCCCCTGTCGCACACCTGCGCCGCCTGCGGCATGGAACTCTGCGGCGTGCGGGCGGCGCCGGACCCGGTGTACGCGCTGCCGGTGGTGGTCTGCCCTCGGTGCGGCATGGGGTGCGTTCGCCGCCGCCACCCGCAGATGGAGGCGTGGCGCGGGTTTCACAGGCTGAGCGCGACACTCGGACGTCTCTTCCTTCAGCTTGCGCTGCTCCTTGTCTTCACGCTCTTGTTCAGCGCGTTCCTCCACTCGCTGCGGATCGACCTCTCGCACCAGTCGCTGAGACTCCGCGAGGCATGGGCGGATCCCGAGGCGACGATCGCCGTGCGCCGGGTGCTCGTCCGGTCCGGGCTGATCTGGAACCTGACCGCGTGGGTGTGCTACTCGACCTGCCTGGGGGTGTGGCTGGTCGCCGGGTTCGCGCACTGGCGGGCGTGGCGCGTGCCGCTGGCCTGGACGGGGGCGATGCTGGCGATCGCGGTGGGGAGCACGGCGATCGACTACGGGGCGCACGTCCTCGACGCGCTCGTCAGCGGGCACCCGTGGACAGGCGTCTCGATCGACGTCTCGCGGTACATGCAGGTGTTCGTGCTGGCGGTCGCCAGCCTGGCGCTGGCGCTCCCCGGCGCGGCCGTCGGCCTGGCGCGCCGCGCCGGCGCGCGCGGCGCCGCGCGCCGCCGGTTCCGAAAAAGGCTGGCGCGCCTGCGCCGACGGAGACAAGGATGACGCCCGCTCCTGAATCGACGGACGGATCGCGCGTGGGCCCACCGGCCGGACGCGCCGACGTGAGCCTTCCGGCCGGCGGCGAGCGTGTCTCGCTGCTCTGCGGCGACCGGCCCTGCGCCCGGTGCGGGTTCAACCTGACCGGGCAGCACGTGATCCGCGAGCCCCACTACGCGATGCTCGTCGTCATCTGCCCCGAGTGCGGCACGCCCGCGGCGCTGCAGGAGTACCCCCTGCTGGGAAGGTGGGCGGCGCGCTGGGGAGCGCTTCTCGCGGCGGTGTGGGTCCTCTTCATCCTGGCGCTCCTGGCGGCGACCGTCGGGGCGTCGTGCGGCTTCGCGGTGTTGTCCACCGAAATGGCGGGCGAGCGCTTCGGGAAGTACATCGCCGAGCTGCACCTCGAATGGCTCAAGCAGGACCCGAGTGTCCGCACGCCCGCGCCCGACCCGACCACGACCGCCAGCCAGGCCAACTTCATCGCGCAGGGTGCCCACCCGTACTCGCGGATCGACTCGAACTGGTGGGCGGCCCAGGACCTCTCGCTCTTGCTCCAGAAGTCGGGCGGGTGGTGGGCCATGTTCGACTGGGGCATCGTGTACGCCTGGCTCGGCGCCTTCCTGCCCCTGACGGCCGCGGGGATCGTGTGGTCCATCGCGCTCAGCCACGTGCGGCGGCGCAGGCTGTGGATCGTGATCCCGGTGGTCTACGCGATCGTGGTGGCGATCCTCGCGGTGGTCTGGAGCGCCGAGGGTCCGCGTTCGAGCCGGGCGTGGTCGTGGAACACGGGCCGCGACCTCGCCGGCGAGGTGTACTTCGTCCCCGCCATCGCGATGACGATCGGCGCCGAGATGATCGCGGTCTTCGTCGGGCTCATGGTCGGCCGGCCGCTGGCGCGCGGGCTGGTGCGCATGTTCCTGCCTCCGAAGCGCCGCGCCCCCATGTCGTTCCTGTGGACGTGCGACGGGAAGGAACCGCCGCGCCCGCGCGCGTGATCGGGCGGCCCTCGCTTCAGCACCCCGAGACGAAACGGTCCGTGAACGAGTCGAAGTCGTCGCCGTTCACGAAGCCGTTCAGGTCGATGTCGGCCGAGGGATGGCCCGCGCTGAACCGCTCGATGAACAGGTCGAAGTCGTCGCCGTTGACAAAGCCGTCGCCGTTGAACTCGGACGGGCAGGGAGGGTCGGCGTCGAGCCCCGACAGCGCGAACGCCACGAGGCGGTTGGTGCTCAGGATGTGGTCCCCGTCGTCCACGATGCCGACGAGCGACCACGTGCCGGGCGAGAGCGGCGGCCCCAGGCACAACCCTTCCATGTTGGTGTGGTTCCCCTGATAGAGCGGCGACTTCGATGCGCCCGTGTACGGCTGGCCCGAGAGGGACGTGAGCCCGCTCACGTCCGTCGCCCCCGCGGTCGAGACCTCGTAGATCCGCGACTGGAACGGAGGGAACGGCCCCGCGAGCGAGCGCTCGAGCGCGAGCAGCCGCCCGTCCGGGAGCACGACCAGCTCGCTGAC
>CAZCPB010000018.1:0-28326 GCA_964500365.1 uncultured Phycisphaeraceae bacterium
GGTGCACCACGCGCACCAGAAGGGCGTGATCCACCGCGATCTCAAGCCCGGGAACGTCCTGGTGAACGACGCGGGGGATCCGAAAATCCTCGACTTCGGCGTCGCTCGACTGACAGGCTCCGACATCCAGACCGTGACGCTGCAGACGGACATCGGGCAGCTGATCGGCACACTGCCCTACATGAGCCCGGAGCAGGCGACCGGCGACCCGCGCCAGCTCGACACCCGCAGCGACGTCTACGCGCTGGGCGTGGTGTGCTACGAGCTGCTCGCCGGGCGGCTCCCCCACGAGGTTCAGGAAAAGATGATCCACGAGGCGGTGCGGTCGATCCGCGAGGACGAGCCGACGCGCCTGTCATCGATCAACCGCACGCTGCGGGGCGACGTCGAGACGATCGTCGCCAAGGCGCTCGACAAGGACAAGGAGCGGCGGTACCAGTCGGCGGAGGACTTCGGCTCGGACATCAGGCGGTACCTGGGCGATGAGCCGATCGTGGCGCGCCCGTCGAGCACGTGGTACCAGCTCACGAAGTTCGCGCGCCGGAACAAGATTCTGGTCGGCGGCGTGGCGGCGACGTTCCTGGCGCTCGTCGCCGGGCTGGCGGTCAGCCTCGTGCAGTATTCGCGGGCGGAGGACGCCAGGGCGCTGGCCGAAACGCGGCGGGGCGAGGCGGAAGCATCGCGCCGGGTCGCCGAGGAGCGGCGCACCGAGGCCGAACGGGCCCGCGAGGCTGAGACGGAGGCCAGGACGCGCGCCGAGACCCAGGCCGGGCGTGCGCAGGCCGTGACCCGGTTCCTTCGGGAAATGATCGCGTCGAGCAACCCAAACGCCACGCGCGGGCGCCGGGGCATGACCGTCGCCGAGGCGCTGGACGGGGCCGTCGAGAAGATCCCGGGCGGGTTCGCCGGACAGCCGATTGTGGAGTCGACCGTGCTCACGGCGATCGGCAGCGCGTACACGGGGGTGGACCACTTCACCCAGGCGGGGGAGATGCTCGACCGCGCGATCGAACTGGTAAAGGACGAGCCGGACGGGCGGTACGAGCTGGCGCAGGCGTACAACTCGCGGGGAGTTCTTCGGCTCCGGCAGCAGCGGGCCGCGGACGCGCTGAATGACTTTGAGCGCTCGCTGGCGATGATCCCGGCGTCATCACTCAAGGCCGCGGAAGACCGCCTGGTGTCGCTGGAGAACTGGGGCAACGCCGCGCGCCAATTGGGGAGGCAGGAAGAGACGATCAAGGTTCTGTACGACGTGCTCGAGCAGCGTGCGGCCCTGTTCGGCCCCGGCGACACGCGAGTCGCGCAGACGAAGAACAATCTCGGCATTCTGCTCGAGGCCACGGGCCGGTCGGGGGACGCCGAGAGACTCCTGCGCGAGGCGCTCGACACGTTCGAAGGAGTGCTGGGCCCCGCGAGCGCAATCACGATTTCGTGCATGCAGAACCTGTGCATACCGCTCAAGCGGCTGGGGAAATTTGAGGAGGCCGAGGCGCTCGGAAATCGTTCGTACGACTTGGCGCGCGAGCGGTTCGGCGAGCGCGCGATCGGCACGGCCGACGCGATCAGTTGCCTGGCGTCCACTCACTTTGCCATGGGCCGCGTGGACGATGCGGAGCGCGAGTTCCGGCGGGCGCTCGACATCACGACCTCGGTCGCGGGCGGGGACGCGCTGGGCACGCTTGCCGCGCTCAACGGGCTGGTCAATGTATTGAACACTCGCGAACGCTTCGTCGAGGCCGAGCCACTGGCCAGGCGCGCGGTGCAGATCGTGAAGTCCTCGGAGGGAGCGGACGGCTTCTCCTGGCAGGATTCGCTCACCGGCCTTGGGTACACCCTCCGGGGGCTGCGCAAGCTGGACGAGGCCGAGCCGATCTTTCGCGAAACCGCCGAGCGGGCCGAAAAGATGCTCGGGCCGGACCATCCTGACACGTTGTCTGCGCGGGAAAACCTGGGCGGCATCCTGTCATCGATGGGAAGACTCGACGCCGCGCAAGAGGTGGTTGCGAGCGTCCTGGAAAGCCGCAGGCGAGCCCTTGGGGATGACAACCCGGCCGTATCCCGGTCGATGTTCAACCTGGCCGTGCTGCGCGAGAAACTCGGGCGCTACGCCGACGCGGAGACGCTGATGCGCGAGGCGCTCGCACGCTTCCGCGTGCAGTACGGCGAGCAGCACCCCAACGTGACCGCGGCGCTCACGCGTCTGGCTCGGCTACGCGAGGCCCAAGGCGACCTCGAGCAAGCCGAAAGCCTGGGACGAGAAGTGGTCGCTCGCCATCGCGCGGCCGCGGCCCCGCCGCGCTACCTGACGACAGCCACGGGGTTCCTCGGCGACGTGCTGCGCCGGCGCGGCAACCTCGACGAGGCCGGCCCGCTCCTGATCGAAAGCCGGGAATTTGAGCGTCAGATCGTGCCGCGGGACCCGGAGCTCCACGCGACCGTGCTCAACCGCTTGATCGACTACTACACGGACACCGGCGACGCCGAGAAGCAGAAAGAGATCGAGACCGAACTCGCGCCGGCAGGGGCACCCCCGAGCGGATGACTTCGCACAGACCTGCCGAAAATCACTATTCGCAAGATCAATGGCATTGATGTAAGTCCGTTCATGCGTTTGATCGTTAAGAAGCGAGGCGGTGGCGCGCGACCCGGGGAATGCGCCAATCGGTGAGAGGGGGCGCTCCGCGACAGCGGGGTTGCGCGCAGGGAGAATCGCGATGGGCGAGATGACACCTGAATCGGAGCGGCGGGACGGGTCGGGATGGGTGCTGGCGATCGTCCTGATCGGGCTGGTGGCGCTGCTGGGGGCGGGCGGGACGTGGTGGGGCTACACCGCCGCGCGCCAGGCCCGCGAGATGGAGGTCGTGGCCCGCGTGCAGGCCGTGGTGATGCGGGCCCGGGCGTTGATGGAGGCCGAGCGCGCCGAGGCCTCGGCGCGTGCCGCGGAGCAGGAGATGCTTAAGGCGCGACTGGCCGAGCAGGCGGCGATCGAGGAACGCGGCAAGTCCGAGGCCGTGACGGAGTTCCTCGAGACGACGATCACCGGCGCGGACCCGGCCAAGAACCGCGGGCAGAACCCCGGCGTGCGCGAGATCCTCGACGACGCGGCGAAGAAACTCGACGCCGGCGAGATCAAGGACCCCGACGCCGCGGCGAGCCTGCACTCGACGGTGGGGATGTCGTACATGTCGCTGGGGCACTACGAGCAGGCGGAGAAGCACCTGAGAGCGGCGGTCGAGTTCAGAAAGCAGGCCCGGGGCGAGGGGAGTACGGAGGTCGCCAAGGACATGGAGAACCTGGCGACGGTGCTGAAGATGCAGGGGAAGTGAGGGAGCGATGAGCGAGCGTGAAATGGCGCGCCGGCTGCGTCGGTGGAAGACTCTCGCCATCGCGATGGGTTCGGCCGCGGCGGTCTTTTTGGTTGTGGGAACAATGGCGACGTGGTTAGCGCATCGGCGCGCGATGGCGGCCGAAGCGGCGGCGAGGCAGCGCGCCGATGAGCTCAAGCAGGTCGCCGACTTTCAGGAGCAGATGCTCGCGCAGATTGACCCGGCCGAAGCCGGGCAACAGCTGGGAGCGGAGCTGAACGCGAAGTTCGCCGCGGCGCTCGAAAGGATGAACGTGCCCGAAGCCGAGCGGGACACACGCGCCGAGGCGTTCCGGTCGGAGCTCCACCGTGTGAACCAGACCGACGCGGCACGCGAGTTGATCGACCGCACCGTGCTGCAGCCCGCGATCGCCGCCATTGAGAAGCAGCTCAAAGACCAGCCCATCGTGGATGCGCAGCTCCGCGCCACCATCGCCGAGCGGTACCGCGAACTCGGGTCCTACAACGAAGCGCTCCAACTCCAGCAGAGCGCGCTGGCCAACCGTGAGCGCACGCTCGGCCCGGACCACCCCGAAACCCTTGAGTCCGTGTTCCAGCTTGGCGAACTGCTTTCCAATATGGGCAGGCTCGACCACGCCGAGAAGCAGTTGCGCCGCGCCCTCGACGGACGCCGGCGAGCACTCGGGCCGGATCATCCGGACACGATCCGTTCGCTTAGCGCCCTCGGCTCGCTGCTCGTGATGCAGGGCAAGCTCGGGGAGGCCGAGCCTCTTATCCGCGAAACGCTCGAGCAGCGCCGACGGGTTCTGGGCCCAGAGCATCCCGACACGCTCGCATCGCTGGGCGACCTCGGCGAATTGCTGCAGGCCTCGGGCAAGCTTCCCGAAGCGGAGGCCTACCTCCGTGACGTGCTGGAGATCCGCCGGCGCGTGCTGGGAACCGAGCATCCCGAAACGATCCGCTCGATGAAGGCTTTGGCGCTGCACCTGCAATCCGCCGGTAAACTCGACGAGGCCGAGCCGCTGCTGCGCGATTCGCTCGAAAAGAGCCGGCGCGTGCTGGGGGAGCAGCACCCCCACACCGTCGATGCCCACGCCCATCTCGGGTCGCTGCTGATGGAACGGGGAAACGCCGCCGAGGCCGAACGTTGCTTCCGAGAGGCCCTTGCGCTGTGCCGCGTCGTGACGGGGGAGCATCACCCGCTCGTCGCCGAGCGTCTGACGGACCTCTCGCGATGCCTCGCGGCACAGGGCCGGCTGCCCGAGGCACTCACACTCGCGCGCGAGGGCGCGGCGGCGGCGGCCGGCCTTCTCCCCGAATCCAGCCCGGCGCGCCGTGAATGCGAGCGGAATCTTGCGGAGCTTGAGGCAAAGGCGCTGGCCACAGAGCGCGAAGCGCCGAAGAACTCGGGCGGGTAACGGGCGTCGTTGCTGCGGAAGGAACACCGGATGAGCGATCCAGAGCCCGGGCGGGCGGTGGCGAAGTGGAAGCTGGTCGCGCTGGCGTCGACGTCGGCGGCGTTCATCCTGCTGGTCTGCGGGGTCATCGGGACCAGCCTCGGGCTTCGACAGGCCGTGATCGCCCGCGACCGCGAGGCCGCGGCAAGGAAAGAAGCGGATCTGGAAAGGGACGCCGCGGTCGCGGCGAGGGCGGCCGAGGAGGCACAGCGCCGGCAGGCCGAGGCCCAGCGCGAGACCGCCGAGAAATCGGCGGCCGGCGTGGTGGAGCGCACCGGCCAGGAACTCCAGCAGGCCAGGGACCGTGCCGCCGCCGCGCAGGCCGAGGCGGAGAAGCTCCGGCAGGAGTTGGCCGTCGCGCGCCGAGAGGCCGAGGCCCAGCGCGACGCGGCGGTCGCGGCCAGGGCCGAGGAGGCGAAGCAGAGCAAAGTCGCCGAGGCTCAGCGCGACAAGGCCGAGAAGATCGCCGAGTTCCTGTCCGACACCCTCGCGGGCGCGGGGCCGACTGTGGCGCTGGGACGCGACACCGCGATGCTGAAGGAAATGATGGACAAGGCCGCGGCAAGTATCGAAGCCGGCGAACTGAAGGGCGCGCCCGAAGCCGAACTGCGTCTGCGCTCCACGATCGGAACGACCTACGGCGATCTCGCGCAGTTCGCCGAGGCGGCCGCGATGCTCGAAGCGGCCCTGGAGACGGCGCGGCGCGTGCACGCCGGGGACCACGCGACGCTCGCCCGGTGCATGAGCGACCTCGCGCGCCAGTACGAGTTCATGGGGCGCACCGAGGAGGCCGAGAAGCTCCGCGTCGAAGCGCTCGACATGCACCGGCGCCTCCGACCCGGCGACAGCCCCGAAGTCGCGCAGGCGCTCTTCGACCTCGCCGGTGTCCGCCGCGACCTCGGACGCCCCGGCGATGCCGAGCCCCTGCTCGAGCAGTCGCTCGACATGCGCAAGCGGCTGAACGCGGGCGACAGCCCCGCCACCGCCGCGGCGTTGACCGAGCTCGCCCTGACGCGCGGCTCGCTCGGTCGTGTCGCCGAATCCGAGCCCCTGCTCGAGCAGGCCCTCGACATGCGCAAGCGGCTGTACCCGGGTGATCATCCCGAGGTCGCCCGCAGCATGAGCAACCTCGCCCTCGCGCGCCTCGCGCTCGGTCGCACCGTGGACGCCGAGCCCCTGCTTGAGCAGACGCTGACGATGCAGCGCCGGCTCTTCCCCGACGATCACCCGGAGATCGCCGACAGCCTGAGCCGCATCGCCAAGGTGCGCGAAGAGCAGCGCCGCCTGAGCGAGGCCGAATCGCTCCGGCGCGAATCGCTCCACATGACCCGCCGCCTGTTCCCCGGCGATCACCCGCTGGCCGCCGAGCGCACGCTCGACCTTGCCCGCTCCCTGGCCCTCCAGAACAAGTGGGCCGAAGCCCTCGGCGCAGCACGAGAGGCCCGCGACATGGCGGCCCGCATGTGGCCGCCGGGATCTCCGACCCTGGCTCCGTACGACAAGGCCGTCGAGGAATTCAGCGCCACGGCGCCGAAGTAAGCACGTGTCTCGGCGCACGCCGAAGGGAGACTGTCATGGAACGCCCCGGAGAGAGCCCCGAGGTCCGGAGGTGGAAGCGACTGGCGATCGTGCTCGCGGGAACCACCGCGGGGTTGCTCGTCATGGGCGCGCTGGGCACGACCGTGGCGCTCCGCGAAGCCGCGATGCAGCGCGATCTCGCAATGCAGAACGAGCACGTGGCCCTGGAGCGCGCCCAGGCCGCTGAGGAAGCCGCGGCACGTGCACGAGAGGCCGAAGCCGCAGTCCGCGCCGCCGAGAGCGCGGAGCGGCCGAAGTGATTGCGGGTGACCGCGTGTGGCGGCGCCGCCGAGTTGTGTGGCGTGCCGGTGATGCCGGCCGGGCATTGCCGCGATCGTGAGCTGCCGGACCTCCATGCGGTGCGCGGCACTCCCGCCGCCGATCTCGAACTATCATGATGCTCCTCACGGAGCCCTTCATGCGCGCCATCGTCACCGGCCAGATCGGCATGGACAAGAAGCAGTACCTCGACGGCGCGGCGTCATTCGCCGGGCAGCAGGGCGAAAACCTGAACGTCTTTCACGTCGGCGACATGATGTACCAGGAAGCGCCGGACGTGCGGCCGGGGAAGATCCTCGACCTGCCGATCAGCCGGCTCAACTCGCTGCGCCGCGCCGCGTTCAAGGACATCATCGCCGACTCGCGCGACCAGAAGAACATGCTCGTGAACACGCACGCGACGTTCCGCTGGCGGCACGGCCTCTTCAGCGCCTTTGACTACGACCAGATCGAGAAGATCAAGCCCGATCTGTTCGTCTGCCTGGTGGACAACATCGAGGTCGTCCACCACCGCCTCCACGGCGAGCACGAAATCGACGCCACGCTCAAGGACTGCATGGTCTGGCGCGAGGAGGAGATCCTCGCGACCGAGCTGATGAGCAAGGCGGTGCCCGAGAGCAAGTTCTACGTGCTCAGCCGCGGCAGGCATTCCCCCACCACCCGGACCCTGTT
Source organism: uncultured Phycisphaeraceae bacterium (assembly GCA_964500365.1). Taxonomy (GTDB): domain Bacteria; phylum Planctomycetota; class Phycisphaerae; order Phycisphaerales; family UBA1924; genus CAZCPB01. Next base: position 7,312 of record CAZCPB010000018.1, read on the forward strand.
CCGCCTGATCTGCCGTCCCGGCATGCGGAAGGTGTACCCGAGCTTTCCGATGAGCCACGTGGTGGACATGCCGGACGTGCTGGCGGAGATCGATGCGTTCCGCGCGGCGCTGGCGGACCATTTCATCACGTTCGACCCGGGCGACGTCGACGAGAAGCTCCTGCTGGAGCGCGCCATCGCGGCGGCGCGGGAGGGCAAGGAGTTTCTGGATGTCGCGCCGCACAGCTACGGCGGGAGCAAGGCGAGCAACGCGGCGCCGATCCGCGTGCGCGTCCGAGAGGTGCTGGACATCGCCGGCGACATCGACGGCCAGATCTACATGCGGGACTTCAAGCTCGTGGACCAGAGCGACATGATCGTGTCGCTGATCCCGGAGCTGCCCGGCGGCGTGCCGGGGCTCTCGAGCGGCGTCGAGCGCGAGCTGCACCACGCCTTCGAGCACACCAAGGAGGTGTTCGTGGTGTGGAAGCCCAAGAAGCACCCCTCGCCGTTCATCACCGAGACGGCGACGCGGATCTTCAAGAGCGTGCCCGAGGCGCTCGAGTACTTCGAGAAGAACGGGTATTACGGGGAGAAGAACCTGTTCGGGAACTGAGGCTCAAAGAGCCCCGAGCGTCAGCGAGTGGGTTCGAGGCGCGACACGCGCGAGCGAGCGCAACCCGCTCGCTCACGCTCGGGGCTCGTCAGTACCCGAACCTCGTGATCGCCTCGGCGAAGCGGTCCGCCACCGCCTTGTCGAGCCCCGGTGAGATCCAGTCGAGCGAGCGCCCCGCCTGCCCCTTGTTCATGAAGTAGAGGCCCTTCTTCATGCGGTCCGCGCCGCCCCCGAAGAGCGCATCGCGCCCGCCGGCGGCCTTCTCGCTGACCTCCATTTCGCGCATGCGCTCGAAGGTCGAGAGCCCGACGGCCTCTTCGATGCGCGCCGAGTCGGGCGCGTGGCCCAGGTACTCGACCATCCGCGCCAGCTCGCGTGCCGGCTGCGTGTGCAGATCCTCGTAGCGCACGACCAGGCCCGCGACCGACTTCTGGTCCAGCCAGCTCCGGTAGTGACCCTCCCACGTCCCGAAGCCGTACTGGATGTAGACGGGCGCGCCGCCGAGGTGGATGAACGCCCGCGCAACCTGTTCGTCGGTCGGCTGCTGGCTCGGCGGCAGCGGGTTCGTGAGCCGAACCCAGTGGAGGCACGAAAGGATCACGTCGCGGGGGTGTCGGACAACGTAGATGAACCCGGCGGTCGTGCCCACGCCGGGGAGCGCGGGCAGGAACGGCGAATGCGTCTTGATCAGGCGCGTGCCTTCAAAGGTCTCGCCCGCCTCGACCTCGCCCCGGGCCTGCATGCCGGGGATGAAGCGGGTGATCGCGAGGCTCGAGGGCGCCTTGCCGCGGAAGTAGTGGTAGAGCAGGAACCGGACCCAGGTGTTCCCGCTCTTGGGGTAGGAGGCGATCCAGCGGATGGGCGTGGGCTCGGCGGAGCGAGGAGGGCCTTGATTCGGGGCGCGGGTCATCGACCGCTCCTGCGTGCCTTGACGAGGCTCAGCCCGCGTACCCGAACCGCGCGAGCGCGGCGGCGAAACGGTCATCGACGGCCTTGTCGAGCCCGGGCGCGATCGACTCGAGCGAACGGCCGCTCTGGCCCTTGTTCATGAAGAAGACGCCCTTCTTCACCTTCTCGGAGCCGCCGGGGAAGAGCACCTCGCCCTTGCCGCTGGTCTTCTCGCGGACTTCGAGGGCGCGCATGTTGTCGAAGCTGGCGTGCTTCACGGCCTCGGCGACCCGTGCCGCGTCCGGCGTCACGCCGAGGAACGCGAGGATCCGAGCCAGTTCCTGCTCGGCCTGGGACTTCAGGTCCTCGTAGCGGACGAGGTGGACCGGGAAGGGCGCCCCGTCGAGCCACGACGCGAAGTGCGTCTCCCACGTGCCGAAGCCCAGCTTGGCGTACTCGGGGGCCCCGCCGAGCATCAGGAATGTCCTGACGTGCTTGGCGTCGTTGTCGGCGGAGAGCTTGGCCGGGTCGATGTTGAGCTTGATGTAATTGAGCCACGACAGGATCGCGTCGCGCGGGTGTCGGATCACGTAGATCGCGCGCTCGGTCCTGTCCTGGAACGGGAGCTGCGGGCCGCGGGCGAAGTGCGTCTTGACGAAGAGGCGTCCTTCGGTGGGCCTGGCGGCCTTCATGTTCCCGGGGCGGTGGATGTCGGGGATGAAGCGCGAGACATCGATGCTGTTCTCGGGGTTGCCGTGGAAGTAGGCGTAGAGCAGGAACCGCACCCAGGTGTTGCCGCTCTTGGGGTAGGAGGCGACCCAGACGATTCGGGTGTCGCCGGGCTGGGCGGGGGGCGGGGAGTGCATCGATGTCGGATGTCGGATGTCGGATGTCGGATGTCGGATGTCGGATGTCGGATGTCGGCGGATGCTATTTGACGCTCTTGGCCCACTTGATCAGGACATCGGCGACCTCAGGGCGGGTGAACTCGACCGGCGGGCGCTCACCCTTGGCCAGCATGTCGCGCACGGCGGTGCCCGAGAGGTTCACGATGTCGCCCTCGATTTTCGGGTAGCTCTTGCCCGAGACCATGCCTCCGTACGACTTGCTGTACCCGGTGTGCTCGAACTTCAGGGGCTCGATGCCGAGGTCGTGAGGATCGATCTCGTCGAAGATCTTCTGAGCGTCGTAGGTGCCGTAGTAGTTGCCGACGCCCGCGTGGTCACGCCCGACAATGAAGTGCGTGCAGCCGTAGTTCTTCCGCATGAGGGCGTGGTGCACCGCCTCGCGCGGGCCCGCGTACCGCATCGCGGCGGGGAGCACGCTGACCATCGTGGTCACGGGGTTGAAGTACTTGGCGACCAGCGCGCCGATCGCCTCCATGCGGACGTCGGCGGGGATGTCGCCCTTCTTCGTTTCGCCGACGAGCGGGTGGATGAGCAGACCGTCGCAGATCTCCTGGGCGCACTTGCAGACGTACTCGTGGGCGCGGTGGATGGGGTTTCGGGTCTGGAAGGCCACGACCGTCTTCCAGCCACGCTTGTCGAACTCGGCCCGGGTTTCCGACGGCTTGAGCCGTTGCGGCAGGAACGCCTCCGGACCGTTGGGATCCACGCAGAGCGTCAGGACCTCGACCGGCCCGGCGATGCACGTGTCGCCCTCGGCGAGCACCTGGGCGACGCCGGGGTGCGCCGGGTCCTCGGTGCGGAACACGCTGGGGATTTCCAGCTTCTTGTCGTGGGGGAAGACCTCCTCGACCTTCATGACCGCCTGGAGCGTGCCGTTGGGGGCGTGCAGGGCGATCCGCGAGCCGACCTTCGGGGCCGCGGCCGAGTCGACGCTGAGCAGAACCGGCACCGACCAGACGCGCCCGCTGGCCAGCTTCATGTGGCGGCAGACGCTCTGAAAGTCCTTGCTGCCCATGAAGCCCGTCAGGGGGCTGTAGCCGCCGTTGCCCAGCAGTTCGAGGTCGCAGGACTGCCTGGCGGTGAGGCTCACGCGGGGCAGCGACGCCGCCTCGTGGCCGGTTTCGGCGGCCTCTGGACCAATAACCAGTCTGGCCGTGAGTGTGCCGCCGTGCGGGTCGATGAGTCCGGGCATAAAGTCTGCTCCCTTGGGGTAGGCCGGAGGGCGAGAATAGTCGCGGATCAGCCGGTTTTCCAAGCGTTTTGACGGTGTTTCGCGCATCGGGGCGCGCACGCCGGCGGAGATCCACGTTCCGGCGCACATCGCCGGACATACCGGAGACGACCGTGGCCGAGCAGAAAGCAACGAACATCCACTGGCACGCCGGGAACTTCACCCGCGAGGAGCGCTGGAAGAACCTGAAGGCCCGGGGCTGCACCGTGTGGTTCACGGGCCTGTCGGCGTCGGGCAAGTCCACCATCGCCTCGGCCCTCGAGCAGCACCTGGTCTCGCTGGGCACGCACTGCTACCGGCTGGACGGGGACAACATCCGCTTCGGGCTCAACAAGAACCTGGGCTTCTCGGCCGAGGACCGGGCTGAGAACATCCGCCGGATCGGCGAGGTTGCCAAGCTCTTCGCCGATTCGGGGTGCGTCGCGCTGACGAGTTTCATCAGCCCGTACCGGAAGGACCGCGATCTCTGCCGCGAGCTTCACGAAAAGGACAAGGCCGGGGCGATCCCCTTCATCGAGATCTTCGTGGACTGCCCGATCGAGGTGTGCGAGCAGCGCGACCCCAAGGGGCTGTACAAGAAGGCCCGGGCGGGCGAGTTGAAGGGGTTCACGGGGATCGACGACCCGTACGAGGCGCCGCTGAAGCCCGAGCTCGTGCTCAAGCCCGAAACGATGAGCGTGGAGCAGAGCGTGCAGGCGGTGCTGGATCTGCTCCGTTCGCGGGGTTTGCTGCCCGGGTGATGCCCCGGCGGCGCGCCGCGAATCGCCCCGTCACCGCATCGCGGACATCCCATGTCTCAATCGACCCGCACCCCCGCGGCGCCCGCACACGCATCCGGATATGCCGCGATGCGGCTGGTTCGAGTGGTCGTTGAGAACTTCCGCTCGCTGGCCCGGGTCGACCTGGCGATCGATCCGGCCGTAACCACGCTGGTCGGCGAGAACGATTGCGGTAAGTCCGCCGGTCTGGACGCGATCGGCCGGCTTCTGGACCCGCGAGAGTCGGGCGGGGCGGCGGCCCGCCCCTGCATCCGTACCGAGGACGTCGGCGATGCCGGCACGGTCGCGCCCGGGCGCGAGTCCGATGCGCGGATCACGCTCGCCTTTGAGTTAAAGGCCGCGCAGATCCCACCCACGGGCGGGGCGTGGGAGACCATCCGCCGGGTCTGCAGCGCGATACCGCCTGTCGACGGGGTCAGCACGCTCGCGGTGCGCGTGATCGCGTCCAGGCCCGGCGGGGCGACGGGCGCGACGCCCCGACTGTCCTGCGAGGTCTTGAGTGCGCCCGAAGCGCCGGTATCGGCCGGCGATCCGTGGGACGTGCTCGGCGCCCTGCGCACGGTGTGCCCGGCCGTTCGCGTCCGTCTCATGCGGCCGTCCGTGGGCGCAAGCGGTTCGGCGAGCGGGCCCTCCGCCCGCGCCCGGGTGTTGGAGATCTACCGGCGCCTGAGCGCCGGAAGAACCGGGGGCTTCGTCTCCGACGACGCGGTCCGAGGGGCGATCTCCGACGCCATGGGCCTGGTCGCGGCGAGCGCGTGGACGAGCGATCAGGGCGCGCCCATGAACCGCGCGATCCGCGACCTGGTCGCGGTCCCCCAGGTCCTGAACACGACGCTCGCGTCCGCGGCGGATTGCGCGGCAGATAGAACAACGGAGAGCGAGTGGCCCGACGTGCGGCTCTTCACCATGATGATCCTCGTCGGCGCGTTGCTCGACGCCGCCGAGGGCCTCGCTCTCGCCGAGGGATCATCGCCGCTCCTCCTGTTCGACGACCTGGGCGATCAGTTGCACCCGACGTGGCTGGCGTCGGTGGGGAGCATGGTCACGCGTCTTCCGGCGCAGATGGTGATCACCACGCACTCGGCGGAGATGCTGGCCCGGGTCGCGCTCACGTCGGTCCGCCGGATCGTCCGCCGCGAACGCGAAATCGACGTCTTCACTGTCGGGCGGCGCCTCCGTTCGCTCGACGATCAGCGACGCGTCTCGTATCACATACGCCTGCGCAGCCCGGGGGCGCTCCTGGCGCGCTGCTGGCTGCTCGTCGAGGGGGAGACCGAGGCGTGGATCGTCCCCGAGCTCGCCACCCTGCTGGGCGTTGAGTTCCCGGTCGAGGGCGTCCGGTGCGTCGAGTTCGCCCAGGCGGGCGTCGCCCCGATGGTGAAGGTCGCCGACGACCTGGGGATCGCGTGGCGCCTGCTCTCCGACGGCGACGAGGCCGGGAAGCACTACGCCGCCGCGGCGGAGATCTGGAGCGGCACCGAGGAATCACGCGGCGGGGTGGTGTGCCTGAAGGCCCCCGACATCGAGCACTTCCTCTTCATGAACGGGTTCGAGCACGTCTACCGCGACGCGGCCAAGGTCCGGGGCGGACGGTCCGATGCGCGCCATGTGATCCGGACCGCGATCAAGAAGTCGAGCAAGCCGGCGATGGCTCTGGCGATTCTGCAGGACGCGAACGAGCGAGGGCCTTCCAGTGTGCCCCCGGCGCTGGCCGAGCTGGTGCGCACGCTTGCCGCGCTGGCGAGGGGAACGCGGTAGGCCGGGCGATCAACGCGGAGCGGCCGAAAGGATGCTCCGGGTCGCCCGCGTGGTTGTCCCGGCGCCCTGAAGAGACGACCTGAGACGTCCACCCACTTCAAGGCACCGATCACCACATCTCCTATCCTTCCCGCCTCATGCTCACCAGCCTCGCCTGGCTCAACCGATACCTCGACCGCCCGGTCGCCGCCGATGAAGCCGAGCGCGCCCTCATGGACGCGGGGTTTCCCATCGAATCGCGTGAAGAGATCGCCGCGCCCGGCGGGAACGACACCCGCCTCGACGTCGAGATCACCAGCAACCGCGGCGACTGCCTGTCGCACGTGGGCCTTGCCCGCGAGGTCGCGGCAAAGACGGGTCGGGCACTGCGCCTCCCCGAGTTCACCGACCCGCCGCCCACGGGTGGAAAGGTCGCCGAACACCTCACGCTCGACAACCGCCACAGCGAGATCTGCCGCCTCTTCACGGCACGCGTGATCCGGGGCGTCAAGGTCGGGCCGAGCCCGGACTGGCTGCGGGCGGCGCTCGAGGCGGTGGGCCAACGCTCGATCAACAACATCGTGGACGTCACGAACTTCATCGCCTTTGAACTGGGCAACCCGTGCCACGTCTTCGACCTGGCCCGGCTCGAAGGCCGGGCGCTGATCATCCGCTACGCCGGGGAGGGGGAGCCGCTCACGACGCTCGACGGCAAGAAGCGCACGCTGAAGCCAGACGAAATGGTCGTCGCCGACGCGCGGCGCGCCCAGAGCCTCGCCGGCGTGATCGGCGGACAGGACTCGGAGGTATCGGAGTCCACGACCGACGTCGTCTTCGAGATGGCGACGTGGGACCCGGTCACGGTCCGCCGCGCCGCGCGTCGCCTCGGCGTTCGCACCGACGCGTCGTACCGCTTCGAGCGGATCGTCGACCCGCGGACGATCGATGCGGCCGCCCGCCGGGCCGTTGCACTCATCGTGGAGGTCGCCGGCGGCGGGGTCTGCGAGGGCGCGCTGGCGCAGGGCAAACCGCTGCCCGACCCGTTGGCGGTGCGTTTCCGGCCGTCACGCTGCCGCGACCTCGCGGGCATCGAGATCGGGACCGATGAAATGGTGCGTCACCTCGCGGCGGTCGGCGTCGAGGTCGAGCCGATCGGGCGGGCCGGCGGGGAACTTCGCTGCACAGTGCCCGCGTGGAGGCCGGACCTCTACCGGGAGATCGACCTCATCGAAGAGGTGATCCGACTCAAGGGTCTGGACGCGATCCCCGTCGCGGCGCGCCTGCCGATCGCGGTGACCGCCGCGCAGGACCGCGAGAAGGCCGTGCGCGAGGTCGGGTCGATCCTTTGCGGCCTGGGGTTTCACGAGACGGTGACCTTCAGCTTCGTGTCGCGGGCACAGGCGGCGCCGTTCACGGTGCCGGGGATCGGGCTCGTTGAAGTTGACGATGCCCGCCGCGCGGCCGAGCCGGTGCTGCGCCCGAGCGTGCTGCCGAGCCTGATCGCGTGCCGGCGCGCCAACCAGGACCGGCGTGCCGCGCCGGCGGGCTCGGTGCGCTTCTTCGAGATCGCTTCGATCTTCGGCCAGGAGGACGGCACGGCGCCGATCGCCGGGGCGACACCGGTGCGGGGCCGCTCGGTCGAGCGCCGGCACCTCGCGCTGCTCATGGACGTGCCGGGCACCAAGCCCGGGCCGGCGGAGGCGCAGACGGCGTTGCGGCTGCTTCGCGGCACGGTCGAGAGCCTGGTCCGCGCGATGTCCGGGCACACCGAAGGCCTCGCGTTCCAGCCGTTCGACGCGCACAGCGCGGCGTTCGAGCGCGGCGCGCTCGCGGGGGTCAGCATGGGCGGCTCGGCGCTGGGCTACGTGGCCCTGCTCGACCGGTCGCTGGTCGAGCATGCGGGCCTGGACCGCCCGGTCGTCGGCGCCGAACTGAACCTCGACACGCTCATCGCGGGCTACCCGCCGCGGACGCGGGTGGTCGGGCTCCCCGCGTTCCCGGCGATCGACCGGGACCTGACCGTGACGGTGGGCGACGGGGTGAGCTGGGCCCTGATCCGCGAGAGCGTGGAGCGGTCCCGCCCGGCGTGGCTGGAAAAAGTCGAGTTCGTCGGCACGTACCGGGGCAAGCAGGTCGGCGCGGGGCGCAAGTCGGTCACGCTGCGGCTCTATTTCCGGGACGAGCACCGCACGCTGCGGCGCGAAGAGGTGGACCCGCACATGGAGGGTCTGGTCGCGATGCTGAAAGGCGACGTCGGGGCCGAGGTGCGGACGGCGTGAGCCCGGCGGGCCGGATCGAGCGGTGAATCTTCGGACAAGACGGAACGCGCTGCGCGCCGGGGCGTATGATGCGGACGGCCCGCCGTGGCCGGATGGGAGGACGTGCGTGAAGTCAGCCGTGAAGAACAAGTCCGCGGCCAGGAAGCCGACGAGCCCGAAGAAGACGGCCCGCAAGCACGCGGCGCGCCTGAACGGCAAGGCCGCCAAGCCCGCCGGGAAGCGCGCGATCAAGACGCCGTCGAAGTCCGCCCGCGCCCTGCCGCAGGTCTTCGAGGCCGGCGTCGCGACCGGCGAGCGCCCGCTCATCTACGTGAACGGCCGCATGCTCCCCAAGAGCAAGGCGATGGTCAGCGTGTACGACCACGGCCTGCTCTACGGCGACGGCGTCTTCGAGGGCATCCGCGTCTACAAGGGGAAGATCTTCAAGCTCCGGCAGCACATGGAGCGGCTGTACCGCTGCGCCGAGGCGATCCGCCTGACCATCCCGATCTCGGTCGAGGAGATGGTCGAGGTGCAGCGCCGCTGCGTGCGCGAGAACAACCTGTCCGACGCGTACATCCGCCTGGTCGTGACGCGCGGGTACGGCACGCTCGGCCTCGACCCGCGCAAGTGCCCCGTCGCCGGCGTGATCTGCATCGCCGACCAGATCCACCTCTACCCGCCGGAGTTCTACGAGACGGGCATGGCCGTCGTGATCGCGAAGCGCCCCAAGACGCCGATCGCCTGCCTGGACCCGCGGATCAAGACCCTGAACTACCTCAACAACATCCTCGCCAAGGTCGAGGCGATCGAGCACGGCTGCCACGAGGCCATCATGCTCTCGACCGACGGCTGGGTCACCGAGTGCACCGGCGATAACCTCTTCATCATCAAGAACGGCGAGATCTTCACGCCGCCCAGCGAGGTCGGCCTGCTCGAGGGCGTCACGCGCCAGTTCGTGATCGACGACCTGAGCCGTCGCTGCGGCCTGCGCTGCACCGAGAAGATGATGCGGATCGAGGAAGTGCTCGATGCCGACGAGGTGTTCCTCACCGGCACCGCCGCCGAGATCATCGCCGTCACCAAGATCGACGACCGCGTCATCACCGACGGCGAGGGGCCCGTGACCAACCGGCTGCGGATGAAGTTCCGCGAGATCGTCACCAGCGACAACGTGCCGGAGGAATGAGCGTGGTGGGCCGGGCGATCCAGTCCGCCGACCCGATCGTGCTGGGCATCGTCGCCGCGCTCGTGATCGCGTTCACGACACTGGCCCTCGGGGGCGCCGGGCTGTTCGTTCTGGGCGCGGCAGCGGCGCTCGCGATCGCGTACGCGGGCGTGCTCCCCCTCGTCCGCGCTGCGCGCCGATCGGTCATACCCCGTCACGGACCGCGGAAGCTCTCATCGCGACGCTGATCGGCCTCAGGTATTCCCCACGAGACGGGCGAGCTTCTCTTCGTTGCGCCAGTCCGCGGCGTACGTCGCATCGGGCGAGGCCGCGGGACCGGCCGAAGACGGGGCGTTCACGCTGCCGTTGGAGTAGTAGTGATACGAGCCGGTCGTGACCGGGCGGGTGTCCGCCAGGATGCGATGATCGAGCCCTGGGGGCGCGCCGGCCCGCGAGGCAAAGAACACGCCCGCCCCGGCCACGAGCAGCACCGCCGCGGCCATCGAAGCATGGCGGAGCCGGCGCTGCGTGCGTCGATGACCGACGGCCCGCAGGTACGCCGCGGGGGGCGGGGGCGGCGTGCCGGTCGCGCCGAGGGAATCGAGCGAGCGTTCGAGGATGTCGCCGGTCTCAGCCATGGAGCACCTCCATCGGCGCGGACTTCCGACCGAGCGCGCCGACCGGGCCGACGAGCGCCCGGCGCAGCGTGTCGATCGCCATACGGTAGCGCGTCGCGGCCGTGCCGCGGGGAACCGAAAGGGCCTGCGCGATCTGGTCGAAGGTCAGACCCGAAACGTGCTTGAGGGTGACGACCTCGCGGAGCCGCCGCGGCAGCGCGTCCAGCGCCCGGTGGAGCGACTCGTGCGATTCCCCGCCGCTCAGCGGTGGCGAAGCCTGTGCGGGACCGGCGGGCCGCATCGCCGCGCCGACGCGCTCCACGCGGCCCTTTTCGCGGCGCGCCGACCGCATCGCGTTCAGCGCCTCGCGACGCACCAGGCTGGTGAGCCACGCCGCGACGTCCTGAACACTCTTGATCGTCGAACGGTCGAGGGCGACGACGCGGCAGAAGACCGCCTGCACCGTGTCCTCGGGGGCCAGGCCCGGGGGCAGGACCGAACGCGCGTAGGAGATGAGGCGCGGGGCGTGACGGTCCCAAAGCAGACGCGCGGCGGGCTCGTGCCCGTCGCGCGTCCGGAGAAGCAGTTGGCGGTCGTCGGTCAACATGGCGTCAGGTCAGTTCGCCGCGGGGGTGTACCGCTCCACCGCCTCGATCGTTGCACGCAGCGTCGCACGGAACTTCTGGGCGCTCAGGAACGCCCTCTCCAGCGAAGGGCACAGGACCGACGCCAACGGGCCGAACTCGCCCGCCGCGGTGCGCTTGCTCAGGGCGCGGATCGCCTCGACGTCCTTGTCGAGATCCCAGGCGACGTAGGTCTCTTCATAGACCTTGCGGACGCGGGCCAGCTCGGCCTTCAGCCCGGCCTCGTCCAGGGCACTGACCTTGACGAGCGCGCCCTCAGCGTCGCCACCCGGGCTGTTGAAGGTCCGCAGCAGTTCCGCCACCTCGCTGCCCGCCCGCGGGCCGGTGTACCGGCGCGAGACATAGCCCGGGATGACCTCGCCCTCGAAGGCGAGCGTGGCCCGGATGTGCATGGGATCCTCGGTGTCGAGCGACTTGAGCGCCTCGAGGAGCTCTCGCTTGCCCGCCTCGGTCAGACCGCCGTGGTGCAGGATCGCCCCGACCTCGTCGCACGCCGCGGTCGCGATCGCGAATCCCACGAGCGAACTGATCAGGACGCGGTCCCCGGAAACGTGCCCAGCCGTGCGGGCGATCGCCGCCAGGTACTGCGCGGCGTCGTCGGCCCGGCCCTGCGTCAGGCGCTGGTGCGCCGCCAGGCGGAGCAGGCGGGAGCCGTCGCGGGTCTTGCCCAGGTGCGGCAGGAGGGCCATGAAGCCGTCGTCGTATCGGACCTCGAAGTCGCAGCGGGCCAGGCGGCTGGCGCGGACCAGGTCGTCCGAGACCGGGAAGAGGGCTTCCATCGTCGCCGCGTCGCGGTACGAGGCCGGCAGGCTCGAAACGTCGACGGCGGTGCCGACCTGCTCCCAGTCGATCTCCCGCAGCTTGCCCTGCATGTCGGGCGTGATGCGGTCCCACGCGGGCCAGTAGACGAGGGCCGCGTTGGGCTGGGCGACCTGGCGGGGTGCCGCGGGCAGGGTCGGACGCGCGGCGGGCTGGGCCAAGGCCGGCCCGGGCAGACACGCGGCGGCAACGACAGCAGCGTTCAGGAACACACAGGGTTTGATGAACCGGGGCATAGAGAGTTTCCTTAATCGGGAAGTGGATCGGGCCTTCGGAGATAGGACACCGCCACCGGGTTCCCGTATGGCCGCCCGGGGAAAGATTCTGAAGGAAGACGACGGCGAGGGGGGAGCGGACCCGAACACCGCCCGGTCCGTTACTCTTTCGCCATGATTGCCCGCCTGATCGGCACGGTCGTCCTGCTGGTGGCCTCCAACACCTTCATGACCTTCGCGTGGTACTTCCACGTGAAGCAGAAGTCCTGGCCCCTGCTGGTCGCGATCGGCGCTTCCTGGCTCATCGCCCTGCCGGAGTACATCCTCCAGGTCCCCGCCAACCGCCTCGGGCACGTCGATCACGGCGGGCCGCTGACACTCCCGCAATTGAAGATCATCCAGGAAGCGATCACGCTGGTCGTCTTCACGCTCTTTGCGATCTTCGTCGCCAACGAGAAGCCGCGGACGAGCGACTACGTCGCCTTCGTGCTCGTGCTCGCGGGCGTGATCGTGTCGGTCGCGGGCCGGGGGCGCGCGTGAGTTCCCCGGTCGCCAACGAAACCATCGCCGAAGCCTCGCCCCCGAAGTGGGCGCAGTGGTCCGGCATGGCCGCCGGCCCCCTCGCGGCGATCGCCGTGTACCTGCTGGTGCCCTCCGTCGGGGGCGACGGCGCCGCGCTCTCCGAGGGCGGGCGGGCCGTGGTCGCGGTGGGCACCCTGATGGCGGTGTGGTGGATGACCGAGGCGCTGCCCATCGAGGCGACGAGCCTGCTGCCGCTCCTGCTCTTCCCGCTGCTGGGCGCGAACTCGATCGACGACGCCGCGGCGCCCTACGCGAGCAAGGAGATCTTCCTGTTCATGGGCGGGTTCATGCTCGGCGCCGCGATGGAGCGCTGGGGCCTGCACCGGCGGATCGCCCTCATGACGATGTCGGTCGTCGGGACCTCGCCGCTCATGCTGATCGCGGGCCTGATGCTCGTCACCGCGGGGATGAGCATGTGGGTCAGCAACACCGCGACCGCCATCGTCATGCTCCCGATCGGCATGAGCGTGGTGCGGACGGCGCTCGAAGCCCCCGGCGCGCCGGCGGGCGACCGCACGGCGCCGGGCTCGCGGGGCGCCGCGAACTTCGGCGCCTGCGTCGTGCTCGGGATCGCCTACGCGGCATCGATCGGCGGGCTTGGAACGCTCATCGGGACGCCGCCCAACACCTTCCTCGCGGGCTTCTACGAGAAATCGATGGGCCAGACGCTCTCGTTCCAGCGGTGGCTCTGGGTGGGAGTGCCGCTGGTCGCGCTCTTCCTCCCCCTGTCGTGGGCGGCGCTGACCCTCGTCGCGTTCCCGGTACGGAGCGTGAAGATCGGCGGGGCGAGGGCGATGATCCGCGAGCAGCTGGCGGCGCTCGGGCCGATGCGCGGAACGGAGTGGGCGGTCCTCGCAACCTTCCTGGGCGCGGCAGGCGCGTGGATCTTCCGGCCGCAAATCTGCCGCGCCCTGGGGCTGGTGCGGACGGATTCGAGCGGCAACGAGTCGCCGCTTCTGTCGGACGCGGGGATCGCGATCGGCGCGGCGCTGGTCCTGTTCGTGATCCCGGTGAGCGTGAAGGAGCGGAAGTTCGTCCTCGACTGGCCCACAGCGTCGCGCCTGCCCTGGGGCGTGCTGCTGCTCTTCGGTGGCGGGCTCTCCCTGGCCGACGCGATGACCTCCACCGGGTGCAACGTCTTCCTCGGGTCGCTGTTCACGGGGATCGAGCGGCTGCCGACGTGGCTGATGGTGCTGGTCATCGCCGCGACCGTGACGTTCCTGAGCGAACTGGCGAGCAACATCGCCGTGACGGCGGCGATGCTGCCGGTGATGCGGGCCGTGGAAGTCAAGCTGAACCTGGCGCCCGGGGCGCTGCTGATCCCGACCACGCTCGCCGCTTCCTGCGGGTTCATGCTCCCCGTGGCGACCGCGCCCAACGCGCTGGCGTTCGCGACCGGCCAGGCGCCGATGCGGTCGATGCTGCGGGGCGGGATCCTGCTCGACATCATCGGCGTGGCGCTGATCACGCTGGTCACCACGCTCCTGGGACCGCGCGTCCTGGGCACGAATGGGCCCGCTCAGCCGCCGGGCTCGGCCGGCGCCTCGCCCGTGGCGCCGAGCGACCTGCGCAGCTCCGCGGCGAGTTCCCCCGCCAGGTAGGGGTCGAGCGTCGTGGTCACCGCGTACGCGGGCCACATGCCGCGGGCGCGAAGCTCGGGGTCGACGGTCTGCGTGCCGCGCCGGACGGCCCGCGTGGGGACGCGCCGCCCCGGCCTCTCGATGCGCTCGACCGCGACCTCGAAACGGCACACCAGGGGCTCGCCGTGCTCGCGGAGATCGAAGGGACGCTCGGCCCGCTCCCCTTCCCCGGCCCGCGGCTCGAAGGTGACGCGCACGCGCCGCTGCTGGAAGTTCATCGAGTCTTCGAGCTCCTGCGAGAACGTCGCCTGCTCCGTGTCCCAGGGCGTGAAGAGGCCCGAGCTCTGCTTGGCGTCGCTGGCGATGACACCGGCCGCCGCGTCCACGCGATCGATCGAAAAGCGGTGGTCGATCACGATCACCCGTGCCGCGTCGAACGCGCGGGCGTAATCGCCGGGGGCGATCTCGACCTCGGGTGAGTCGGGGGTCGAGGCGCACGCGCCCAGCAGCGAGACGGCGGCGAGGAGGAGAATGGGGGCGGACCTGATCACGTGCACCAGCGTATCAGCGCCGGGCCGGGGATGCGGCGCGGCCCGCGAAGGTCAAGGCGGCTCCAATCCGCAGCGGCGACCCCGGCACGGCCTCACGCACTCATCTTCGACGCCTCATCTCTGATCATCGCCCACGCCTCGCGCACGTGACGCTCCTGCGTCGCCACGCTCCCGATCGCCAAGCGAAGCACCAGCCGGCCCGCCAGGGGATGCTTGACGCCCGCCCGCGACTCCGCGCTCCGCGGCAGCACCGTGTGCGTCAGGTACATCCTCCCGCCCTGGTTCAGCCGGTTCATCAGGTCCTTGTTGAACCGGTCGCTCTCCTCGCCCTCGCCCTTCCACCTGAAGCACACCAGGTTCATCGTTCGCGGCGTCGCTACTTCGAACCGCACGTCCGACCGCACAAGGTCCTCGAACAGCCCCGCCAGCCGCACGTGCTCGCGGATGTACGACCGCAGGCCCTCGACGCCGTAGTGGCGGATCACGAACCACAGCTTGAGCGCTCGGAAGCGGCGGCCGAGCGGGACCTGCCAGTCGCGGTAGTCGATGACCTTCCCCGTGTCGCTCGCGGCGTTGCGGAGGTACTCCGGGGTGATGGAAAGAGCGTTGATGACCGCGGCGCGGTCGGCGGTCCAGAAGCAGTTGCAGTCGAAGTTGGTGAGCAGCCACTTGTGCGGGTTGAAAGCGAACGAGTCAGCCCGCTCGACGCCCGCGAGCATGGGCCGGAACTCGGGGCAGACGCACGCCGCGCCGGCGTGCGCGGCATCGACGTGCAGCCACGCCGGGCCCCGGGCACCCGCTCTTTCCGAGAGTTCGCCCCCACAGCGCGCGATCACCCCCGCGATCTCTTGCAGCGGATCGATCGCCGTCGTCCCCGTCGTGCCCACCGTCGCGCACACGAAGAACGGCACGCGCCCCGCCGCGTAATCGTTCTTCATCGCCTCTTCGAGCAGGTCCGCCCGCATCGCGAACCGGTCGTCCACGTCGATCAGCCGCACACGCTCGCGATCGTCCGGCCCTCGCGCAATCCCCGCGATCATCGCCGCTTTGATCACCGACGAGTGCGCCTGTGTCGAGGTGTACACCACCAGCCGCGCGATGTCCGTGTCTCCGTCCGCGCTTGCACTCTCCCCCGCGCCCCGCGGGGGAGATGTCCGAGTCCGCGAGGACAGAGGGGGCGTTCCCGCCGCGCTCTTCCCGAGCGCCCGCTCCCGCGCCGCGATCATCGCCACCAGCGTCGCCTCGCTCGCCGTGCCCTCGATCACCCCCCCGCCGTTCGCCGACGTCGACAGGAACCGCTCCGGCAGGCCGAGCATCCCCGCCAGCCAGTCGAGCATTCGGGTCTCGAGCTCGGTGCACGCGGGGCTGGTGACCCAAAGCATCCCCTGCACGCCCAGCCCCGCGCTCAGCAGCTCCGCCAGCACGCCCGGCCCGCTCGAATTCGCCGGGAAATACGCGAAGAAACTCGGCGATTGCCAGTGCGTGATGCCGGGCAGGATGATCGAGTCGAGGTCGCGGAAGATCGCGTCCCACGCCGCGGGGTCGGCGCGATCGGGCGGCGCGGCGGGCAGCTTCGAGAGGATCTCTCCAGGTCTCACTTGCGAAAGCACGGGGAACGACTCGGCCCGCGACCAGTAGTCGGCGATCCAATCCACCATGCGATGGCCGACGCGGCGGAAGTCTTCACCCGACATGTGCGGTGGGTTCGACATGCTCCGATTATCGCGAAGAGAACGCGGAGTAGCGAAGGACGCGGAGAATCGCGGAGGAAGGACCGGGAATCAAACCGAAACATCAATCTCGGAGGACTCGAGGAACTCGAAGAATGCCGTAAGTGCAAACCGCGAACCAGCTGGCCGCTCCCTCTTCTTCGATCTCTTCGAGTTCAACTTGAGGTCCTTCTCCGCGCCCCCTCCGCGTCCTCCGCCCCTCCGCGTTCTCTTCTCACTCGGGCAGCTTCTCCAGCTCCCTTTCCACCCTCTCCACCAGCCGCGCCACCGTCGCTGGCCCGAAATCAAACTTCAGCCCCGCCGCCTCGAACAGCTCCGGCAGCGGCCGGCTCCCCCCCAGCGCCATCGCCCGCGTGTACAGCTCGACCGCCCTCTTCTCGCCCTGCTCAAGCCCGATCAGCCACAGCCCGAGCGCCCCCAGCTGCGCGATCCCGTACTCGATGTAGTAGAACGGGTAATCGAAGATGTGCTTCTGCCGGTGCCACAGGCTGGCCCGCGCGTCCTCCAGCCCGCCCCACTCGACCGTGTGCCCGAAACGCTCGTCCAGCGTAAGCCAGAACGCCCGGCGCGCCCCGCGCGAGTGCCCCGGGTTCGCGTAGATCCAGTGCTGGAACGCGTCGATCGTCGCGATCCACGGCAGGAGCACCACGCTGCTCTCGATCTCGTGCCGCCGCGCCCGCGCCAGATCCACCTCGTCCGAGTAGAACGCGCCCGTGTCGCCGTAATGACCCAGGCTCAGGAGCTCCATGCTCATGCTCGCGACCTCGGCGAACTCCAAGGGCGGCGTGCGATACGCGACCAGCGGCTCGTCGATGCACAGCATCGAGTGGAACGCGTGCCCGGCCTCGTGCAGCATCGTCGAGACGTCGCCCTGCATCCCCGCCGCGTTCATGAAGATGAACGGCCGGCGCGAGCGGTCGAGCATGTACTGGTAGCCCCCCGGGGCCTTGCCCTTGCGGCTGTCGAGGTCGAGGCATTCACCGTTCACCGGGCCCCGGTCGTTCCGCCCGTCGCCGAGGGAGCGGAACATCTCCCCGAGGCGCGGGTCGAGGTTGTCGAAGACCGCGCGCGTGCGGGCGACGAGGTCGGCGCCGTTCGTGAACGGCCGCAGGGGCGGCCGGCCCTTGATGTCCACCGCGAGGTCCCACGGCCTCAGCGACTCGACGCCCAGCGCCCGGGCGCGCTGAGCGTCCAGGCGCCGCACCAGCGGCACCACCGCCTTCTCGCACGCCTCGTGAAAGTCGAAGCACTCCTTCGGCCCGTAGTCGAACCGGTGCCGGCTCTTGAACGTGTACCCGACGTAGTTGTCGAACCCCGCGTTCAGCGCGACGCGGTGCCGCAGCCCGATCATCTCGTCGAAGATCCCGTCGATCGCGTCGCGGTCCTTCAGCCGCCGCGCGGCAACCGCCCGCCACGCCGCCTCACGCACCGCCCGGTCCGTGCTCTCGCCGTAGCGCGCCATCTGCGGGAAGGTCTGCTCGCGCCCGTCAAAGTTCACCGTCATCGCGCCGACGGTCTGGTCGAACTTCTGGGCCAGGAGCGTCAGCTCGGTCTCGAGCGGCACGTTCTCCTGCCGGAACAGCGCGACCTCGGCCT
The DNA here is from genome assembly GCA_964500365.1 of uncultured Phycisphaeraceae bacterium. Lineage (GTDB taxonomy): Bacteria > Planctomycetota > Phycisphaerae > Phycisphaerales > UBA1924 > CAZCPB01. Next base: position 25,210 of record CAZCPB010000018.1, read on the forward strand.
CGACGTCGCGCATGAGCACGCCGAAGCGCTCGCCCCTGACCGGGGCCTCGACCAGCCCGTGCTGCTCCGCGAGCGCCACCTGCCGGCGGTCAAGCTCGAAGTTCAGGGGCTTCATCTTCGGCGGCACCTCGCGGACGTACCGGCTGTACGCCCCCTGCGTCCGCTCGTCCTCGGTGCTGCACGTCATCGCGATGTAGAGCAGCGCCCTGGCTTCGCCGCACGCGGCCTCCAGCTCCGAGCGGTCGATGAGCCACCGCTCCAGCTCCGCGCGGCTGGGCACCGGCCGCTCCAGGAGCGCCGTCATCAGCGGCTCGATCTGCTCCCACTTCGTCCCGTCGAAGCTTTCGGGCACAAATGGCGCGGCCTTCGGACGTGCGGTCGGTGCTGGAATCGCGGCCATGCGGTCCTCCGTGACCGGCGATGGTAGCGAGCCCCGTGCCACGGCCGCGGCCCGAGACGCCCTCACGCGCGCGCCCCATCGCTCGCACCCGCACGCAATGCACCGCCCACACCTCCCAAGTATCCTGTCAATCCATGAGCCAGGCCCCCGCAGACCCTCCCGCGGCCGACCGCCCAGCGCCCGGCCCAGTCCCCTCGGGCGAGCGCATCCGCGCGATGGACGCCGCCCGCGGCTTTGCGCTCCTCGGGATTCTCTTTGTCAACATCATCGCGTTCTCCGAACCCTTCGGAAAGTTCATCGAGCCCGTTCCGGGCGACGTGTCCCTGGCGGACAAGGCCGCGTTCTACTTCACCAAGGTCTTCTGCGAGGGCAAGTTCTACCCGCTCTTTTTCCTGCTCTTCGGCGCGGGGCTCATCATGCAATCGGAGAGAGCGCGGGCGCGGGGCCGACCGTTCTGGCCGATCGGTCTGCGGCGCATGGTCGTGCTCGGCGTGATCGGGCTGCTGCACGCGTTCCTGCTCTGGTACGGGGACATCCTGTTCGTCTACGCGCTGGTCGGCCTGCTCCTGCTGGCGCTCCACCGCGCACGGCCCCGCACGCTGACGATCGTCGGCGCGACCCTGCTCTTCATGGCCGCGCTGCTCTCGACCGGGTTCATGCTGCTGATGACGCTGAGCCCGAAGCCCCCGCAGGCCGCCGCGTTGACCGACTCGCCCGCCCCCGATGCCTCGCAGCCCGCGCCGTCCTTGGCCGGAGACGCGCCGGCCGACCCCGCGCCCGAGACCGAACGGGAAGCGCAGATCCGCGAAGTGCTGGAGAACAATCACCCCGAGCCGTTCACCCGCCTCATGAGGTCCTTCGAGCAAGGCGCGCTCTTTGAGGACGCCGGGAAGCGCGGCATCAGCCCCATGACCCATCCCGTGTGGCTCGACGCCGAGACCGAGGCCTACGCCGAGGGTCCGTGGCTGCAGGCCGCGGCGTTCCGGGGGATGACCTACGCGATGATTCTGCTCTTCGTGATCTTCGGCTTCGGCTGGTCGGTGATCGCGATGGTCTTCTTCGGCGCGGCGCTGGCGAAGTGGGGAGCGTTTGCGCCGGAGCGTGGCGCGCTCCACCGCCGCTTCGCGGTGATCGGCCTGGGGGTCGGGCTGCCGCTCAGCATCGTTGCCGCGGCGACGCCGGCCACACTGGGAGTTACGACCGCGAGCGTCCTCCTCTGGGTGCCCGCCCAGGTGCTGGCGACCCCGCTCATGGCCCTGGGCTATTTCGGCCTGATCAGCCTGCTGGTCGCTCGAGGCGCGGCGTCACCGCTCTTCCGCGCTCTCGGCGCTGCGGGCCGCATGGCCTTCACGTGCTACCTGCTCGAGACCGTGCTCGCGACGCTGGTCTTCTACCACTACGGGCTCGGCCTCTTCGGCTCGCTCTCGCGGGCCCAGACCGCGGGTGTCGTGGTCGCGATCTACGCCTGCGTGGTGGCGCTCAGCGTCGTCTGGCTGCGGCACTTCCGCTACGGGCCGATGGAGTGGGTGTGGCGGAGCCTGACGTACCTCAAGGCGCAGCCGATGCGGCGCGAGCGCGGCGTTCGCGCGGCCTGACACCGCACGCAACCCTGTGACCGGCCGCGCTGGCTGTATACTCACCCCATGGGTGGGAGAAGCGCCGAACACCTTGGCAAAGTCCCCCTTACGCCGGAGCGTATCGGACCCTATTCCGTGGAGGGGCACCTGGGACGGGGAGGAATGGGCGAAGTCTATCTCGGCTTTGATCCCAAGCTCCGCAGGCGCGTCGCCATCAAGGCCGTCTCCCGCGAAGTTGCCGACGAGCCAGACCGCCAGCGCCGCCTGCGCCGCGAAGCCGAAATCCTCGCGGGTTTCAACCATCCCAACATCGCTCTCATCTACGGACTGGAGATTCAGGAGAGCGGCGCGGCCTTCCTGATCATGGAGTATGTGCCCGGCCGCACGCTTCGCGACGTGCTGCGAGAGGACGGCCTGCCGTTCGAGCGCGCTCTGGAACTGTGCGCAACCATTGCCCGGACCATCGAACTGGTTCACAACCGCGGAGTGATCCACCGCGATCTCAAGCCCGCGAATATCCACATCACACCCGACGGCCAGATCAAGGTTCTGGACTTCGGCCTCGCCGTCGCCTCGGGCGCCGTGGTGACCGGTCCGGCCGACGCCACCACCGCCACGCACGAGCCGTCGGTCATGTCCCACATCGTGCAAGGTGGCACGCCCGGGTACATGAGCCCCGAACAGGTCCGCGAACAGCCCGTGGACCAGCGCACCGACGTCTTCAGCTTCGGCTGCGTCCTCTACGAGTGCCTCAGCGGCCGGCGAGCGTTCCACGGAGCGACGCGGGCCGAGCTCGCCCGCGCGGTCCTTGAGGACGAGCCCGAATGGGATGCCCTGCCGCGGCGCGTGCCGGAAGAACTCGCGAGCGCGTTGCGCCGGTGCCTGGAACGCGATCTCGCCAAGCGCTCCCCGAGACTCACGGAAGTGCGCACCGCCCTCGACGGCGTGATCGCCGCGCTCCGCGCACCAGCCCGATCCGTTTCTTCCCAGCCGAACCCGACGAACCTTCCCAACCTGCTCACTCCCCTTGTCGGCCGGCACAACGACGTGTGCACCATCGGGATCATGTTTTTGGAGTCCCGCCTCGTGACCCTGACCGGCCCGGGCGGGTGCGGCAAGACCCGCTTGGCGATCCGCGCC
>CAZCPB010000019.1:0-12524 GCA_964500365.1 uncultured Phycisphaeraceae bacterium
AGCACCCAGCACCCAGCACCCAGCACCCAGCACCCAGCACCCAGCACCCAGCACCTCTCCCCCATGCTCGCCGCCTGGCTTCACAACCTCGACCCGGTCATCCTGCACATCAGCGGCGCGTGGGCGGTGCGCTGGTACGGGATCGCGTATCTCACGGGCTTCGTCGCGGGGTGGATGCTCCTGCGGTGGTGCTCGAAGCGTGGGGTGACGCCGCTGACGTACGTGCAGATCGGGGACCTCGTGCTCTTCGCCGTGGCCGGCGTTGTGGTCGGCGGGCGCCTCGGGTACGTGCTTTTCTACCAGCCGTCGCTCCTGTGGACCTTCAGCGGTTCGCCGCCGTGGTGGGGCGTGCTGATGATCCAGAAGGGCGGCATGGCCAGCCACGGCGGGATGATCGGGGTGATCCTGGCCGGGGCGTGGTGGTACCGGCGGGTCGCGCGTGAGCGGACAGCGGAGTCGGGCGACCGGGTCGGGGTGCTTCACGTCCTCGACCTTCTCGCGCTGGCGTGCACGCCGGGGCTCATGCTGGGGCGCCTGGCGAACTTCATCAACGGCGAATTGCTGGGGCGCGTGGTGGCGCTCCCGGGCGAGCCCGCGCCCGGGTGGGCGGTCAAGTACCCGCAGGAACTGTTGAGCGGGCATGATCCTGCCGCGGCGGGGCTGATGTCGCCGGAGGCCGCGGTGCAGCGGGAGCGTGCCCTGAGCGAACTCCTGCAGCAGGTACGGCGGCCGGGCGACGACACCGACACGGCCATTCACCGGCTCATCGAGGGCGTGCAGGGCGGTTCGCGCGACCTTGCCTCGCGGCTCGAGCCGCTGATTTCGTCCCGCCACCCATCCCAGCTCTATCAGGCCGCGGCGGAGGGGCTGGTGCTCTTTGTCGTGCTCATGCTGATCTGGAGGAGGGCGCGGAAGCCGGGCGTTGTCGGGGCGTGGTTTCTCATGGTGTACGGGGTAATGCGCATCCTTACGGAGTTCGTGCGCCTTGCCGACATCGGCGATCCGCTCTATCTCGGGCTGCACCGCGGGCAGTGGCTCAGCGTCGCCATGGTGCTCGCGGGCGCCGTCGGCCTCTGGATCGTCGTCCGCCGCCCGGTGCCCAAACAGGGCGGCTGGGCCACGGCCACGGTCTGAACTCTCCACGTCGCCGTTCCGCCTCCATCACCTCGATCATCCGTACAGCCTGACCCCTCACCGCCCTACGCTCCGCCATGAACGTCCTGGTCACCGGCGGCGCCGGTTACATCGGCTCGCACGCCTGCAAGCGGCTGCTGCGGGACGGGCACAACGTGGTCATCGTCGACAGCCTGATCCGCGGGCACGAGCGGGCGGTCGAGCTTCTCCGTGCTCAAGGCGGCGGCGGGCGGGTCCTGGCTTTCGTGAAGTGCGACGTGGGCGACCGTGAGGTTGTGGGTAAACTGCTGCGCGAGCACCGCGTGGACGCCGTGATGCACTTCGCGGCCCTCGCGGCGGTGGGCGAGTCGGTGGCCGATCCGCTCCTGTACTACCGCACCAACGTCGCGTCGATGGTGGGGCTGCTGGAGGCCTGCCGCGAAGCGGGGGTCGAGCGTTTCGTGTTCTCGTCGAGCTGCGCGACGTACGGGCAACCGCCGGAGCATTTGATCCCCGTGCCGGAGGAGTGCCCCAAGGCGCCGATGAGCCCGTACGGGATGACCAAGCTGCACGGCGAGCAGATCCTGGGGGACTACGGCGCGGCGTGCGCGCGGGCCGGGCGCCCGTTCGGTTTCGCGGCGCTGCGGTACTTCAACGTCGCGGGGGCGGATCGCGCGGGCGTGCTTGGCGAGGACCACGACCCGGAGACGCACCTGATCCCGGTGGTGCTGCAGGCGGCGCTCGGGCGGCGCGAGAGCGTGTCGATCTTCGGCACGGACTACCCGACTCCGGACGGCACCTGCATCCGGGATTACATTCACGTCGAGGACCTCGCGGACGCGCACGTCGCGGTGATGAACGCGCTGCGGGGCGGCGATGCCCGTGCGTACAACCTCGGGATCGGCAAGGGTTACTCGGTCCGCGAGATCATCGACGCCGTGCGCCGGGTGACGGGGCGCGAGTTCGAGGTTGTGGAACGGGCGCGTCGCGAGGGGGATCCGCCGCGCCTGTTCGCCGACGCTTCGCGGATCAAGAGCGAGCTGGGCTGGACCGCCTCGATCCGGGACCTTTCCGAGATCATCGCGTCGGCGTGGGCGTGGTTCCGGGCTCACCCCAAGGGGTACCGGCCGTGAGTCGGCTTGCCGCGGCGGTGCTTGCGTGCGTGCTGGCGTTGATGGCGCCGGCGGCATGGGGTCAGGGCCATGCTCCCGATCGAAGCGGGGAGCAGCCGGTCGCCTCGGCGCCGTATCTCCCTTTCGAGGATGCGTGGCCTGCGCGGTACGGCGACGGGAGTGGCGCGACCGGGCACGGCGTGGCGATCCCTCTCGACGCGGCTCCCACCGCGCTGGCGATGCGCCGCGGGTTTCTTCCCGGCGCGCGGCCCGCGCGCGAGGAGGACCTCGCCGATATCCGGGCGCTGCTGGGAAAGCGAGCTGACGAAGCCGGGATCACGGTCGTGCTCGAGGGGCCGAACTCGATCGTCTTCGAGCGGTCCGATCGCCCGGGGAGCGGCATCGGCGTCGGCCCGGGCCCGGAGGCGGGGCCGTTCAAGGGCTTCACCTTCAAGATCGTTTCGGGCGTCGAGCGAGCCGTTTCGGGGAGAGCCGAGATCGCGCTGCAGCGCACGTGGTTCGCGTGGTACGACGCGATCGATGAATCGGGCGAGCCGGGCACGGGCGCGATGCGCCGGGCGGCGCTGGTGATGCCCGGACTGTTCGGCAACCCCGACCCGGTCGTCGATCGGCTGGTGGGGCACCTGAGGCGGAACGGGTACGGCGTGCTCCGCATGTTCGCGCAGCCTTCGCGCTTCACGGAGCGCATCGAGTTCGTGATCGACCCCGACGACCCCGGCAGCGCCGCGGAGCGCATCGCGGGCGTGCTGGGGGACCGTGCCGCGGAGTGCGCGTACGCCGTCGAGTCTGCGTGGGGCTACGCCGAATCGAAGCGCCCGGACCTCGCGGCTCTGCCGAAGGTGGTGATCGGCATGAGCGGGGGCGCCATGTCGCTGCCCACGGTCCTTGCCCGCGACCAGGACCATTACGGCGCGGCGGTTTTGATCGCGGGCTCGGCCGATTTCTGGCTTACCAACGAGCGGAGCAACTACCGGGCCATGGTGGACGCGGTCCGGGCGCGATGGACGACCCCGCCCACCGAGGAGGAGCGCGCGACGCTCGACCGCGCGTACCTGGCCTCGGCCCCGCTCGACAGTTTTCACACCGCGGCGGCGTTGAAGGGCCGGCCGGTGCTGATGCTGCACGGCACGATCGACCTTGCCGCGCCGGCGGCGCTCGGCGATCTGCTCTGGGAGCGGCTCGGGCGGCCGGAGCGGTGGACGTACCCGGTCGGGCACGAGTTGCTCTTCGCGGGTCTGCCGGGGGAGTTCGGCAGGATCACGGCGTGGCTGGATCGCGCGATCGGGCCCGGCGGGGCCTCCGAATAAAGGGCGGCGGGGCGGGGGACGCGGCCGGTACGATGGCGCAGGAGCGCGCATGCTCGTCGCCGTGAGCCCCTATCACCTGACCTCGCGCGAGGCGCCCGCGATGGCGGCGCTGCTGCTTGCCGAGCACGTGGTGACGCTGATCCCGGCCCCGCGCGCGGGGACCGACCGGGCGGCGCTGCACCGGGCGGTCGAGCGGTCGCCGCACTACGCGCGGTTCATGCGGTCGTGGGAGTGGTCGCTGCCGCTGTGGCGCGCGGGCGTGGTCACGTCGGCGTTCGACGACCATGACCCCAGCGAGGACCTGTTCGACGCGTTCGACCGGATCGACTCGGACCCGGGGCTGGCCGGTCTCAGGCCGCTCATGCGTCACGAGTACTTCGAGAGCGAGGAGCGGTTCCTGGACGAGCTGTCGCGGGACATCCTCCGTGCGGGGCCGGACCCGACCTTCACCGTGCCTTTGACGGTCGCCCTGGACCGCTTCGCGGCACGCACGGGGGCCGTCGTCGCACGGCCCGAGCCGGTCTCGGTCGCCCAGCGTGCCGAAGCGCGCCTGGCCGACCCGCTCGCGGCCGTCGCGCTGCCCGTTCTGCTCCAGGCCGAGGGCGAGCAGATCGCCGTGGCGCGCGAGGTGCTGCGGGCGCCCCTGAACGAACTGCGCCGCGCACTGTCCATGAGCGGCGCGGGTCCGGTGCGAGCATCGCGCGGCGGCGACTCGCCGGCGACCTCGACCGCGCTGGCTTCGCCGCTCCGCGCTGCCGCGGCACGGTACACCGAAGCGTTCGAGTCGGCGCTGGGCAAGTTTTCGACGGCGCCCGACGAGGCGCGGACGGTCGCGGGGACGGTCGCGGTGGAGGTGGCGCGGCTGCCCGTGGACGCGGCGCTGGACGCGAGCTTGGTCGCGGTCAGGATTATGGGGGGGCGGGGACGGCCGGCCGCGCCGGGGTCTGAGCGAGATGCCGGCTCGGGCGGCGGCTTGACGACGATGTTCGTCAGAACGATCGGGGCTCCGGCTCGGGCGCGGCGGTGAGGCTTGCGCGGGTTCAGCGGCGCGGGTTGATCGCGCGCGGTTCGCCCGCCCACGCGGGCTCCGAGCGCGTCCAGGCCTTGACCCACCACGAGGGCTCGGTGCTGAGGTCCTCGCGCCATGTCGACGCGTGGGGGTAGGGCTCGAAGTCGGTGAGCAGGACGCGCCCGTCGGCGATGGGGTACACGAGCATCGTGGTCGGACCGCCGCTGGGCGAATCGACGCGGCCGTTGATGCTCAAGCTGAAGTCGCGGTCGTAGCGCTTGGAGTCGAAGGCCAGCACTGGGGCCTTGGTCACGGGTCGCGCGGTCGTCGCCGGGGCGGGGCGGGCCATCTCCGCGCCGTGTGACGGCGGTTCGATCGAGGCGACTGTTCCCCGGGGGGCGCCGGCCGGGGCTCGCAATCCCGGCGAGCGCGCGAGGACGGCGATGCCCACGAGCGCGAGGGCCAGCGCTGCCGCCCATGCCAGCCGGGACGCGCTGAGGTGCCGGCGCGCGGGGGGCGCGCGAAAGGCCCGGGCGCTGTGCACCCGCGCCATGATCTCGTCGGTGCGGTCCCATGCGCCGGGGGTGGGCCCGCGGAGGCGCGCGAGCGTCCGCGCGGTGTGGGCCCAGCGGGCGCGGAACTTCGGGTCGCCGCGGAGAAGCTCGGCGAACTGCAGGTGGCCGGCGGCGTCGAGCGTGCCGTCGAAGGCGGCGTTGAGGATGCGCTCGGCGTCCACGCGGGCGCGCGACTCGGCGCGCCCCGGGCCCCTGGTGCTGGCGTCGTCATTCATCATGACAGGATCTCCCCCACGTGCCTCACGGTGTCGTCGGATTCGAGCATCGCTTCGCGCAGGCGGCGGCGCCCGCGGTGCAGGTGGCTCTTCACGGTGCCTTCGGGCATCTCCAGGTGCTGGGCGATCAGCCAGATCGGCCAGTCCTGCTGGTGGAAAAGGACCACGACCTCGCGCTGCTCGGGCGAGAGCGTCATCAGCGCTCGCTGCAGCTCGTCGCGAACCAGGTCGCCGGAATCCCCCCAGTCACGGGCCGGGGCGCGCGTGCCCGCCGCGGCGTCGACCACCTCGGTGTTGAAGGCGGGCGCGAGCTTCTGCACCGCGTTCAGGTACAGCCGCTTGGCGATCGTGAACAGCCACGTCGAAAAGCGGAAGCGCGGGTCGAAACGCTCGAGGTTGGTCAGGGCGCGCACGAACGCGTCCTGCGTGATGTCCTCGGCGAGCTGCGGGTTGCCGCTGATCCGCACCAGGTAGGCGTGAAGGCTCGACTGGTAGGCCCGGACGAAGTGCTCCGCCGCCGCGCGGTCCCCCGCCGCGGCACGCTTGACCAGGCGTTCTTCGTCCGTTCGACGCATGGGCGCTCCGGCCCTCCCCCCCAGAATACATGCCGGCCCGGGCCCGAGTTGCAGCGCCCGGACGGGAATGCGCGGGCGCATGAAAAAAAGGCCCTTGCGGGCCTTGGTTCGGACATAGTTTGGTATGGAGAGAGACGTCGCGAGCTCAGGCGACCTTGCGGCGACGGCGGGCCAGTTCGCGCCGGTGGGAGTCGACCTCCGCGGCGATCTGATCGGCCTCCCCGCTGGTGAGGAGTTCGACCATGTCCATGGGCGACTGGGCCGAGAGGTGCACGCCGATCTCTTCCGCGAGGCCTTCGGCGCGGTTGAAGACACCGCCGCCGACCGCGACCTTGAGGTTCGGGACGGCGTTGATCTCGCGGAGGCTGTCGAGGATGTGGCGGATGCCGGGCAGGTCGCTCGGCCCGGAGGCGAACATGAGCAGGTAGTCGGGGCGGGTCTCGTGGACCTGCGCCAGCACCTCGTCGGCGGGGATGCTGCCGCCCGCGAAGGTGATCGAGTACCCGGCCGATTCGAGCAGGTCGACGGCCATCTGGGCACCGAGCTCGTCCGAGTCGGTCGGGCCGCAGCAGGCGAAGATCGATTCGGGGCGCGTGGCCTCACGGGGCAGGCTCGCCGCGGCGCGGTCCTGGAGGACGCGCAGGAGGCGCGTGGCCAGCTGGTAGCTCACGCGCGAGATGTGGTCCTCGCGGTGCAGCTTGTCGATCAGCGAGTAGGTCGGCCAGAAGACGTGCGCGATGAGGTCGCGGGGCTCCGTGCCGCGCTCGGCGACCTCGCGCACCACTTTCTGGGAGGCTTCGCGGTCCCCGTTGATCAGGCCCTCGAACAGTCGTTCGACCATCAGCTCGTAGTCCATCGTTCGCTCCGTGTCGTGCTCCCCCTCCGCGGCTCCGCCGGCGCGGGAGTGGCAGGTTCGTTCTCGCCGCCGATCCCTCGCGGCGAAGCCCAACGTTCGCGGGTGAGGTATCGATGCGAATCGGCGCGCCGCGTGAATCGCGCGATGGCGCAGGAATCGCCCGCTGAAAAGCGCACGGTTCGGTCCGAGAATGGAGGGGCGGATTTGGGTGGGCGGGTCAGCGGCGGAACGCCCGATAACAAACGCAGATCCCCATGGACAGGGGCCGCGCGACCGCGTCCGAGAACCCGGCCCGTTCGATCGTGCCGAGGAGGTCAGCGCGGCTCAGGTACGACCCCACGGACTTGGGTAAGTACTTGTAGGCGCCAGACTTATCGCCGCTGATGAGCGTCGCCGTGCGGGGCATGATCCAGCCGCAGTAGAAGTCGTGAAACCAACGCATCGGGGCGTGGGTGGGTCGGTCGAACTCGAGGACTACGAGGCGTCCGCCAGGTCGAAGCACGCGGGCGAACTCCGATAAGGCGCGGCCGGTATCGGCCACGTTGCGGATGCCGAAGGCGATCGAGACAACATCGAAGGACGCGTCCGAGAACGGCAGATTCTGGGCATCACCCTCGGCGTAGCGGACGCGCGAGGCGGTGCGCGGCGGGAGCGAGAGCCGTTTGCGTTCGGCGAAGGCGAGCATTTCGGGGGTGAAGTCCACGCCGACGACTTCCGCCGCGCCGGCTTCGGCGAAGGCGTGGGTCAGGTCGCCGGTGCCGCAGGCGACGTCGAGTACGCGATCGCCGGGCCGGAGCGCGGCGGTCGTGACGGCGAATCGGCGCCAGGCCTGGTCGCGGCCGAGCGAGTGAAGCCTGTTGTTGAGGTCGTAGCTTCCGGCGATCGCGGCGAACATGCGCCGGACGCGCGACGGCTTGTCGGCCTGGGCGTGGACGTCGTCGAGTTCCGGGCCTGCCCACGCGGGCGCGGCGGCGGAGGGTCGGTCGATCGTCGGTGGCCGCGTCATTCGCGAGGATCGTAGGGTGGCGCGGGTCCCTCCCCGGCGGGCGCGGGCTATTCGTCCTCGTCGGCTTCGGGCGCGACGGGGGCGTCCGCGGCGGCGGCGACCTTGAGCTTGACGATCCGGCCCTCGCTCATGCGCTTGACGCTGAGGCGGAACTCTCCGCCGGCGGAGATGGCCTTCTCGAGATCGGCGACGGTGATCACGGGGGCATCGTCCACGCTGGTGATGATCTCGTAGGGTTTGAGGCCCGCGACCGCGGCGCGCCCGCCCTTCTCGATCTTCGAAATGATCACGCCGGCGTCGGTGGGGGAGAGCTGGAAGTAGCGGCGGACCTCGTAGGTGAGGTCGCGGACGGTGAGGCCTCCGGCCTCGGACTTGAAGCGCCTGGCCGCGTTGTAGTGGGCGGGACCCTCGGAGATCGACATGTCCTTGGCGACGACCTTTCCATCGCGGAAGACGTCGGCGGTGAAGCGCGTTCCGAAGCCGATGTCGGTGAGGGCGCGGGTGAGGGCGTTCTCGGCCGAGCCCCACGGCTGGGGGATCTGGTCGAAGTACTCGTCGGGCATGGTGTCGTACATGGCCCACATCTGGGCGAACATGGCCTCCATGCCGGCCTGGATCTGGACGTCGAGGGGCTTGGGCTGGCCATCCACGTGCAGGCGGAGGAGGATGTCGCCGACTTCGATCCCGGCCCTGGCGGCGGGGGAGTCGGGGTAGAGGTACGTGACGAGGGCGCCCGTGCGGCCGCCGGCGGTCTGGTCCACGACGCGGTTCATGCGCGCCAGATCGGGGTCCATCGCCTGCAATTCGACGCCGAGCCACGCGAGGCGGTTCTCTTCTTCCTCGGAGAGCGGGCGGTTCTCGGCGTCGAGAGCGCGGTCACGGCCGGCGAGGATTCCGGCGAGCATTCCGCCGTGCATGACGCCGGCTTGTTCCATGCCGAACGAGAAACGCTCGCGCGAGGCGACCTTCTCGCGGTGGCCCAGGGGCAGCACGGCCAGCCGCCCTTCCAGATCGAAGAGGAAGTTCTGCGCGGAGTATCCCGCGTCATCCCATGGCTCGGCGTCCGAGCGGCCGGCGTCGGCGACGGGGTACAGGTGGCCCTTCCAGCCCGGGGAGAAGGCCTGGACGCGGTCGTGCCAGAAATACGCGGTGCGGACTTCTCCCAGCACTCCGACCTCGGCCTTGAGGAGCAGGGCGTGGCGGAGGTCGGTCACCGGACCCGGAGTGAGGCCGACCTCGCCGCTCAAGGGGGCGTCGAGCGTGACGAGGAACGCGCGGTGGTCCTTGAGCGAACCGGCGAAGGCGGCGGGGACGGCGCGGCCGTCGGGCCCGTAGACGAAGACCGACTCGAGCCGCCCGGTCAGCTTGGGTTTGAAGTCGGCGAGCACGAGCACGGTCGCGGGGTCTACGAGGATGCCGGTCCCGTTCCACTCGGTCATCTGGCTGTCGTCGCCGTCGGGCTGGAACGAGCGGAAGCGGCGGCCGCCGTCGCCGGTTGAGCGGGGGCTGCGGAAGCGGACTTCCACGCGCGGCAGGGCCGCCGCGGCGGCGCGTTCGAGGCGGGCGAGGAGCGATTGCATCTCGGTGCTCGCCACGGCGGGCCACGCGTGGGGGTCGCCCTTCCATGAGCCATCGAGAGCGAGCTCGCCGTTGAAGTTGATGCCCGCGGCCGTTCCTTCGCTGTTGACGACGAGCAGCTCGTGCGGGACGGGCGTGTACGTGCGGGAGGCGCCGGGTTCGACGCGGGCGGTGGACGGCGCGGGGCCGATGCCGACGGTCCACGCCCCGGAGCGCTGGACGTAGCTCACGCCGTAGAGTGGCGCGGCGGCCGCGGCGTCGAACGCGAGCGGCCTGGCCCCGGCGGGCGGGGACTGCGGCCTGAGAAAGAGCGCGTCCTGGGTCCTGGCGTAGGCGTCGATCGTCGCCGGGACGGTCGTGCTGCCGGAGCGGATGGCGATCGAGGCGACGAAGCGCGGGTGGATGCGGGGGTCGCGCGAGACGACGCGTCCGTCGGCGAGGAGGTAGCCCGCGCGGGAAAGCGGTCGCTCATCGCGGATGAGGCGCTCGAAGTCGAAGTCCTCGTTCGGCTCGTCGCGGGTAAAGGCCATCATGGCGCGCTGGAGCGCGGCGCGTCCGCCGCCGGGGGCGTCCCCCTTGTCGTACCGCAGCGTGTACTCGACGACCACCAGCGAGTGCGCGACCGTCTCGGCGAGGCGCGCGAGTTCCACGGCGCCGGGTCCGTCGTCCCTGGCACCGGCCCCTCGGGCCGGCGCGAGGGCGAGGAAGAGGGAAAGGCTGAGCAGGAGTGCGCGCGGCGTGACGGTGTTTCTCATGGAGGGACTCCTACGGGCCCGGCCGGCGCGCCGAGCGGGGGGGGGGTCGGGCGGTCATTCCTTGGCGTAGTCGCGCCGGAAATCGAGAACGATCTGGCGCATGAGGCCGGCGCGGAGCACGACCACCACGGTCCGGTGGTCCGACTCGACGTTGGCGATGAGGCCCTTGTGGATTTCGCGGGCATCGTCGAGGGACGTCACGTCCTTGCCGTTGATCTTGACGACGATGTCCCGCGGCGCCAGGCCGGCGTTGGCGCCGTTGCCGGGGTACTTGAGGGCGTGAACGAAGACACCCTCCTTGCGGTGGAAGTACAGGTCGGGAGTGTCGAACTGGTTGATGGCCTTGAGGGTGAAGTCGAACCGGGCCAGGGCCTGCTCCTTGCCCTCGACGTCGCCCTTTTCGCGCGGGGTGAGCTTCAGGGTCACGGTTTCGAAGGTGCCCCCGGCGGCCGCGCGCCGGACCTCGAGCGTCGCTTCCTCGCCCTTGGTGAGCAGGCCGAGTCGGCGCTTCACGGCCGGGATGTCTTCCTGCGTCAGGGCGTCGATGGGCAGGTCGTTGACTTTGACGACGCGGTCACGCGGCAGAAGGCCGGCGGCGCGGGCGGGGCTGTCGGGATCCGTCTCGGAGACGATCACGCCTTCGGTGCCGTCGAAGTACATGTCCTTGTTGAAGTCGCGGAGGGGCTGGATCTGGAGCCCCGTCCACGACCAGTTGACGCGGCCGTACTGACGGAGCTGCGGGAGCAGGATCATGATGGTGCGGGAGGGGATGGTGAACCCCATGCCCTCGGCGAACCCCATGCCGCGGGCGTTGAGGCCGACGACCTCGCCCGCGGTGTTGATGAGCGGGCCGCCGGAATTTCCGGGGTTGATGGCGGCGTCGGTCTGGATCCAGTCGCTGTACTCGCTGGCGCCGTCGAGGTAGCGGTTGGTGCAGGAGACGATGCCGATCGAGACCGAGCGGTTGAGGCCCCACGGGGCACCCATCGCCATCACGAAATCGCCCTCCTTGAGCACGTCGGAGTCGCCGATGGTCGCGTAGGGGATTGGTTGGGGACCGGCCTGCGACATGTCGAGCTTGATGAGGGCGAGGTCGGTGTCCTTGTCGGAGCCGACGACCTTGGCGTCGAAGTGCCGGCCGTCGGAAAGGAGCACGCGGACGCTCTCGGCCTTGTCGATGACGTGCCAGTTGGTGAGCGCCTCGCCGTCGGGCGAGATCACCACGCCGCTGCCGGAGACCTGCTGGCTCTCCTTCTTGCCGGCGTCGTTGGACTCGCGGATGCAGCGGATGTAGATGACGGCGGGAAAGACCTTGTTCTTGGCGTCCTGCACGATCGAGCGGAAGTCGGGGTAGCGGGACATGGCCTCGGCCGGGCCGCCCTGGGCGGCGGCCGTGCCCGCGATGCCCAGGCAGAGCAGCGCGCCGGCGGCGACGCTCAGAAACGGACTTCGCCGGGCGTTGGGGCGGTTGGAGCGAAGGCGTGTTTGCTTCATGAATCTGGCGTCCCGGGAGTTGGCTGAAGCCTTGGGTCGGCGGTCCGCGCCGGCTGCGACCCTTATGGCACTATACCGAACGCCGCGTCTGAGTGTTCACCATGACACGGCGGCGAGAGAAATCGCGTCGAGGAGCGCGCCGGCGAAATGCCCGGGCGGGTCGTGCGAGCGCGGGCGTAGCATCCGCCCGGTGCGACGCGTCCTGGAGGGCGAACTGATCGACGACCCGGGGGTCTCCCGCGCGGACCTTGAGGCGTCGCTCCGCTATATCCGGCTCGTGAACCGCCGGTTCGGGGGGAGCGCGGCGCTGATCCGGCACTTCGAGGACTGGTCGCGGCGCTGGCCGCGGGACCGGCCGGTGACGTTGCTCGATGTCGGGACGGGCTCGGCGGACATTCCGCGTGCCGCGCGGGAATGGGCGCGACGCGCGGGGTTCGACCTGCGTGTCACCGCGATCGACCTCCAGGAGACGATCCTGGAACTGGCCCGCGAGCACGTCGGGGGCGACCCCGGGATCACGGTCGTCCGGGGCGATGCGCTCGCGCTCGAGCAAGAGTTCGAAGCCGGCCAGTTCGACTATGCGCACGCCGCGATGTTTCTCCATCACCTGGCCGACGAGCAGGTCGAGGCGGTGCTCCGCGGCATGGACCGCGTGGCGAGGGCGGGGCTGGTCTGGAACGACCTGCACCGCTCTCGATTTCACCACGCGTTCGTCGGGATGATGGTTGTGGGGCAGCCGCGGATCGTGGCGCACGACGCCAAGGCGAGCATCGCGGCGGGGTTCACGCGCGAGGACTGCGAGCGGTTCGCGCGCCGGCTTGGGCTGGGGTATCTGAGGTATTTCAGGAAGCCGCTGTGGTACCGGTTCACGATGGCGGGGGAGAGGGATGGGGCGTGGGGCGGTGCGG
>CAZCPB010000019.1:12534-28000 GCA_964500365.1 uncultured Phycisphaeraceae bacterium
CAAATCAAAATGGTAACTGTTTACCCGCCTGCAGGGGGGGTGAGGGGAAGGGTGAGGAGTGATGGAGGTGACGGGGCGTTGCTGGTGGTTGGGGGGCTAGGGTGTGACATGACGCGGGTGGTGGTCATCGGCGGGGGGCCGGCCGGGAGCGCGGCGGCGTATTGGCTGGCGCGGCGCGGGTTCGAGGTGACGGTCTTCGAACGCGCCGTGTTTCCGCGAGTGAAAGTCTGCGGAGAGTTCATCAGCCCGGCGGCGACAGCGGTGCTCGAGGCGATCGTGCCGGCGCGCGAACTGGCGGCGGCGGGTGCGCGGCGTGTGGGCACGTTCACGCTCGAGCGCGGCGACGAGGCGGCCGAGTGGCGGCTTCCCGAGGCGGCGTGGGCCGTCAGCCGCGCGGCGCTGGACACGCAGCTGCTCGAGAAAGCCCGGGGCGAGGGGGCGCGGATCGAGCATCCGGCGAGCGTGCGGGGCGTGCGGTACTTCGATGACCGTGTCCGCGTTGACATCGCGGACGGTCGATCGCGCGAGGCGGACGTTGTGGTCCACGCCGACGGCTCGGGGCGGCACGATCCGGCGGGCGCGGTCCCGGTGGATTCCCGGCTGATCGGGGCCAAGTGCCACCTCCGTGCCGGGCTTGTCGGCGAGGGCGTTCGGATTCGCGCGGCCGACGGCGCGTACGTGGGGACGATCCGGGTCGAGGGCGCGACGGCGACGTGCGCTCTGGTCGCGCGGCGGTCGCTTCTGGCGGCGGCCGGCGGGAACGCGGACTCGATGCTCGAACGTCTGTGGCCGACGTACCGGCCTGAGTGGCGGGCTTGCGAGTGGAAGTTCTGCGGGGTGGCGCGCTCGGGCTGCATCCCGCCGGGGCACCCGCGGTCGTTCCGAATCGGCAACGCGGCCGCGGCAGTGGACCCGATCGGCGGCGAGGGGATCGGGCTTGCGCTCTGGGCGGGCGGCACGCTTGCCGACGAACTGGCGCGGTCGCCGTTGGGGACGGTCCAGAAGCGCTTCGGCCGCGAGTATGCGAGGCGCCTTGCAACCCGCCTTCCTGCGTGCCGCGGTGCCGCGGAGCTTCTGATGCGTGAGGCGCTTATCCGGGCGCTGTGGCCGCTCACGCGTCTTCCGTCTTTGGCGGTCGGGCCGTGGTACCGGCTTACGGGAAAGGCGGTTTCGACTTCGCGCTGAGCAGCGCGTCCGGCCGCTGCCGCGTTTCTACACTCTCCCCCTGTGCCGCTCCTGGTCGCCACCAACATCCGCCACGCCTACGGCGAGAAGGTCATCCTCGACGGGGTGTCGCTGTCGGTCGAGCCCGGCGAGCGCGTCGGCATCGTCGGGCGGAACGGGTGCGGTAAGTCCACGCTGATGAAGATCATGACGAGTCAGATCGGCCCCGACTCGGGGACGATCTCGCTGCAGCGCGGCAGCAGCGCGGGGTACCTGCACCAGGACCCGAACCTCGACCCGGGCGAGACACTGCTCGAGGCTGCCGAGGGCGCGTTCGCCGATCTGCACCGCGTGCACCACGACCTCAATGTGGCCTACGAGAAGATGGCCGAGGCCAGCGCCGCGGGCGACGACGCCGAGGTCGAGCGGCTGCTCAAGCAGCAGGCGCGGCTCGAAGAGGAGATGGAGCGGCTGGGGGGCTACGCGGTCGAGCACAAGATCGGCGCGGTGCTGCACGGGCTGGGGTTCACCGACGCGCAGTTCGGGCTGAAGGTCGCGAAGCTCTCGGGCGGTCAGAAGGGGCGGCTCGCTCTTGCGCGCCTGCTGCTCACCGAGCCCGACATCCTGCTGCTCGACGAGCCGACGAACCACCTCGACATCGACGGGCGGCTCTGGCTCGAGTCGTTCCTCAAGGACACGTTCCGCGGCGCCGTTGTGATGGTGAGCCACGACCGGTACCTGCTGGACAATGTCGTGACGCGGATCATCGAGGTCGAGCAGCACCGGCTGATCGAGTACCCGGGGAACTACGCGGCGTTCCGCGAGACGCGGGCGCTGCGGCGCCTGACGCAGATGCGCGCCCACGAGAAGCAGCAGGACCGCTTCAAGAAGGAGATGGCGTTCGTCCTGAAGTACAAGGCCGGTCAGCGCGCCAAGGAAGCCCGCGGCAGGCTGACCAAGCTCGAGCGCGAGAAGGAGCAGAGCACGCTCGAGCGGCCGGTCGAGCTCGAGGCGTTCCGGCTGAAGCTGCCCAAGGCCGAGCGCACCAGCGACGTGAACATCGCGGCGCGGGGCATCTCGAAGTCGTATACGCGCGAGGACGGGTCGGAGAAGGTGCTGTTCCGGGAGTTCGACGCGACCGTGAACCGGGCCGAGCGCTGGGCGGTGATCGGGCCCAACGGCGCGGGAAAGACGACGCTGGTGCGCTGCCTGCTCGGCGATCTCGTGCCCGATTCGGGGACCGTCAAGCTGGGGACGAACCTCAAGATCGGGTACTACCGCCAGACGCACGAGCACCTCGACCCGGAGGACACCGTGATCACGCACCTGCAGCGCGCGGTCAAGCGCGAAACGGGCGTGACCTTCGGCGAGCAGGAGGCGAGGAACCTCGCGGGGGCGTTTCTTTTCTCGGGGGATGAGCAGGAGCGGAGGCTCGGCACGCTTTCGGGCGGGGAACGCAGCCGCGCGGCGCTGGCGGCGCTGCTCGCCAGCGCCAAGAACCTGCTCGTGCTCGACGAACCGACGAACCACCTGGACATCCCGAGCGCGGAGCGGCTGGAAGAGGCACTGGCGCTCCCGGACGAGGACGTGGAGGGGTACGAGGGCACGCTGATCCTGATCAGTCACGACCGAGCGCTCATCGACGCGACGTGCGACCACCTGATCGTTCTCGACGGCGGGGGCGGGGCCGAGATCTTCCACGGCACGTACACGGAGTGGCACGAGAAGCAGGCCGCGCGGTCGAAGGAGTCGCAGCGGGCCGAGGCCCAGGAGCGCGAGCGCCGCGAAGAGGCCGAGCGGAAGCGGCGCGCGGCCGAGGAAGCAAAGAAGCGCGACGCGGCAAGGAAATCAGGCCCGAGCACCAACGCGCTGGCGCGGCTCAAGACCGAGCAGCTCGAGGAAAAGATCGAGAAGATCGAGACGCGGATCAAGCAGATCGACCAGGAGCTCGGCGACCCGGAGGTGTGGCAGGACGCCAGGAAATCCGGCAGGCTCGGGGAGGAGCGGGGGAGGCTGGCGGCGGAGCTGGAGCCGCTTGAGTTTGAGTGGGCGAGGAGGGCGGGGGAGCAGTAGTCGCTAGCGCAGATCCGTCGTGCCGCGCGGAAGCCGGAACACGCCCACGCGCAGAACGCGGACGCCCTTGCCGCCACGATTCAGGTTTTCGACCGCGACTGCGAACTCGGATGGCTCCGGAGACAGCGACATCGCGCGGATCGGGTCGTCGTACGGAACGCCCCGAAGCTGGAGCGTTTGGAGTCTTTGTTCATCAATCCGGAGGTTCACGACCGCGTCTCCGGAGCGGGTCGCGAAGCCGTGGGCACTCGCAAGGCTGCGACCGAGCATCGGATCGCTCTCGACGCTGCTCGGACCGTTCGAGAGGCTCATGGATCGTGCGCTGACGTCTTCCATCGAAACGGGAACGCAGTCGTTCGCCGGCGGCATGGGGAGGACCAGGCGGGTGTTGAAGGATTCACAGCGGGACAAGAGCCACGCCTGGTCGTGCTCGCGCGCGAGCGTGACGAGATCTACCGACCGCCAGTTGAACCAGTCGTACGCCGGGCTCCAGCGGCCGACGCCTGTGATTAGCATGCAGGCGTACAGCCCGCCCAGAAAAGCAGCCACGACGAGCGGCGAGCGCAATCGCCGCAAGGCGGTCCGTCCCACAAACCGCTTCCTGCTCCCGCATTCCGGGCATTGCCCGCCCGATAATCCCAAGAGGGAATACCCGCACTTCCGGCAGAGCGGTTCTCCTGCGCGCTGCGGGTGGGTCCTCACGTAGAGAATCGCGCCCAGAAGAACCATCGCCGAAGCTGCGAACAGGAAGCCCAACTCCTCCGGCCAGTAATGGTGAAGAAGTTCCCAGATGTTGATCGCGCGGACGCGGGCCTCCACGGCGAGGCCCTGCCCGCCGGGAAGGAACTCGATCGACCGGACGACCTCCGCTTCGGGGAGATCGATCAAAACCGTCGTCTGCGCCCAGCCGGCATGGGTGCACGTGGACAACGCGACGAGCCAGACTTCTGATCGAAACGCGAACCGGCCCCGCGACGCGGTGCACGCACTCGCTGAACTCTCGGAGCGGGCACGTGGATGGCGTGCTTGTCGGTGCACTCCGATGAGTTTACACCGAGGCTCGCGCGCGCATTACCATGCCGGCGCATGCGTTCGCTCTTCGACGCCCACCTCGATCTCGCCTACCTCGCCGAGTGCGGGCGAGACATGCTCGCCCCCCTCGACCGCTGCGGCGGGCCGCACCCCCCCGCGGCGGTCACGTTCCCGGCCCTTCGAGAGGGGGGCGTGACCGCGTGCCTGGGCACGATCTTCACCGAGCCCGACGGCGCCGACGCGGTGGGGTACCCGGCCGGCGATGTCGAGAAAGCCCACGCGGCGGGCGTGCGTCAGATGGAGCAGTATCACCGGTGGGCGGCGGCCGGTGTCATCGCGCTCCGGACGAATCCTGGGGCCGAAGCCGGGGGCGCAGCCTCCGGTGCACTGCCTGTTGCACTCGGGATTCTCGTGGAAGGCGCGGACCCCATCCGCACGCCCGAAGAACTTCGGTGGTGGGTCGATCGCGGCGTCGTTGCCGTCGGCCTCACGTGGGCTCGTTCGTCGCGCTATGCCGGCGGCAACGCGACGAGCGAGGGGCTCACCAGCCTCGGGCACGCCATGGTCCGAGCGCTGGACTCGCTTGGGATCGTCCATGACGTATCGCATCTGTCCGATCGTGCGATGGACGAGCTGTTGTCGCTGTCCGATCGGCCCGTGATGGCGTCGCACTCCAACTGCCGCGTGCTGCTCGACGGCACGAACCAGCGGCACCTTCGGGATGACTCGATCCGGGAGATCGCCCGCAGGGGCGGGGTCGTCGGGCTCAACCTCGTCCGCAACTTCATCCGCGCGGGGCTGAACCCGAAGGATCCCGCCGACCGCCCCTCGATCGACGACGCGGTCCGGCACGTGGAGCACATCTGCGAGGTTGCCGGCCACCGCCGCGCCGTGGGACTCGGCACCGACCTGGACGGCGGGATCAGCGCCCATGATCTGCCGGCGGGGATCGATGCGCCGCGCGACCTGGCCAGGCTTTCCGATGCGCTCCGCGTTCGCGGCTGGAGCGAAGAAGACGTGCGCGGCTTTGAATACGACAACTGGGCGAGGTTCTTCGGGGAGGAAGGTTCACCACAGAGGGCACAGAGCCGCACAGAGGAGGGGCGGAGAGCCTGACTCTGAAGCCTGCGGCCCGGGTGCGCGTGGTTCAACTAGGGTCGCGGCTGGGCGCTCACGGGTCCTCTCGCTTCAGAGTGCGTTCCCGCTTCCGCTCTGTGTCCCTCTGTGCTGCTCTCCGTGGTGAATTGCCCGCTTGAGACTGCCGCGGCGCACACGCCGCACCACAGGGCCGGGCGCGAGAGATCGAAGACCCGCCCTGAAGCATCGGCCTTGGGCTGAGCCGCCCTGGCGGGCAGCCTTGCGAGGAACTGCTCCCGGAACTCGCGCTCCTTGAGCGAGAACTGCGGGTTGTTCTGCGTGAAGGCGTACTCGCCTTGGAGCAGTTTCTCGATCTGCTGGATGCGGGCCTTGGGGTCGGGGTGGGTGGCGAAGAAGCTCGCGGCGCGGTCGGTCCCCGCGGCCTCGTCCAGGATCTCCATGACCTGGAGCTGGCCCCGCGGGTCGTACCCGACCTTGGTCATGTAGCGCACGCCCAGGCGGTCGGACTCGAGCTCCTGGCTGCGGCTGTAGGAGAGCAGGACGAGCTGGCCGCCGACGCCGAAGGCGATGGGCGCGCCGTAGCGCACGAGGTCGTCGTCGCTGGTTGCCCCGATGGCCACGCCGGCGGCGGTGGTGAGCACGCCGACCCCGATCTGCTGCGCGATCCGGTCGTTGATATGGCGGGCCGTGACGTGCCCGACCTCGTGCCCCAGAACGCCCGCGAGCTGTGCCTCGTTGGTCATCTTCTCGGCCAGCCCCCGCGACATGAAGACTTTGCCTCCCGGCAGGGCGAAGGCGTTGATCACGTCGGAGTCGAGGAGCGTGAACTCCCACGGCAGGCTCGGGAAGTCGCCCTCGGTCTGCTGCGCGAGGCTGTTGCCGATCCGGGCGACGTACTGCTGAAGGTCCGCGTTCTGGACCTCGCCGCCGTACTCCTTGGTCAACTCGGGCTGGGCCTCCGTCCCCATCGCGATCTCTTCCTCGCGGCTGAGGGCGTTGAACTGGCTGCGGCCGGTCGTCGGGTTGGTGGAGCACGCGGGGAGGACCGCCGCGGCGGCGAGCGCCGCCATGAACGCCGGCAAGGCACGCGGGGCGGGACGGAACATTCGGGAGCCTCCTCCAGACGCGGGCCGCTCGATCCGACCCCTCGCGGGTACCGCGCTCTACTGCGGGGGTCTGCGCTCGACGATCGTCGTCGTCTTCACATCCGAGTCGGGCATCGCCCGCCAGGAGGGGGGGTTGGTCGGCTGCTGGGGGCCGAAGACCTTGTCGAAGCCCTTGTCGAGGAACGTCTCGGAGCGGTACACGGGCTCGATGTCGTGGCGCGAGGAACCGAAACCGCTGGACTCGACCACGTGCTCGTAGCACCCCGCGGAGAGCGTTGCCGCGGCCACGAGAACGGCGGTGCCGAACCTTCCTGCTCGAACGGGTCTCATCGCCTTGAGCATATGTCGGGGCCGGCCCCGGGACGCGCGGACTCACCCGGCCGGGGACCGCTCTCCAGGCTGCGCTTGACTTATTGAAATTGTACGACATACTTCAAATATGCCGGGAGCCCGCCATCACCCTTCCCCCGAGGCCGCGCCCGCCGGCCGCCCGGGCGCGTACCTGATCCGCACGCGTGCCCAGGTCCGAGCGCTCGCGTCGCCCGCCCGGCAAGAGATCGTGGATGCGCTGGTCGCCGCGGGCCCGTGTTCGATCGTCGAGCTCGCGGCGCACACCGGGCGGGCGCCGGACTCGCTGTACTTCCACGTCCGGCGGCTCATCAAGGTCGGCCTGGTGGTGGAACTGGCGCCGCGTTCGACCGGCAAGCGTCCCGCGGCGACCTACGACGTGCCGGGCCGGCCGCTCTCTTTGGACTACAGCGCGGTGATCGGGTCCAAGGACCTCGGCGCGGTCGTTTCCTCGGCGCTTCGGCTGGCCGACCGGGACTTCGCGCGGGCGGCCCGGGCGGGCGGCGCGGTGGTGGGGGGCGCGCGGCGAAACCTCTGGGGCGCTCGTGCCAAGGGCTGGGTCGGCCCCGACGAGCTTCAAGAGATCAACCGGCTCGTCGCGCGTGTCTTCGAGATCGTTCACTCGGGGCGTCCCGGCGAGGGCCGGGCTCCGCAGACGTTCACGTTCGTCCTGGCGCCCGTCACCCCGAGCCGGCGCGCGCCGCGCCCGCCGGCCGAAACGCGCATCGGGGGCGAGACTCCGGCCCCAAGATCAGAAAGGAATGGTGAAGCATGAGTCGATCCTGGTTCGGTCAAGCCCCGTTCGCCGCCGCGCTGGCCCTCGCGGGCGCGGGAGTCGCCCTTGCCCCGGCCGCGGCGCAGGCCCCCGCTTCGGCCGACGAGATCGTGGCGCGGGTGCGCGGGTCGCTGGGTCTGGACACGTTCGCCTCGCACCCATCGGGCATCAGGCTCACGGGCGACTGCGCGTTCATCGGGCTGGAGTGCGACTTCGAGCTGATCGCCGACGGCGCCGGACGGTTCATGGAGCGGATCAGCGCCCGCGACGAATCGCTCGACGGCTTCGGTGTGACGTACGGGTTTGACGGCTCGCGCGCGTGGACCGACGACATCGGGCGGGAGCGCCGTCTCATCGAGCGCGGCGACCGCGAGTCGGTCGTGCTCGGCGCGGGGATCATCACGGGGTACTGGTTCAGCGCGGGCGCGCCGATCTCGTTTACCGTGCCCGAGGGCGACGCGAGCGCCGATGGCACGGTCACGCTCGGCTTTGCGCTCAATCCCGGCGTCATGTCGGGGACGGTCGAGATCGACCCGGCGACGTGGACGCCCCGGCGCTGGTCGTTCGGGGACGGTGTCGCGAGGCAGACGGTGGCGCTCTCGGGCACCGTGGGGGCGGGGGCGCTCAAGTTCCCGGCCAAGGTCGAGCAGAGCTCCAGCGGCGGCCTGAGCATCGTCGTGACGGTTCACGAGGCCGCGGACGCGCCGGTGTTCGTCCGCTCCCCGTACGAGCCGGTGCTCGGCGGGCTGGACGACGTGCGCTTCGACGCGTCGATCTCCCCGAAGCTCGAGGTGAAGCGGGCGCCGACCGGACACCTGCTGGTGCACCCGCTCGTGTCGGGGAAGGATGTCGGCTGGTTCATCTTCGACACCGGCGCGGGATCGAACTGCCTGGATTCGCGTGCCGCGGAGGAACTCGGCGTGGCGAAGTTCGGCTCGATCCCCGCGGCGGGCGTGGGGGGCCACGTCGCGGCGACGCTGTGCCGGCCGGACACGCTGACGCTCGGGCCGGTCACGCTCGAGAAGTCGATGATGACGATCCTCGACCTTGCCTTCCTCGACCAGTACATGGGCACGAAGGTGGGCGGGATCATCGGCTACGGCCTGCTCTTCCGCGTCGTGGCCGAGTATGACAACCCCGGCGCCGAGATCTCGCTGCACGACCCGGCGAAGTTCGACGGGGCGGGCCTGGCGTGGCAGCACCTGACGCTCTACAACCGCCATCCGTGCGTCGAGGCCTCGTTCGAGGGCCACACCGGGCTCTTCAAGCTGGACACGGGCGCGCAGAACACGGTCACGATGCACTACCCCGCGGTCATGGCGCTCAAGCTGCTCGACGGGCGTGAGACCGCCGACGCCCAGCACGGGGGCGTGGGCGGGCGTGCCGCGGCCAAGTCCGGCACGCTGGCGTGGTTCGAACTGGGCGGGCACCGCGCGGAGAACGTGAAGGCGATCTTCGCCGCCGAGGACAAGGGCGCCTTTGCCGACAAGCACACGATGGGCAACATCGGGGGAGGGCTGCTCAAGCCCTTCCGGCTCGTCACCGACTATCAGAACGCGCGGATCGCGTTCGTGGAGCGAGGATCGAAGGACTGAGCCGTGCCGGCTCGATCGGGCGAGCCCCGTTCACGCGGGGCTTGCCTGTTTTTTTTGTGGGGGTCAAGGCGTTTTCAGGTTCTGTGCGAAGAAGTCCGCGACGATTCTTCTGCCCACCGGCTCGTCGGCGATGAGATCGTTGTGGTTCGCGCCGGTGACGGTCTCGAATCTCGCCCGCGCTCCCGCGGAGACAGCCGCGTCCGCCACCGCACGCCCGTGCGCGGGCGGGATGATGGTGTCCGCGGATCCGTGCACGACCAGCAGCGGGCGGTCTCGCATCTCCTTCACCGTGTTCGCCGGATCCATCCCCGACACGATGAGCGCCGGGCCGATCAGCGGCATGTGCGTGTGCGCGATCCCCGCCCACGAGGAGAACGGCGAGGCGAGGCACAGGCATCGGGCCTCGGGCGTCTCCGCCGCGAGAGCCGCGGCGAACGCCCCGCCGATGCTCACGCCGTAGATCCCGAGGCGCGCGGGATCGATCTCGGGGATTCCCTTGAGCGCGTTCCACGCGGCGCGGGTGTCCTCGAGCAGCGCCTCGCGCCGAAGGGGTCCCGGCGCGGGGTCCGACCGCCCGTACGAGCGGTAGTCGAAGACAAGGACCGCGAGACCCGCATCGGGCAGGAAATCCGAGAACGCCGCGTGCGACGAGACGTTCCCCGCGTTGCCGTGGACGTGCAGCACGGCCGGCACGCGGGTTTCCGCCGAGGCGCCGCGCGGCAGCATCAGCCACCCGTGAAGGGTGAGGCCGCCCGGCGTGGTGAACGAAACGTCGCGCGCGTAGGGGGGCGTGTCGAAGGGCTCGCTCGAGGGAAGGAAGTACAGGCGTTCGGGCACGCGGCTGTACCGCAGCGCCAGCACGATCACCGCCAGAATTACCAGCACTCGAATGATCATCATGAGCAGGCCCCG
Source organism: uncultured Phycisphaeraceae bacterium (assembly GCA_964500365.1). GTDB lineage: Bacteria > Planctomycetota > Phycisphaerae > Phycisphaerales > UBA1924 > CAZCPB01. The sequence continues at coordinate 22,638 of CAZCPB010000019.1, forward strand.
CCGACCCCCGGCCGCGCGGGCCGGCACGGGCGTGGACGGATGGGCCTCGGTGTCGCCGGTCGTCGCGGCCATGGTCTCCGCAGGGGTTCCTTTCGCCCGGTGCGCGGCCTCAGTCTACCAGCGGGGCGCCGCCGCGGTCGGGCGCGAGGCCGCGCCCTGCCGCCGTTCCGGGGCCACGCTGCTCGCCCGACCTTCCGGCCGGAGCACCCGCCCGACCATGAGCGGCCGCTTGTTCACGGAATGCCACGCATCCGTGCTCGCCGTTCCGAAGGCGTGGGCCACGACCTCGCCGCGCGGGTCCGTCGCCACGCGGAAGTAGCCCGACCCGAGACCGTTCCGCACGCGTCTGTCGCCGACGAAGCGCGAGTCGCCCGGCCCGTGCCCTGTTCGTGACGCGTCGATCACGCGCACCCGCCACAAGGCCGCATCGAAGGGCACCACCTCGCCTCCCGGTTCGCGCGCTCCGCGAGCCTCTCGCTGCGGCGGTTCGTCCACGACCATGACGTGCCCCGAATTGCCGGCCCCGGGCTCGTACCTCGTCGCGATCACGTCGCCGGGGCGGGTGAGGGCGAAGTCTTCGATGCGATCGAATCCTCGACGGTCGCGGATAGCCAAGTGGTAGTGCATCGCGAGGGGCCGCTTGGACTTCAGCCACTCCGTCAGGTCCTGATCGCTCAGCCCGAAGGATCGCTTGAAGACTTCGTTCAAGAGGCCGCTGCAATCTGCGCGGCAGGCGGGCCCGCCGTCCGGCCCCGCTTCCCAGATCACGACGGTCGGATTGTGCTGGTACTTCGTCGCGCCGGGCGGGACATCCCTGACGAGGCCCCGCATGAGGGCCAGGTGGGTCGGCGCGACCAGCGACTGCGCGGGCGCCGCCGGGGAAACCGACGCTGGAAGCGCGTTTGTCGCCGGCGCGGGGGAAAGCGGCGCAGCGCGGCCCGCGGATCGGTCCGCCGCGCACCCTGTCCACGCGAGCAGCGGGACCAGTATGAGCGCGAGGCGCCGATTCATGCGGCGCTCCCCGGTACGCCCGGGCACGATGCGCCGCGCTGGGCCGCGATGTACGCCCGCGCCCGCTCGTGCGCGACCACGACCTTGATCGGCTCGAAGGGCACCTCGCCCCCGAGATGCTCGAAGATCGGCCTCAGCCGGTCGCCCCCGCATGCCGCGATGGCCGCGACGATTCTCTCGCGCAGCGGACTCTCAACCCACGGCGCGATCGAATCCGGACGCGTGCGCTCGATGTACCCGCACAGGTACTCGACGACCGTCTTCGGCGAACGCTCAAGGTGCGCGGCCACCTCGTCAACCGACATCCCGCGCTGAAAGAGCAACGCGGCCTCGATCGCGGCGGCCGGCGGCGCGGGCGGGCCCGGGGCCGCCGCGGCGCTCGCCCGTTCGTCCCGCGAGCCCCTCTGTGCATCCAGCGCCAGGCCCATCGCCGCGCACCGGCGGCGCACTTCCTCGAGCAGGTCACCGCCGAACTCTTCGATCTTCCGCGCCCCGAACCCCTTGATCGTCGCCAAGGTCCCGACCGAGCCGGGCCTCACGCGGCAGACCTCTTCCAGCGTCGAGTCGCCGACGATCATGTACGGCGGCATGTGCCGGCGATCCGCGGCTGATCGCCGCCATGCGCGCAGCGCCTCGAACAGTTCCTGCTCCGGCGCCGAGAGCGGCGATTCGGCGACCCTCCCGCGCGGGGCCGCGTGCTTGACCTCGACCTCCATCAGCGACGCCGTGATCGCACCCTTCAGCACGGCCGCGGCGGTGTCCCCCAGCCCAATCGTTGGGTACTCGCCCCTGGCGCGCGTGAGGTGCCCCGCGTCGATCAGTTGATCGATGTACGCGACCACCTGCTCGCGACGCACGTGCTTCAGCAGCCCGTACGTGCTGAGCTTGTCGTGCCCGCGCTCGCGGATCTTCGCCAGGTTCTTGCCGACCAGCACGTCGGCGATGTGCGCGGCACCGTACCCGAAGTCGTTCCCGATCCCGTTGCAGCGCACCACGCACGAGATGATCTTGCGCGCCGTCTCGTGCGCCTCGGGCACGCCCTTGAGTTCCTTCAGGCAGACATCGCACGCCCCACAGTCGGGGCTCGGGTACTCCTGCCCGAAGTGCTCGCTGAGCTGCTTGTGCCGGCAGCGCACGCTCGTCGCGTAGCGTCGAACCAGTTCCAGATGCTCGATCTGACGCGCGACGTGCGCCGGGTTCTTCTCGGTTCCATCCTCGCTCGGCATCTCGATGAGGTTCGTCCAGCGCACCTGGTCGGCCTGGGAGTACAGGAGCAGGCACTCGGCCGGCAGCCCGTCGCGCCCGGCCCGGCCCGTCTCCTGCTGGTACGCCTCGATCGACCGCGCCATCGACTCGTGCACCACGCAGCGCACGTTCGAGCGGTCGATCCCCATCCCGAACGCGACGGTCGCGACGATGACGTTCACGCGTTCGTTCGCGAAGTCGTCCTGCACGTCGCGGCGCTTCTTGGGCGTCATCCCCGCGTGGTACGCGTGTGCAGTGATCCCGTGCGCTTTGAGCGCGCCCGCGTATGACTCGGTGTCCTTGCGGCTGATGCAGTAGACGATCGTCGCCTCGCCGTTGTGGCGGTTCACCGCCGCCGCGATCTGACCCGTCGCGTCCACCTTGGGCACGACGCGGTAGGTGAGATTGGGCCGGTCGAAAACGCCGACGATCACTTCCGCGTTCTTCAACCCAAGCTGCCTGACGATGTCCTCGCGCACCGCCGGCGTAGCCGTCGCGGTGAACGCCTGCACGGGCGCGTGCGGGAACACGGTGCGCAGTTCCGCCAGGCGCCGGTATTCCGGCCTGAAGTCGTGCCCCCACGCGCTTATGCAGTGCGCCTCGTCGATCGCGATGCGCGCGACGCCCTTGCCGCCCGCCGCGCTGTTGAGCAGCGCGAGCGTCCCCGGCGTGAGCAGCCGCTCGGGCGACGTATAGAGCAGCCGCACGGCGCCGCTCTTCACGTCCGCGATCACCTGCCGCGCTTCGTCGTGCTCCAGCCCGCTGTGCAACGCCGCGGCGGGGTACCCCATCAGCGCCAGACCGTCCACCTGGTCCTTCATCAGCGAGATCAAGGGCGACACCACGACCGTGAGCCCGCCCCCATCGTCCATCAGGGGCGGGAACTGGTAGCACAGGCTCTTGCCTCCGCCGGTGGGCATCACCAGCAGCAGGTCCTTGCCCGCAAGCGTCGCGGCGATCGCCTTCACCTGCAGCGGGCGCAGCGTGTCAAAGCCCCAATACTGCCGCAGAAGTGCCGAGGCCTGCGCGCTGATGGCGGGCGAACTCGACCTGGAAGACGTGTCCGACATTGAAGCGTTCAGAATAGCCCCTTGCCCTCTCCCGAACAAGCCCCGTAAATAAGGACGGAATCGAGAAGCGATGGAATCCCAGTGAAGAGCCGTCACATGCTCCACCTCTCCCGCGGCAACTACCTGACTCCCACAGCGGCCCAGCGCCGGACACCGTCGGTCCGCATCATCGAAACCACCTACACCCTGGGCCAGAGTCTCCCGCGCCACTCCCACGACCACGTCTACATGGTCGTCATGATCAGCGGCGTCCTCCGGGAGACCGCGCTCGGTCGCAACCACGACATGACCCGAGGCTGCTTCGTCTTCAACAGCGCCGGCGAGAGCCACCACAACACCGTGCTCGCGCCCGGCACGCGTTGTCTCAATGTCGAGTTCTCTCCGGCGTGCCTCGCGACACTGCGCGAGGCGGCGCTCGCGCCGCGCGACCGTGTGGTGTACGCCCGCGCGGGCGCGGCCATCGGCGCCGTCGGCCGCCTCTACTCCGCGGTGCTCGACCCGCTCAGCGACCTCGAGATCGAGGAGTCGCTCGCCGAGCTCCTCGCGACCACCGCCCCGGCGGGCGCCGGCCCGGCCGCCCATGCGCCGCGCTGGCTCCCGCCCGTGATTGAGCGCCTGTGCAGCGGCTCGAACCGCGAGCGCTCGCTCGACGCGCTCGCCGCCGCCGCCGGACTCCACCGCGCTCACCTCTGCCGCGCCTTCCGCGCCGCCGTCGGCTGCACCATGGGCGAGTACCTCCGCCGCCTGCGCGCCGACCAGGCGCACCGGCGCCTCGTCAGCGATTGCGCTCCGCCCGCGCTGGCCGCCAGTCAGTGCGGTTACGCCGACCAGAGCCACATGACCCGCGATCTGGCCCGGCGCTACGCCCGGTCCCCCGCCCGCCTTCGCAGCGCGAGCGCCGACTGAAACGGGTCGCCCACCCGCACTCGTCCCTGTGTGATCCGCGCAAACCGCATTCAAGCACGGCCCGCCCTTCCCCCCGACAATGAGGCGACGCGCACTGACCACGCGCGTTCCGGAGCCACCCATGCGCCGCAGCCATCGCCTCGTGCCCGCGTTTCTCGCCGTGCTCGCCCTGACGGCTTCCGTTCCCGCCCGGGCCGCCATCGAGCCGCCCCCCGCCGCGCCGGGCGCGAGGGTCCTCGATCAGCGCGCCGAAGCTCTCCGCCTCTTCCGCGAGCAGAAGCACGCCGAGGCCGCCGAGCTCTACGGCAAGCTCGCACAGGCCAATCCCTACGACGGCTCCCTCTGGGCCCAGTGGGGCTACTGCCTCCACGCCGTCAAGCGCTGGGACGAAGCTCTGCCCGCCTACGACCGGGCCATCGCCCTCGGCCAGAACGTCGGCGGCAACCTTTACAACAAAGCCTGCGCCCTTGCGCTCATGGGCAAGAAGGACGACGCGTTCGCCGGTCTCGAAACGGCTCTCAATCACCGCTTCGCCGAACAGGAAATCCTGGAAAACGACACCGACTGGGACGCCCTCCGCGACGACCCGCGCTTCGCGCAGCTCACCGGCATCACCCGCGCGCTCAAGGAAAAGCCCGCCGCCAACCGCGACGACGGCTGGAAGTGGGACCTCGACTTCTACGCCCGGCGCATGAAGCAGATGCACTACGACCTCTACACCAAGGTGCCCGAGAAGACCTTCCGGGCCGAACTCGACAGGCTCAAGTCCGAGATCGGCACGCTCACCGACGACCAGGCCCGCGCCCGCCTCCGCAAGATCACCGCGATGGTGGGGGACGGCCACACCCAGTCCATGCTCGCCCCCGAGGGCGCCGCTAACGTCGCGCGCCTTCCCCTGCACCTCTACGCCTTCAAGGACGGCCTCTTCATCATCGGCGCGGCCAAGGAACACCAGTCCCTCGTCGGTTGCAAGGTCTTGAAGCTCGGCCCGCTCACCGCCGACGCCGCTATGGCCGCCACGCGTCCCTACCTCTCCGTCGACAACGACATGGGTTACCTCGCCGGCGGGCCCTCCATTCTGACCAACCCCATCATCCTCGCCGAGATCGGCGCAATGTCGTCCTCGGGCGG
>CAZCPB010000020.1:0-27076 GCA_964500365.1 uncultured Phycisphaeraceae bacterium
GCGCGGGCCGTGGGGGCCGTGGGGGTCGTGGGGGCCGTGGGGGCGGTGAGGGAGTCGGGCGTGCCGCGCGTGCCGGTCGGCGCGGCGGTGACGCGCGTTCTCGGCCCGGGATGCGCCGCTCATGAAACCGCGCTGAAACAGGTCGAGCGTCGCGGCCGATCTTCGAGCGTTCCGAAGGTGTGCTGCGCGGGAGAATCGTCGCCATGGCCAACCCGAGCCCCCGCCGACCGACCCAGAGCGGCCCGCAGGCACGCAACAGCGTGCGGCTCGACCACGCGCAGCTCGACCAGTTCTTGAACGAGCGCGAAGCGGCCCGGTCCGGCGAGAAGGCCCCGGGACGCGCCTTCGTGCGCCTCCCCTTCCGCGTGGCGACGGTCGAACTGAAGCTGGTTCATCCCGGCCAGTCCGAGGCGACAGTGGTCGTGGCCTGTTACAACCTCTCGGCCGGGGGCCTGGGCGTCCTCCACAGCGCGTACGTCTACCCGGGGACCAAGTGCCTGGTGCGTCTCCCGAACGTGGACGGCCGGAAGGTGGACGTCCCGGGCGTGGTCGTGCGCTGCCAGCACGCGCGGGGCGTCGTGCACGACGTCGGGATCCGCTTCAACGCGCCCATCGAGGCCCGCGACTTCGTCCGCCTCGACCCCTTCGCCGACGGCTTCGTCCTCGAAAAGGTGGACCCCGAGCAGCTCAAGGGGACGGTGCTCTTCATCGGCGAGTCGGCGCTCGACCAGTCGGTGGTGCGGCACTTCCTCCGGCAGACGCACGTGACCCTCGAGATCGCCGCGACGCCGCGGGAGGCCGAGGCGCGGGTCATGGAGGGCGTGGACCTCATCCTGTGCGACAACGACCGAGCCGCGGGCGACGCCGCGACGATCGTGCGGACGTTCCGCGAGTCGGGCGTGCCCACGCCGATCATCATGCTGACGGCCGACACCAGCCGCGAGACCCGCGAGATGCTGGTCCGCGCCAAGGCCAACGCGTTCATCAGCAAGCCGCTGAAGCAGGACATGCTCTTCCGCGCGATGGCGGAGTTCATGGTGGTGGACGAGTCGGCGAGCGTCTTCTCGTCGAGCCTGCCGCTGGACCACCCCAACCGCGGGCTGCTCGAGTCGTTTATCCAGCAGGTGCACGCGCAGGCCGACCAGCTCGGCGTGGCGATGAAGGCCGGGGACGCCGCGCGGTGCCGGAGCCTGTGCCTGCAGATCGCCGGGACGGCGCCGGTGATGGGCTTCGAGAAGCTCGCGGCCATGGCCCACGCCGCGGAGGGGGCGCTCGCCAGCGCGTCGGCGATCGCGGACGCGGCGGCGCCCCTGAACATCCTGGTCTCCTCGTGCAAGCGGGCCTCGGCCCGTGCCGCGGCCTGACGCCGCAGCTACCGCCGCAGCGATTCGAGGAACGAGTCGGCCCAGAAGCGCACGTCGTGGCGCCGGACGTGCATCCGGGACAGGATCATCCGCCGGCGGGCCTGCTCGCGCGGGACGCGGAGCGCGCCGACGATGGCGCCGGCCAGGCCGTCGATGTCGTGGGGGTTGATGAGCGTGGACTGGCGCAGCTCCTTGGCGGCGCCGGTGAACTCGCTGAGCACCAGCACGCCCGAGTTGTCGGTCCGTGCCGCGATGTACTCCTTGGCGACGAGGTTCATCCCGTCGCGGAAGGGCGTGATGAGCATGACGTCGGCCGCGAGGTAGTAGGCGACGAGCTCCTCGCGCCCGAGGTTGCGCCGGAAGTAGTGCACCGCCACCTGGCCGGGCTTGCTGTACTCGCCGTTGATGCGGCCGACCGTCTGTTCGACGACGGTGCGGATCACGTCGTACTCGGGGACGCGCTCGCGGCTGGGGACCGCGACCTGCACCAGCACGCAGCGGTCCACGGAAATGTCGCCCCGGCGGAGCGCCTCCTCGAAGGCCAGGAGCCGCGCGTCGATCCCCTTGGTGTAGTCGAGGCGGTCGACGCACAGGATGACCTTGCGGTTGCCCAGGCGGCGACGGACGGCGCGGGCCGCGGCCTGGACCTCGGTCTTGAGGGCGATCTTCTCGAAGTGGGCGAAGTCGATCGAGATGGGGAAGGCGTTACAGCGGACGGTGCGGCCCTCGTACTCGAGCGCGGCGTCGGGGCCCTCCGCGGAGGTGTAGCGCCGGCACAGACGCGAGAAGTTGTGGAACGCCTCGGGGGCCTGGAACCCGACGAGGTCGGCGCCGAGCAGCCCCTGCAGGAGCGGCCGGCGCCAGGGGAGCCACGCGAAGAGTTCCTCGGGCGGGAAGGGGATGTGCAGGAAGAAGCCGATGCGGACGCCGGGGCGCATCTCGCGGAGCATGCGGGGCACGAGCTGGAGCTGGTAGTCGTGGACCCAGACGACATCGCCCTTGCGTGCGACGCGTGCCGCGGCACGGGCGTAGCGGAGATTCACGGCCTGGTAGGCGTCCCACCAGTCGCGGTTGAACTCGGGCTTGCGAACGACGTCGTGGTAGAGGGGCCAGATCGTGCGGTTGCACATCCCGTCGTAGTACAGCTCGAGCTCGCGCTGCGAGATCGCGACGGGGCGGATGTCGAGGCCCTGGTGGGCGAAGCCGCGCGGCGTGCGGCCGGCGGCGCCGGTCCAGCCGATCCAGATGCCGGTGCCGGGCTTGCGGTTCTCGAGAACGGGCTCCATGGCGGTAACGAGGCCGCCGGGGCTGCGCTCCCAGTGGGAGCCGACGCGGTGCACGGGGAGGCGGTTGGCGATGACGATGAGGCGTCCGGTCATCGCGCTGGTCCCCCGTGCGACGCGGGACGGGTCACGCCGCGTGTTCGCCACTGCACTCGCCCGGACACGGGCGCGGGCCCGGTCCAGGACGATGCTACCCGCGCCGGGCACGACCCGCACGAGCGGATCGTTCGCGAGGAGCGCCGGCGCGCCGGGGTCGATGGTTGATCGCGGCGCGTTCATCGCCGTCATATACGCTCCGGCAGCTGTCGCGGGGCAGTTCGGATGAAGAAAAAAACATCGCCACGGCGCGATCAAGACAGGAGCGAACGCGCGCCGACTCAACCGGAGCATACGTCGTGAGGCGGGTTCGTGCGAGGCGCGCGAGGATTTACTTCGGGCCGGGCGGCCGCGCCGCGATAAAGCGATAGGTGCCCGAGCCGAGGCGGCACGAGACCAGCGACGACGAGCGCGCGATCGGCGTGATGCCGCGAGATTCGGCGAGCGGGTTGTCGGCCGCGGACCAGTCCGCGGCCGGCCGCGCGGGAATGTGGAGTTCGGCCGAGGTATTGGGCGGGATCGTCGCGCTGATATCGAGCGCTCCGTCCCGCTGTTCCCACGAAACGGAGATCGTGCCGCGGATCGAGCGGTACGACGCGGCCGCGCGCGTGATCCCCGGCCCGGGATTGGGCCGGAGCGTGACGCGCTCGAACCCGGGCGCGCCCGGGCTGATCCCGGCCATGGTCTCGAACATCCACTCGCCGACGGCGCCGATCGCGTAGTGGTTGAAGGAGTTCATGCCGGGGTTCTGGAAGCCGCGCCCTTCGACGTAGGCGTCCCAGCGCTCCCAGATGGTGGTGGCGCCGTGGTCGATCTCGTAGCCCCACGAGGGCATCTGCCGGTTGAGGAGGAGCCGGTAGGCGTCGTCGTTGGCGCCGGCGCGCGTGAGCTGGGTCATGAGCGGGAGGGTCGAGTGGAAGCCCGTCGAGATTCGGCCGTCGTACCGCTCGAAGGCGCGGGTCAGGTTCGCGGCGGCGGTGCCGGGCGCGGTGCCGGGGAGCAGGCCGAAGTGGTACGCCAGCGCGTACCCGGCCTGCGTGTCGCCCTCGATGAGCCCGTCGTCCTTCACGTACGCCTTGCTGAAGGCCTCCCGAATCGAGCCGGCGAGCGAGGCGTACTTGCTCGCGTCCTCGGGCTTGTTCAGCACGCGGGCCATCTCGGAGACAATCTGCGTCGAGCGAAAGAAGAAGAGGGTCGCGAAGACGTCCTTGGGGACTTCGGCGCCCTTCTCGGGCCAGTTCTCGAGTTTGAGCGTGTCGGCGTTGAGCCAGTCGCCGTAGTCGTTGTGGCGCTTGTTCTTCCAGAGCAGGTCGGGGTTGTTCGAGCGGATCCACTCGATCCAGCGCACCGCGGCGTCGTACTGCTCGGCGAGGATGCGGGTGTCGCCGTAGAACTGGTACGCGGTCCAGGGCACGAAGACGCCAGCATCACCCCACGCGGGCACGCCGCTGAAGCGAACGTCGGGGTCGTAGGGGTGGGGCGCGAAATCGGGAAAGCGGCCGTCCTTGGCCTGCGCATCGCGGGTGTCGGGGATCCACTTGGTGTAGAACGCGCCCATGTCCATCGCGTAGCAGGCGGTCGGGGCGAATGCGAGGATGTCGCCGGTCCAGCCGCAGCGCTCATCGCGCTGCGGGCAGTCGGTGGGGATGCCGATCAGGTTGTTGCGGAGCGTCCACGTGATGTTCTGCCAGAGCCGGTTCACCATCGGGTCGGAGCACTCGAACGTGCCGACCTCCGCGGCGCTCGAGTTGAACGCGCGCCCGGTGAGGATCGAAGGCGAGGGTTTCTCGGAGAGACCGGTGACCTCGACGTAGCGGAAACCGTGGTAGGTGAAGCGCGGCTCCCATTCGATTTCGCCGTCCTGGGCGAAGGTGTAGCGGTCGGTCTGTGCCGCGGCACGGAGGTTGTCGGTATAGATGGTGCCGTCGGGGTTCAGGACCTCGGCGTGTCGGAGGGTGATGGTTTCGCCGGCGTGCCCGCGGGTCTTGAGTCGGCACCAGCCGACCATGTTCTGGCCCATGTCGAAGATGTAGGCCCCGGGCTTGGGCTCGGTGATGCCGATGGGCGAGAGTTCGCGCGTGACGCGGACGGGCTCGTTGGGCTGGGCCACCAGGCGGAGCGTCGCGGGGACTTCGCAGACTTTGGCGCCCGACCACGATGTGTCGTTGAAGCCCGGCCCGTCCCAGCCGGGGATCTCTTTGCGAGCGTCGTAGGTATCGCCGTCGAGAAGATCGCCGACTCTGGTGGGGCCATCGAGGGAAGTCTTCCACGACGTGTCGGTCACGATGTCCTGCGAAGCGCCCGTGGCACGGTCGATCACGAGGCGCGCGATGAGGCGGGGCTGGCGCCCGTAGATCGCCCGCGGCGGGCCGCCCGGGACGATCCCGCTGAGGCCGAGCTTGCCGGCGAACCAGCCGTCGCCGAGGGTGACGGCGAGGCAGTTGGCGCCGGGCTTGACCTGCGAAGTGAGGTCGTAGGCCTGGTACTGCACGCGCTTCGTGTAATCGGTCCACTCGGGCGCGAGGATGTGATCGCCGACGTGGTCGCCGTTGAGCGCGGCGTCGTAGACACCCAGCGCCGAGATGTAGAGCGTGGCGCGGGTGATGTCGCCGCCGCCGGCGGGGACCTGGAACTCCTTGCGGAGCATGGGCGCCGGGAGCGGGTCGTAGCCCGAAATGTTGTGCGAGGTAAGGTCACCGTCGGTGAGGTTGCGTGCGGACCAGGGCCCGGTTTCGATCGAGTCGCTCGAGGTGACCGGGCACGCCTGCGAGATGACCTTTCCGCCCGAGAGGACCTGGATTTCGGCGAGGGCGAAGGCGAAGCGCTTGTCGTCCTTGCGGCCCTCGCGCTCGGCGGTCTTCGTGACGCTGAGGCGGACGAAGCGCGCGGGGGCGGGCTCGAGGCCGAGTGTGACCGGCTCGGTGCGCGGGTTGGCGAAGTCTTCGCGCGTCTGGTCGAGCACGATGCGCGCATCGGAGAAGTCGGCCCGGGTCGCGGTTTCGACCTTCAAGCGCAGGGGGAAGAGGAAGCCGGGCGTATCGGGCCTGGCGTCATAAGGGCGCGCGGGGAAAAAGCGGATCGAATCGGGGGCCGCGGGCTCTCTCAGCTCGATCGCGACCCAGCCGCCCGTGTCCGGCGAATCAGTCCACTGGCTGTGAAAACCGTTGAGCGCGCGCTGAGTCGGCGGCGGGGGCGTGGGGTCGCCGATCCATGCGGCGCCGGCCCAGTCGATCGGCGAGGTGAGCCCGGCGGTCCATTCGGCCGGGGCGCTCCACGCCGAGGCTCGCCCTTCGCCGTCCCAGACGCGGAGTTTCCAGTATCCGCGCTGGCGTGGGCGGAGGCGCTGGCCGGCGTACTCGACCTGGTTCATGGCGCTCGAATCGACCTTGCCGCTGTCCCAGAGCGTGCCGTTGTCGCGCGCGAGTTCTTCGGGGGAAGTTGCCGCGAGGATCCGGAAGGCGATCTGTGTGAGGCCGCGAGCTTTCGGGTCGGTCGCGGTGAGCTCCCAGCTGAAGCGGGGGTGGGGCGTGTCGATCGCGAGGGGGTTCGTCAAGTACTCGACGCGGAGGTTGGTGGGGGAGGTGGAAGCGGTGTTGGATTGAGCGGACGCCGGGATCGCAAGGAAGAGAACGGTGAGGAGAACGGTCTGGGCGCGAGCGAGAAACATGGTGGGGCTCCGGAGTCCGGGACAGAATACCGAACGGAGGCGCGTACGGTCCGGCTCGGAGAGAGCGTCGGGGTGAGAGCATCGCGCGCTGCGGCCTGTGTGCATTGCGCGCGTCCTGCGCGGGCGCGAACCCACCCCCCCGGCCCCCCTCCCTCTGGGAGGGGGGAGTTACGGGGGTTGGCGGGAGATGGCACCGGCGGCGCGCTGGAGGCAGACGAAAGCGAGGAGGAGCGCCCCGGAGGCGATGCTGGTCCACGCGGCGTTGAGGTTGCCCTGGAAGTCGATGATGGCGCGGATGAGGCCGAGGATGGCGACGCCGATGAGCGTGCCGAGGACCGAACCGCGCCCGCCCGAGAGGGGCGTGCCGCCGATGACGACCGCGGCGATGACGGCCAGCTCGAGGCCCGCGGCGGAGGTCGGATCGGCGGACTGCTTGTACAGCGTGAACGCGCAGCCGGCCAGGGCGGAGCAGAAGCCCGAAAGGGCGTAGACGCCGATGCGGGTGCGGGCGATCGGGACGCCCATGGCACGGGCGGCGCGCTCGCTGCCGCCGACGGCGCGGACGGCGGCGCCGAAGGGGGTGAGGCGCGCGATCACGGCGCCGGCGGCGACCGCGACGATCATGAGGTCGGCGCGGAGCGGGAGCGTGGCGCCCAGGCCGAGGTCGAACTCGGCGTCGTACGCGGCCCATTCGAAGAACGGGTGCATCACGCTCGCGCTGCGGTCGAGGACGAGAAAACACGCGGCGCGGAGCGCGAACATGCCGGCGAGCGTGACGATGAACGCGGGGAGCTGGAGGGCGTGGATGATCCAGCCCATGAGGGCGCCGAGGGAGGCGCCGCTGGCGAGGGCGACCAGCGCGGCGGCGAGGGGGTGCACGCCGCGTTCGACGAGCGAGACGATGACGACGCCGGTGAAAGCGACGACGGAGCCCACGGAGAGGTCGATGCCGCCGGAGAGGATGACGAAGGTCGCGCCGACGGCGGCGATGGCGACGTAGGAGTAATCGCCGAGGATCGTGGTGATATTCGAGAGCGTGCCGAAGTGGTCGTAGCGGAAGGTGCCGAAGAAAAAGAGCGCGAGCATGACCGCCGCGGCGGCAAGGACCGGAGAGCGGGCGAGGAACTGCGCGCCGCGGGGCAGGCTCATCGGCGTCTCCTCGTGAGCATGGCGCGCACCCGCGGCGACGAGGCGGCGCACACGGCGAGGATGACGAGGGCCTGGGGGAGGGGGGCGATGTCGTCGTTGATGTTGCGGGCGTACATCGTCGTGGTCAGCGTGCGGAGCAGCAGCGCGCCGACGAACGCGCCGAAGAGACTGAAGCGTCCGCCGGTGAGCGGCGTGCCGCCGACGACCACGGCGAAGATCGCGGCCAGCTCCATGGCGCGCCCGGCATGAAAGGGGTCGGCGGCGTTGATGCTGCCGGCCACGATCAGGCCGGCAAGGCCCGCGCACAGGGAGCATGCGATGTACGACGCGCCGATGATGGTGCCGGACCGGACGCCCGCGAGGCGCGCGGCCTCGGGGTTGCCGCCGACGGCTTCGAGGAGAAGGCCGAGCGCGGTGCGGCGGGTCGCGAGCAGCGACAGGCCGAGGAGAGCGAGCGCGAGCAGGAACGGGAACGGCGCGTAGAGAATGCGGCCGGAGGCGAGGTACGAGACGGCGGGGCTGTCGAAGGTCGATACCTGAGACCCGGTGATCATCTGGGCCAGCCCGCGCCCCGCGACCATCAGGATGAGCGTGGCGACGAAGGGCTGAAGGCCCGCGGCGGTGACGAGCAGGCCGTTCCAGAGGCCGCAGAGAAGCGCAGCGCCGAGTGCCGCGCCGATGCAGAGCGCCGGGTGCGTGTGGCTCGCGGCAAGGGTTCCCGCGACGGCGCCCGAGACCGCCATGACCGAGCCGACGGAGAGGTCCACGCCGCGGGTCGCGATGACGGGCGCCATGCCGAGGGCGAGTATCGCGATGGGAGCGCCGTAGATGAGGATGTCGATGAGCGCGCCGGCGGGGGCGCCCGCGGCGAACGAGAGATGGAGGAACGAGCCGGCGGCGAAGGGAGTGCGTCCCGCGGCAAGGTCGAAGATGGTGTTGACGATGATGAGAAGGAGGATGCCGAGGGCGGGCCAGAGGGCGGGGTGGCGGGGGTTGGAGGGGGCGGCGGGGTTCATGCACCTTCGTGCGTGCGTTGGCGATCCGCGTGCCCTGCCGCGATCGCGCTGAGTATGGCGGTCTCGGTCACGTCATCGCCCGCGAGTTCGCCGGCGCAGGCTCGATCGCTCATCACCATCACCCGGTCGCAGGCCCGGACCAGTTCATCGAGTTCGGCGCTGATGAGGATGATCGCGAGGCCCTGCGCGCGGAGCGCGGCGATGAGGGCTTCGATCTCGGCGCGGGCGCCGACGTCCACGCCGCGGGCGGGCTCGTCGAGGATGAGGACGCTCGGCCGGAGCGCGAGCCAGCGGGCGAGGAGGACCTTCTGCTGGTTGCCGCCGCTGAGGGACGAGACGGGGGCGTCGGGTCCGGCGGTCTTGATGCTGAGGGACGTGATGTAGTGGTCGGCGAGGCGGCGCTGCTCGCGCGCGGGGATCGGGCGCAGGCCGCCGCGCCGGGCCTGGAGCGCGAGGATGATGTTCTCGCGGACGGTGAGGTCGAGGACGAGGCCCTGGGTCTTGCGGTCTTCGGGGGACATGGCCAGGCCCGCGGCGATCGAGGCGCGGATGGAGCCGGGGCGGAGCGGCTTGCCGTCGATCGAGATGGATCCGGAGTCGGGCTTGTCCGCGCCGAAGATCAGGCGGGCGAGTTCGCTGCGGCCGGAGCCGAGGAGGCCGGCGAGGCCGAGGGTTTCGCCGGAGCGGACATTTCCGGAGGTGGGGGAGAGGGAGTTGCGGCGGGAAACTTCCTTGAAGGCCAGTGCGGGGATCGCGCGACCGGCGGCTGTGCTTTCGCCAGGAGCATCTTGACGTGGGGGCACCGGGGAAGCGCTTGACGTTGGTTCGGCGCTGCTCGGCGAACCGGGCGTCGCGCTATCGGCGGCGAGCCCGCCTCGTACGAACTTCTTGGAGGTGGTTGGTTCGACAGGTGTCGGGGATGGGTCGCCGGCGAGCCCACCCCCTCGGCCCCCCTCCCTCTGGGAGGGGGGAGTTGCGCTTTCTGTTGAAGCGGAGAAAGCCTTGCCCGTCATGGGTTCGATGAGCGCGGGGCGCGGCAGGTCGGGGGTGGGCCAGGAACCGACGGTGGCGCCGTTTCGCAGGACGGTGATGCGATCGGAGATCTCGTAGACCTGGTCGAGGAAGTGGGAGACGAAGAGGATCGCCGTGCCGCGCGAGCGCAGGTCGCGGAGGACGCGGAAGAGCGCCGCGGTCTCGGCGCGGTCGAGCGATGAGGTCGGCTCGTCGAGGATGAGGACGCGTGCGCTGGAGTCGACGGCGCGAGCGATCGCGACCATCTGCTGGAGACCGACCGGTAGATCGGCGAGCGGGCAGGATGTATCGAGCGCGAGGTCGATGCGGGAGAGAGCCGACGCCGCTCTGGTCTTCTGGGCACGTCGATTCACCAGACCGAACGGCCCGGCCCATCGCGGGCGCGCCGGCTGGCGGCCGAGCAGGATGTTTTCTCCGATCGAGAGCGTGGGTACGAGATCGATTTCCTGGTGAACCGCCGAGATGCCGGCGGATTCGGCGTCCCGCGTCGAACGAGGAGCGTGCGGGCGGCCGAGGAGAGTCATCGAGCCACCGTCGGGGCGCACGAGGCCGGTGATCGCGCGGATGAGTGTGGACTTTCCGGCACCGTTCTCGCCCATCAGGGCATGGATCTCGCCGGTGTCAAGAGAAAACCCGGCGGCGTTGAGTGCGCGAGTACCCGGATACTGAACGGTCAGCGATGTGCAGGACAGGAGCGGGGGCACCCGCGGAGGATACCGGGAGCGATTACCCAGCGCCCGGGACGTCCTCCTCGAACGACATCTGCCCGACCGGCGTTGTCAGTATTTCGAGCTTTGAATTCCATTCGACAGCACGGGCGTCATGCCCGCCGGATGGATCGACGCTGTTCCACAGGTTGTACAGGTCGACGAGCGACTGCGTGCAGGCGATGAGTTCTGCCGTTGAAGGGCTCGCGCCCAGCACCTGCTGGGCCTCGAGAAAGTTTGATTCCGCGAGAGCGTACTGCCCGCCTGCCGCTCTGGCGCGTCCGAGCGACAACAAGAAAACTGTCAGCGGTCGAGAGTTGCTTCCGGTGAATGCCTTGCGCACGCCCGGTTCGACGGACGTGAGAAGCACGACGGCCTCAGAGTGTTTGCCCTGTCCCTCCAAAAGGCAGCCGTTATCGATGACACTCAGGAGGGTGTCGGGGTGTTCGTCACCGAGCAATCGGCGGGAGAGACGGAGCGATTCACTGCACAGCGGCGCTGCTTCGTCGAATTTTCCCTGCTCCACCAAGGCTCCCGCCAGGTCTCGCGCAAACCCGACGGTCTCCGGAGTGTCTTTGAGTTTGAGACGTTCGTGGCTGACTTCGAGGGCCTCGCGAAGGTACGGCTCGGCTGCCGCGGGTCGCCCCGCGCTGCGGAGGAACTGTCCCATTCTTGAGAGCACTCGGACGGTCCGGATATGGTCGTTTCCCCACGTTTTCCTGGATTGTTCGAGTTCCTGGGCCACATATTTCTCCCCCTCGTCGAACTTGCCTTGCGCCCCGAGCAGTCGTGCCTTGGCGTAAAGGGGCAGCACGGCGCCCATTTCCATGACCTCGCGGAAATAGGGCTCTGCTTCGGCGACTCTCCCCTGCGATTGCAGCAACTCGCCCATGAGGCGGCAGGATTCGCGCACCGCCACGTTCTTCTTGCCGTACAGCTCACGCTGAGTCGCGAGCGCGCGGGATTGCAAGGCAACAGCGTCGTCGTACAGCCCGATCGCGGCGTACCGCTTGGCCAACGACTGGCGGATTTGTGCGTCGATACGGGGCTCGTCCTTGAATCCCCGGTCGAGGGCGCGCTTCGCGGGCTTCAGGAACTCGGCGACGATGAAATCACGGGCGAGATCGGTGGAGTTGATCTTCTTCCATTCGTTCATGAACGCGCGCCGTTCGGCGGTGCGCTGTCCGCCGCCGCGCGGCAGGCCCTCGCGGTCGAGGGCCTCGATGTACTTGGCGCTGACCTCCGCGGACAGCGCACGGCCCGCCCTGGCGGGATCGAGGCGGCCGAGCACGCGGGCTTGAAAATCGGAGACCCTCTGGAGTTCTTCGGCGCGCTTCGCGGTCTCCGCCTCGGCGTTGACGGCCCGGTCGCGCTGCTCATCGGCGAGGCGGCGCTGCTCGGCTTCGGCCGCGAGGGCGGCCTCCGCGCGCCCGCGTGCTTCGGCCTCGCTCCGCTGCGCGGCTTCCTTCTCGAACAGGCGGGCGGTCGCTTCGGACTCGGCGGTGAGAGCGCGCCGGAGGGCCAGTCCGGTGCCGATCACTCCCGCGAGGAGCAGAACGAACGCCGCGCCGACACCGATGACCACGGCCTTGTCGCGCCGGCTGAACTTGCTGATCTGGTACCACGCGTTGGCGGGACGCGCGGAGATCGGCTCGTCCCTGAGGTAGCGGCGGATGTCGGCGGCGAGGGACTCGGCGGACTGGTAGCGGCGCGACTTGTCCTTCTCGAGGGCCTTGACCACCATGGTCTCGACGTCGCCACGCAGGGTGCGGTCGTGCGTCGAAAGGCGGCTGACCTCTTCCTCGCGGATGATCCGCGCGGCCTCGTGGATGGCCTTGCGCTTGAGGTCGTAGGGGAGCCGGCCGGCGAGGAGTTCGTACGCGATGACTCCCAGGGCGTAGACGTCGGAGCGCGTGTCGAGCTCGTTGGGGTCGCCCGAGACCTGCTCGGGGCTCATGTAGGGGACGGTGCCGATGAGCTGGCCGATGTCGGTCTGCATCGTCGCCTGCTGCACATCGCTGTCGGTGGCGCGGGCGACGCCGAAGTCAAGGATCTTGGGCTGGCCGGTCTTGTCCACCAGGATGTTGGCGGGCTTGAGATCGCGGTGGATGATGCCCTTCTGGTGCGCGTGATACACCGCGTCGCAGATGCGCGCGATCAGGCGGAGGCGGTCGCGCGTGCCGAGCTTATGCCTGGTGCAGAACTCGGTGAGGGAGACGCCCTTGATGAACTCCATCGCGAAGAACGGGCGCGCCCTGCCGCGCCGGTCTTCGAGGGTGCCGGCCTCGTAGACCTGGGCGATGCCGGGGTGCTGGAGGCGGCCGAGCACCTGCGACTCCTGCTCGAAGCGGCGGAGGAGTTCGGGCGAGAGCGACCCACCGCGGATGACCTTGAGCGCGACGGTGCGCTTGGGGTTCTCCTGCTCGGCCTCGTAGACGGTGCCCATGCCGCCCTCGCCGAGGACCCGGACGATGGTGTAGCGGCCGAAGCGGGTCTGGGGCGGGTCGGGCGAGGTTGTGTGAGCGCGCTTGGAACCCTGGCCCCCGAATGATTGTGTGGGTTCGTCGGACATGGGGATAGATTACCGCGCGGGGGTGCGGGCGCGTCGTGCACCTGTTGCGTAGTGAGGCCGGGCGACTTCGGGTTGCGTAGCCCCCGGAGAAGGTGTGTCCAGTTTACTTCGAGTCGGCGTTCCACATGTCCTGGTAGGCCTTCCAGCTTCCGTCCTTCTGCTTCTTCCAGATGCAGACGAACTTGCCGGTCTCGCTCCCCGGCTTGCCGTCGGGGCCCTTGAACGTCGCTTCGTACGAGCCGGCCGTGAAGCCGAGGTCGCCCGACTTGGCCGCCTCGGCCTTGAGTGTCTTCCAGGAAATGTTGAACGACGGGTCGGCGAAGTACGCGGCCCAGGTTTTCCGTGCCGCGGCACGCCCCGTCGCGAGCGGCTCGCCGGGCGGGTACGCGACGGCGTCGTCGGCGTAGAACGCCGCAACCCTTTCTGCGTCGCGTGTCGCGGCGGCCCTGGACCAGTCCTCATCAAGTTTCATGAGGGCCTTGGCGTCGTCTTCGAGCGCGCCGGCGACAGACACGGTCGTGGCACGGAGCAGGGCGAAGAGTGCGAGGGCGGCGAGGACGACGGCGAAGGACTGCACGGGGGCGCGCATGGGGAAGTTCCGGAGAGGGACGGCGGGGCCGCGACCATCGCGGTTCGGTGGCGGGAGCATACCGGAATCCGTGCGGGAGCGCCGCGCGGGCGCATATAAACTACGGCCATGACCTCTCCGGTTCTCCGGCGATGGCGTCTCCTCTGCGCTTGCACATTATTAAGGCGCCTGAACCGCTACTTCCCCAACGCTTCCTTGCACTTCTCGTGCGCCTCCCGGAACTTGCTCAGGTCGGCCTGATCGTTGGGTGCAGGCGTCAGCACTCGCTCCCCCATGGCCACCGCCTCTTCCAGTTCCGGCAGCGCCCCCGCCGCGTCGCCTGCGTCCAGGCGCGCGGTGCCGGAGGACCAGAGCGCACGCGCGAACAAGGGCCCGCCGCCCGGGGGCGCCACGCGCCGGTAGATCGCGATGACCTCGTCGAAGTCGCGCCGGGCGGCGCCGGTCTCGCCCATCGCCTGGCGCGCGCGGGCGAGATTGGCGAGGACGGTGGCGAAGCTCGGGTTGACGCGGCCGCGAGTCCTCTCGATGGTCTGCAGCGCGCGGACCAGGAGCGGCTCGCCCTGCCCGGGGTCCCCTTTGTCCTTGTAGAGCATGCCCAGGTTGTTGAGACTGACGACGACGTCGAAGTGGTCGGGACCCAGGGTCTTCTCGCGTATCGCCAGCGCCTTGAGGTGAAATTCCTCCGCGCGGTCGAACCGGCGCTGTCGGGCGTGCAACTGGGCGATGTTGTTGAGGTCCGCGGCCACCTCGGGGTGTTCGGGGCCGAAGTTTTTCTCGTCGATGACCAGGACCCGAAGGTAGAGCGCCTCGGCCTCGGCGTGCCTTTCCTGGGCCTCGCGCAGGAGCGCGAAGTTATTCAGCGTGACCGCGACGTCGGGATCGTCCGGACCCAGCGTCTTCTCACGTGCGGCCAGCGCCCGCGCGAACATCGCTTCGGACTCGTCCAGCTTGCCCGTGTGCCGGAGGCAGTCGGCCAGGTTGTGCAGACCTATGCCGACGATCGGATGTTCCGGCCCCAGCGATTTCTCGCAGATGGCCAGGGCCCGCGCGTAGAGCGGCTCGGCCCGGGCGTACTGGCCCTGGTCGTCGTAGAGCAACGCGAGCGTATTGAGGCACGCCGCGAGGTCGGCGTGGTCGGGGCCGAGCGCTTTCTCGTAGATCGAGAGCGCCCGCACGAGGAGCGGCTCGGCGTCGGCGGGGCGGCCCTGCGCCGAATAGACCAGGGCCAGGTCGTTCAGCGCCAGCGCCACGTCGCGGTGCTCGGGGCCGAGGATCTTCTCGCGGATCGCGAGTGAGCGGATCAGCAGCGGTTCGGCTTCGTCGTAGCGCTGTTGGCTGAAGTAGACGGTGCCCAGGCCGTTCATGGAGCCCGCGACGTCCCGGTGCTCGGGGCCGTGGATCCGCTCGAACATCTCCATCGCGCGCTTGTAGAAGGTCCCGGCGTTCGCGAAATCGTCCTGCCCGAAGGAGATCTCTCCGAGGTTGTGCAGGCTGAGCGCGAGGGCGCTCGAATCGCCCCCGTTCGCGAGGCGCTCGTTGATCGCGGCGGCCTGTTCGACGAGCGCCCGGGCCTGGTCGTACTTGCCCTGGTTCTTGAGGATGACGCCGATGGTGTCGCGGAGGCTTGCCTCGGTCGCCGGGTCGTGCTTGAACGCGCCCGACTCGATCTCGTTGACGGCGTTGCCCATGGCCTGAGCGATCGTCGTGTCGCGCCGACCGCTCTGCATGGGGTCGCCCGAGTTGAGGGCCCGTGTTACGAAGGTGTTGATGGCCTCCGCGCGGGCGCGGGCCTTGGCTTCTGCCGCGGCGTGGGTCTCGGCGAGTGTTTTCTGCCGCTCGGCTTCCTCGCGCTGGCGGGCCTCGCTCGCGGCGAACCACACGGAGACGCCGGTGGCGGTGACGAGCGCGAGCGCGACGACGCCGCCCGCCAGTACGGGGCCACGGTGGCGGGTCACGAACTTCCGCAGCCGGTACGCCGTGCTCGGCGGCGCGGCCATCACCGGCTCGCCGGAGAGGAACCTCCGCACGTCGGCCGCGAGCCCGTTGGCCGTTTCGTACCGCCGGGCGCGGTCCTTCTCCATGGCCTTCATGACGATCCAGTCGAGCTCGCCGCGGATGAGGGTGCCCAGTCGCTTCGGCTCGGTCCGGCGCAGTGCCGCGACGCTCGCGAGGGTGTCGGCGTGCTGGCTCAGGCGTGTGCTGGGGCGGGGCGGGTCGACCTCGCGGATGATGCGGCGGATCTCGTCGTAGGCCGCGGAGCGCAGCTCGGTCTCGGAGAAGGGCGTGCTGCCGGTGAGGAGCTGGTAAAGCAGGACACCGAGCGAATAGACGTCGGTCCGGGTGTCGATGTCGAGCGACCCCTGCGCCTGCTCGGGGCTCATGTACTCGGGGGTGCCGATGATCTGCTGTTGCTGGGTGAAGACGGTTTTCTCGGTGAGGCGTGAGGCGGTGGCCTTGGCGATGCCGAAGTCGATGACCCTGGCGAAGGGCTTGCCGTCGTGCTCGGAGACGAGCACGTTGCTGGGCTTGATGTCGCGGTGGATGATGCCCTTGGTGTGGGCGTGCTGGACGGCGGCGCAGACCTGGGCGAAGAGCTCGAGGCGAGCATCGATCGCGAGCTTGTGGTCATCGCAGTACTCGTTGATGGGACGGCCCTTGACCAACTCCATCACGAAGTAGGGGCGGCCGGTGTCGGTCGCGCCGGCGTCGAGGACGCGGGCGATGTTGGGGTGGTCCATCACCGCCAGGGCCTGGCGCTCGGCCTCGAAGCGCGCGATCACCGCGCGGGTGTCCATGCCCAGCTTGATGATCTTGAGGGCGACGCGGCGCGTGACGGGCTTGCTCTGCTCGGCGAGGAAGACCGAGCCGAAGCCGCCCTCGCCGAGCAGTTCGACGAGCTTGTAGGGACCGATCTCGGAGCCGACGGTTTCGGCGGGGATGCGCGGGGCGGGCGGCGGCGCGGCTTCGATCTGGTCCGCGGCCAGGTCGGTGGTTGCCCCGTCGTGCGGAGTGCGGGGCTCGTCGGGCCCCTCGCCGCCGAGCGAGCGGGTGCGTTCGTCGGGCATGCGGGCAGTCTACAGCGCCGCACGGTTGAACCGCGGATGACCGGACGATCGATCGCGGCTCAGTACTGGCGAGCCTGGATCACCTCTTTCGTGACGTTCGATTTGTCGAACACGCCCTCTTCGGTTTTGATCCACTTCGACACGGTCTCGCCGCGCCCGATCTTGTCGATGGTGTCGAAGAGCGTGGGGCCGAGCAGCGGGCTGCACTCGACGGTGCAGTTGAGCGTGCCGTCGAGCACAGCCTGGAAGGCGTCCTTCACGCCGTCGATCGAGACGATGATGATGTCCACGCCGGGCTTCTTGCCCGCGGCTTCGATCGCCTGGATCGCGCCGAGCGCCATGTCGTCGTTGTGGGCGTAGAGGGCGGTGATCTTGCTGCCTTCGGGGGAGCGGAGGAAGGCTTCGAAGACCTCCTTGCCCTTCGCGCGGTTGAAGTCGCCGGACTGGGTCTTGATGATCTTCATGTCGGGGTACTTCGCGATCGCTTCCTCGAACCCTTTCTTGCGGTCGATCGCGGGGGAGGCGCCGACAGAGCCCTGGAGTTCGGCGATCATGGCCTTGCCGCCTGTGTGGTTGGCGAGCCATTCGCCGGCGCGCCGGCCTTCTTCGATGAAGTCGGAGGCGATGAGGGTCACGTAGAGCGACGGGTCGCTGACCTTGACGGCGCGGTCGGTGAGGATCACCGGGATGCCGGCCTTTTTGGCCTGCTGGAGCACGGGCTGCCAGCCGTCCTCGGTCTTGGGGGCGAACGCGATCACGTCCACCTTCTGCTGGATGAAGGAGCGGATGGCGCGGATCTGGTTCTCCTGCTCGCCCTGGGCATCGGAGAACTTGAGCGTGATGCCGCGTTTCTCGGCCTCGGCCTTGATGGAGTTGGTGTTGGCGGTGCGCCAGGCGGATTCGGCGCCGATCTGGGAAAAGCCGAGGGTGAGGTCTTTCGAGGAGCCCTTGGGAGCGTCCGCGGTGGGTTGAGAACCATGGCCCGAGGAGTGTGCCGCGAGCGCGATGCCGAAGGCGAGAACGGCGCGGCGGAAGAACGAAGGCGCGGGCTTCATGAGCGTGCTCCGGGTGGGAGTCGGTAGGATAGAGCGCGGCGGCGCGTGGTGGTGGGCACGAGGGCCGACTCGGGTTGCTGAAGCCGCAACTGGAAGAAGCCCGTTGAAACCATCGCGGCCGGTGTAGAGTGGGAATGCATGAGCGGGGCCGCTGCGAAGTTCGCGATCGGGGTTGACTACGGCACATCGAGCGCGCGTGTGGTGGTGTTTGACGCCGCGACGGGGGAAGACGTCGGGTCCGGGATGTACGCGTACCCGTCGGGCGTTGAGGGTGTCGTGGTGAGCGACGCCGATCCGAACCTGGCGCGCCAGCGGCCGAAGGATTACCTGGACGGGTTCGTGGTGGCCTGCGGGGCGGCGGTGAAGGACGCGTCGGAGCGTGCCGCGGCAGGAAAAACAGGCTTTTCCGCCGATCGCGTCGTTGGCATCGGCGTGGACGCGACGGGCTCGACGCCGATCCCCGTGGCGCGCGACGGGACCGCGCTGGCGATGCTGCCGGAGTTTGCGAACGACCCCGCGGCAATGGCGTGGCTGTGGAAAGACCACACCGCGCACGCCGAGGCTGCCGAGATCACGGACCTCGCGAACAAGCGGGGAGAGCCGTACCTGGCCAAGTGCGGCGGGGCGTACTCGTCGGAGTGGTACTGGTCGAAGATGCTGAAGTGTGAGCGATCGTCGGCGCGGGTGGCGGGGGCGGCGCACTCGTGGGTTGAGCAGAGCGATTTCATCCCCGCGTGGCTGACGGGGAACACGGCGCCGGGGACGATGATGCGGAATGTGTGTGCCGCGGGGCACAAGGGGATGTACAACCCGGCGTGGGGCGGGCTTCCGTCACGGGAGTTTCTGGAGGCGCTGTCGCCGGGGTTCTCGCGCTACAGGGAGACTTACGCGGAGCGGGCGGTGGCGGCGGACCGGTGCGCGGGCGGGCTGCGGGCCGAGGTCGCGGCGCGGGTCGGCCTGCCCGCGGGGATACCGGTCGCGGTGGGCGCGATCGATGCGCACATGGGCGCGGTCGGCGCGGGCGTCGCGCCCGGCACGCTCGTCAAGATCATCGGGACCAGCACGTGCGACTGCATGGTGTGGCCGATGAGCGAGCCCTTGGCGGACATTCCCGGCGTGTGCGGGATCGTGCCCGAGTCGATCCTGCCGGGGATGCACGGGATCGAGGCGGGCCAGTCGGCGGTGGGGGACATCTTCAACTGGTTCGCGGGGAAGATCGCGCCCGGCGCGTACGGGCCGCCCGAGCGGATGCACGAGAACTTGTCCGGGGCGGCGGCGAGGCTCGAGCCCGGCGAGAGCGGGCTGCTCGCGCTCGACTGGCACAACGGCAACCGCAACGTGCTGACCGATCCGCTGCTCACGGGCGTGATCATCGGTGAGACGCTGCACACGACGCCGCCGGAGATCTACCGGGCGCTGATCGAGGCGACGGCGTTCGGGGCGCTGCGGATAATCGAGCAGATCGGCGCGCACGGCGTGAGGGTCGATCGCGTGGTGAACTGCGGCGGGATCGCCGAGAAGAGCCCGCTGGTGATGCAGATCTACGCGGACGTGTGCGACCGCCCGATGCTCGTGTCGAGGTCGGCGCAGACGTGCGCGCTGGGCGCGGCGGTGTTCGCGAGCGTGGTGGGCGGGGCGCACCCGAGCGTGGGCGAGGCGCAGCGGGCGATGACCGGGGTGAAGGAGAGGGAATACCGGCCCGATGGCGCTCGGGCCGCGGTGTACCGTGAGCTGTACGGCCTGTACCGGGATCTCCACGACGCCTTCGGGGTGCGCGGGGCGGGCGCCTCGCTGCATCGCGTCATGAAGGAACTCATCCGGATCCGGCAGAACGCCCGGGCGCGCCGCGCGGCGGAAGGCCGATAGCCCGGCGCGGGTGTGTGAAGGTTCTTCAAGAATCGTCGAACCGGATCGACTCGGAGGGCCACATCCGGTATAGGTAATCAGCGGCGGGCGGCGCCGGGTTATACGGACCGGGCCGCGCTACGCTTTCGAGCGCTCGTCGGGGTCCTGGGAGCGGATCATGCAGTATCACGTGAAGGGTCGGGAGATGTCGCTCGTGGCTGCCGCGGGCGTCGCGGTCACGGCGTTGCTGGTTTCGTGCTCGACGAGCGTTGATCGCGGCGTCGATTACGCCGGTCCGTCGGCGCTGGGGCCGGGCGGTCAGCCCGCGGGCGTGATGGGGCCCGGGGCACCGCCGACGGAGCCGCCGATCGACCTGTCGCGCGAGTTCGAGGCGGTGTGGGGTTCGGCGCCGGTGCACGTGTTCGACACGCGCCAGATCCAGCCGCAGATCCAGGTTTCGGAGCCCTGGATGGGGATTGTGCGGGACGTCGAGTCGGTGCTCGAGGCCCGCAGCGAGAAGCACAAGGACGGGGGCGAGGGCAAGTTCAAGGAGCGGCAGCGGCTGATCGAGCCGAACGACCTGCCGGTCGGCGGCATGCTGGCCGAGCAGCGGGCACGCCCGGGGACGAAGTTCCCGGGGATCCAGAACACGCCGTGGAACCCGCCGGACTGCACGCTGGCGGTCGGGCCCAACTACATCGTCGAGACGGTGAACATGACGGTGGCGTGGTACACCCGGGGCGGGACGCTGGTGTTCTCGCAGAACCTGGACAGCTCGGGCGACCCCGGCTTCTTCGAGGGGATCGGCGGCGGGAGCTTCTGCTTCGATCCCAAGGTCTTCTACGACCACATCGACAACCGCTTCGTGATCGTGGCGCTGGAGACGTACGGCACGACGCAGTCGTGGATCGACATCGCGATCTCGGACGACGAGGACCCCAACGGGGTGTGGTACAAGTACCGCACGAACTCGGTGGTCACCGTCGGGGCGAACACCTACTGGGTGGACTACCCGGGGTGGGGGTACGACAAGGACGCGTACTACGTGACCGGCAACCTTTTCGGGCTGAACAACGGCGGGTGGGCGGGGGTCCTGTTCCGCACGTTCAAGAAGCCGCAGCTGCTGGGCGGCCAGCCCGCGGTGTACGCGGACATCCGCGACGAGAGCGCGGGCTCGGTGCAGGCGGCGTTCCACTTCGGCAACAACCAGGCGGCGTACTTCGCTTCGACGGAGTACAACGGGTCGCAGATGCGGGTGCACGCGATCAAGAACGCCGCGACGACGCCGTCCCTGGTGTTCACGACCGTCAACGTCCCGTCCTACGGCTTTTCCGCGGCGAGCCCGCCCACGCCGGGGGGCGGCTACGTGGACGCGATCGACGACCGCGTGTACAACGTGGTCTGGCGCGACGGGGACATGTACTTCGGGCACAACGCGTACACGGGCGGGCGGAACATCGCGCGCTGGTACCACCTCAGCACCAACAACTGGCCGACGAGCGGGAACGTCACGTCGGTCGAGGCGGGCAACCTCGACCCGGGCGGGACGCTGCACTCGTTCTACCCGGCGCTGGCGGTGGACAAGTGCAAGAACGTGGGCGTGGTGCTGGGGACGTGCTCGGCGCTGCAGAACCCGGACGTGCGGGTGACGGGGCGGCGGGCGGGCGACCCCGCGGGGACGATGGGCGCGATGACGGTCGTCCAGACCGGGCCGAACACGTCGACCGGCCGCTGGGGCGACTACTTCGGCGCGATCCTTGACCCGACGGACCAGCAGACGTTCTGGTACGTGGGCGAGTACCGCGGGCCGAGCGGCTGGGGCACGTACATCGGGTCGTTCAAGATCAACTGCGCCGCGGATTACGACTGCAACGGCTTCGTCAACGGCGACGACTTCGACCTGTTCGTCGTCGATTTCGAGGCCGGCCTTCCGGCGGCCGACTACGACGGCAACGGGTTCGTGAACGGCGACGATTTCGACTTCTTCGTGGTCGACTTCGAATCCGGCTGCTGACGCGGACGCGGCGCGTACTGTCGCGGCGGGCATGGGCTTCCTGAAGCACATCCCGGGGACCAACCCGCTCCCCGAGGTCGCGCGCCACCCGCGCAGCAAGGGCGTCGGCGTGCTCGGGCTGCACGAGGGGCGGACGCTGCTCCTGGCGCTGGCCACGCGGACGGCGTACGCGCACGCCGTGGCGGCGTGCGATATCAGCGAAGCGAAGATCGAGTCGTCGCGGTCCGAACTGCCCGGCCTGTTCTATACGAGCGACTACGGCGCGATGCTCGCGCGCCCGGAGGTGGAGGTCGTTGCGATCTACACGCCCGACGCGGCGCACGCCTCGCACATCGTCGCGGCGTTCGAGGCCGGCAAGGACGTCATCTGCACCAAGCCGCTGGTGAACTCGGTGGCCGACGCGCGGGCGGTGCTGGAGGCGGGAAAACGGACGGGGCGGCGGCTGCTGGTCGGGCAGAGCACGAGGTTCTTCGAGCCGTTCCGGCGGCAGCGGGCGGCGTTCGAGCGCGGCGAGGTCGGGGCGGTCGAACTGGCCGATGCGCACTACGTCCACCGCATGGACTGGTACTACGCCAAGAGCGCGTGGGTTGCGGACTCCACGGACTGGGCGTTCCTGGGCCTGAGCCACCCGATCGACCTGGTGCGCTGGTACCTGGGGCGGATCGCGCGGGTGCACGCGTCGGGGCTGACGTCGGCGCTGGGCCGACGGCACGGCGTGGGCGGGCGCGACGTGTACTGCGTCAACCTGGAGAGCGAGGCGGGGCCGGTGGGGCGCGCGATGGGGCACTACGGCTGCCACGAGCTGCCGTCCGCGCGCAACTGCATCGAGCTGGTGCTGTACGGCGACGCGGGGACGAGCATGGCGCAGTACCACGACATGCGCTACGTGCGGACCGCTCCGGACGGCACCGAAGTGAGCGAGGACCACCTGTACGCGGGCCGGCACTACTACTTCAACAGCGAGGTGCACGGCATGCACTACGGGGAGTTCGCCAACTACGCCGACGCGTTCGGCGCGGCCCTGATCGCGGGGACCCCCGCGTCGCCGGAGCTTGAAGAGGGCGTCGAGACGTTCTGCGTGATGGAGGCCGCGCGGCGCTCGGCGCGGGAGGGGCGGGTGTGCGAGGTCGCGCCGATCCTGGCCGAGGTCGGGCTCGTGTGACCGCGCGTCAAGCGGCCCGCGCCCGGCGCCGGCGTGCCGGCCCCGGGCCGCCGTTGACGCACGCCGCGCAGCGGCCGAAGAGGACGACCTCGTGGGAGTGGAACTCGAACCCCCGCGGCGCCATGGAGCGCAGGTCGCCCGGGCAGCCGTCGATCTCGTACACCCGGCCGCAGGCGACGCAGGAGAAGTGGTGGTGGTGTTCCTTGCCCGCCATCTCGTAGCGGGGCGTGCCGCCGGGAATGTCCACCTGGACGATGCGCCGATCGGCGAGGAGGCTCTTGATCGTGCGGTAAACGGTCGCGAGCCCGAGGCCGCGCACTCTCAGAGCGGCCTCGGCGAGGATCTCGCGCGTGCTGACTGGACGGTCGGCGTCGGCGATCACGCCGAGAATGGCCTCGCGCTGGCGCGTCGAGCGCTGCATGCCGGATCGTAGTGGGGCCGGTCCAAAAGCGACCGAACCACCTC
This sequence comes from uncultured Phycisphaeraceae bacterium, assembly GCA_964500365.1. Lineage (GTDB taxonomy): Bacteria > Planctomycetota > Phycisphaerae > Phycisphaerales > UBA1924 > CAZCPB01. Next base: position 23,082 of record CAZCPB010000020.1, read on the forward strand.
GAAACGAAAAGGTGGTTCGGTCATCACGAGGAGGGAGAGAGGAGCCTTGATTCACGCCCCGGCGATGTGCGGGCGTGCGTGATTTCGCGAGGACATTACGGACGGGGCCCCCCGGTCTCCATGGGGACAACGCCCCAAATAACCGGGGTGGACGTTCGGGCTCAGGGCTCGGCCAGCCCCTCGCGGATGGCGAAGCGCGCCAGTTCCACGCGGTCGTGGATGTCGAGCTTGCTCATCAGGCTGGTCGAGTGGTTGTCCACGGTCTTCACGCTGAGGTGGATGGTCTCGGCGATCTCCTTCTTGGACATGCCGCGGGCGATGTAGCGGAGGATCTCGAGCTCGCGGGGGGTGAGCGTGGCGAACTTGGTGTGGGGGTGCCCGGCGAGGCGTACGCCGCCGGTGTCGACGACGAGGCGCGCCTGGACCTCGGGGGAGAAGTAGGTGCTGCCGGAGGCGGCGGTGCGAACGGCGTCGGCGACGGCCTGAGGGGGCTGGCCCTTGGTGACGTAGCCGGAGGCGCCGACCGCGAGGGCTTCCTCGATGTAGCGGTCGTGGAGGAAGGCGCTCAGGAACACGATCCGGGTTCCGGGGCAGCGGGAGGTGACGGTCCGCGCGGCGTCGAAGGCCGAGAGCCCGGGCATGTCGATGTCGAGCACGAGCACGTCGGGCAGGAGCCGGATGCACTCGGCGACGGCGTCGTCGGCGCCGCGGACCTCCGCGACGACGGTGAGGTCGTTCGTGCCGCGCATCCACGCGGCGAGGGTGGAGCGGACGAGGGCGTGATCGTCGGCGAGGATGACTCGGATGGGGCGGTTCATGCGGTGGACTCCGCGGCCCCGGCGTCGGGGCTTCGCTTCTCGAAGACTTGGCGGACCAGTTGCGGGATCTGGGCGACCTGGAAGGGCTTGCGGAGCACGGTGGACGCCGGCCCGTGTGCGCCGGGCTCAGCCCCGGAGGCCGTGAGGGCGATCACGCCGATCGCGCCCGGCGAGGCGCGGACCTGCGCGATGATCTTGAGGCCCTCGGGCGTGTCGGCGTTGACGATGGCGACGCCGACGGGCGGGTCGGCGTGCCGGAGGGCGTCGGTCACTCCTGCGGGATCGGCGGCGAGCGTGACGGAGAACCCGGCGCGGGTGAGCGCGGTGCCGATCACCTCTCTCACCTGGCGTGCTTCGTCGGCGACGAGCACGCGCTGCGTCGGCGCCGTGCGGACGAGGGGCAGCGCGACCGCGCGGGCGCCGGACGCGGGGAGCCGCACCGTGAACGCGGCGCCCTTCCCCGGTTCGGACTCGACGACGATCGAACCGCCGTGGGCGCGGACGATCCCCTCCGCGATCGACAGGCCCAGGCCGCTGTTGGACTCGCGGTTCTTGGTGGTGAAGAACGGCTCGAAGACGCGGGCGCGGACCTCGGGGGAGATCCCCTCGCCGGAGTCCTCCACGCGGAGCGAGGCGAGACCGGCGCCGTCGGGGCCGCGGACGATCAGGCGGAGCGTGCCGCCCCGCGGCATGGCGTCGCGGGCATTGATCGCGAGGTTGAGGACGACCTGCTTGAGGAGGGGAGAATCGCCGCGCACCGGCACGGGCTCGGCGGGAGCCTCGAACTGGACCGTGATGGTCGAGGGGAGCCCGGCGCGGAGGAGGTCGAGCGCGCCCGAGGCGACCTGCGCGAGATCGAGATCGGTGAACTGGGCGACGGCCTTGCGGCTGACGGCCAGGAGGGCGCGGATCACGCCCGAGGCCTGCTCGGCGGCGGCATGGACGCCGTCGAGGGCCGTCCAGGCCGGGCTGGATTCGTCGAGCGAGGACCGCGCCAGGGAGACGTAGCCGAAGATCGCGGTGAGGAGGTTGTTGAAGTCGTGCGCGACGCCGGCCGCGAGCTGGCCGACGGCTTCCATCTTCTGCGACTGGCGGAGCTGCTCGTCGGTCTGGCGCAGGGCTTCCTGGTCGCGGAGGCGCTTCGTGACGTCCTGGGCGATGACCTGGATGGCGGGGCGCCCCCCGAGCTCGATGCGAGCGCCGGCGGCCTCGACGGTGACCTCGGTGCCGTCGAGTCGGAGGAGGTCTTCGACGTGGGGCGGGGAACGGCCGTCGCGCAGGGCGGTGGCAACGCAGCCCGAAGCGTCGGTCCGGTAGCGCTCGGCGACGAACCGGATCGCGTCCTGGCCGATGACCTCGGTCGGTCGGGCGGCGCCCAGGAGCGCCAGGCCGCTCGAGTTGGCCATCGCGACGCGGTCGTCCTGGATGACGAAGATCCCCAGGGGCGAGGAGTCGAAGATGGCGCGGAAGCGGGACTCGCTCTCGCGGAGGTTCTGCTCGGTCTGCTTGATGTCGGAGATGTTGCGGACCAGGGCGACGACCTCGTCGGGGCCGCACGGCGTCATGCGGACCTCGTACTGGCGGGCGGGGTTGCCGGGGACAGCGTACTCGTACCGCTGCACCCCGCCGAAGGAGAGCGTGCGGCGGATGCAGGCGAGGCATGCCTCGGCGAGTTCCGGGGGGACCACTTCGGTCACCAGCCGCCCCATGAAGCGGTCGGGCGGGGCGAGCAGGCTGAAGTGGGGCGGCGCGTGGTAGTCGAGATAGCGGCCTTCGGCCGACATGCGGAACATGAGATCGGGCAGGGCGTCGAGGATCGCGTGCCTGGTCGCTTCGCTGCGTTCGCGCTCGTGCTCGGCGTGCTTGCGTTCGGTGATGTCGATGTTGACGCCGAGGATGCCCGAGACGCTGCCGTCGGGGTGGCGGATGGGGGCGACGACGTACTCGTACGCGCGGGCGAGCCCGTCGCTGGCGTACTCGGTCTCGCCGCGGACGGTCTGGCCGGCGAAGGCGCGGGAGTTGACCTCCTGCCAGCGGGCGCGGACCTCGGGCGGGACGCGGGCTTCGGCGACGGTCTTGCCGAGGTGGTCGCCCCAGCGCGAGGCGGCGGCGGGGTTGACCATGGCGTAGCGCCCCGTGGCGTCCATGATCCAGAAATCCAGCGGGACGTGCTCGAAGGCGGTGCGGAGCCGCTCACGGCTCTCCCTGAGCTCCCGCTCGGTGCGGCGCTGCTCGGTCAGATCGTGCCCGACGGCCATGGGCGCCGCGGCGCCGGGGCAGTCGATGCCCGAGGTGCGGTGCCAGACGATCGCGCGGGGTTGGCCGGCCGCGTCGATCAATTCGACTTCGAACGTCGCGGGTTCGACGTCGTCGGCCCGCCACCAGGCCAGCAGCGCGGCCCGCCGCTGCCGGTCGGGGAGCAGGCGTTCGAGGGCGTCGGCCCGGCCGACGACCTCGCCCTGGGCGTAGCCGAGCACGCGCCGGCACTCCTGGTTCCAGAACCGGATGGTCCCGTGGGCGTCGATGGCGGCGATCAGCGCGGGGACCAGCTGCAGCAGGTCCCGTGCGACCGGCGCGGACGGTTCGTTCCCACGGCGTGGGGCGGGCTGGCGTGGTTCGACGCCGTTCACGCGGGCATCGTACTCGGGCACGCGTGCGTGGGTTACGAAACCGGGCCCGAGCGGTCCTGCGCGGGGAGGAGGGGGAGTGTTGCCGCGCGCGCGATCGCGGAGGCGGCGAAGAGCGTGAGGTACGCGCCGGCGGTCTCGCCCAGTCCGCCGAGGAGCGCGGCGCCGAGCGCCGAGCCGCCGGCGATGGCGAGCGCGTTGACCAGGTTGTACTTGGCCAGCACGCTGGCGCGTTCGTCCGGGTGGATGGACTCGACGTTCAAGAGGAAGATGCCGAGCTCGTGCGTGGCCCAGGCGGCGCCGGCGACGAGCTGGACCGCGAGCAGCCACCAGAAGTTGTCGGCGACGAGCCACGCGCCCGCGGCGGGGATCAGGCCGAAGGCGCCGACGCGGAGCACCGCGCCCGCGCCGCGCCGGCGGGCCAAGCGCGCCACGGGCGGCATCGCGAGGATCCGTCCGAGGAAGGCGGCGCTCAGGAGCACGGCGTAGCGCGACTCGCCGACGCGCTCGAGCAGGTAGGGATTGAAGTAGGGCTGGGCGACGACGACCG
>CAZCPB010000021.1:0-26664 GCA_964500365.1 uncultured Phycisphaeraceae bacterium
CCATCGTCAGCGGCTGGACCTGGAACACTTCGGGGTACGCCGTGATCTGCCCGTGGCAGGAGTAGCAGCTCACCCCGGCCCGGATGTGCGCCTGATGCGGGAAATTGTGCACGTAGTCGGGGAGCTTGTGCACACGCCGCCAGGCGATCGATTCGTCCTTCGCGTACGCCTCACGGATGTATTCGGTCCGCTGCCGGTGCGACTCGCTCGTGCCCACCAGCGTCAGGCGTGTGTCGGCGTGGCAGCCGTTGCAGGTCGCCACGTTGGGGATGTTGGCCTCGTACGACTGCTCGACCTTGGTGTGGCAGTAGCGGCAGTCCATGCCCAGCTTTCCCGCGTGAATCTGGTGGCTGAACCCCGCGGGTCCGGGCTGGGTCGGCATGTAGCCGACGTTCCAGAAGCTCGGCGTTGCCCAGTACCAGAACGCCCCCACCACCGTTGTCAGCCCCGCCACGCCGCCCAAGGCGCCCACGGTCGGAAGTACGTTCATCCACTTCGGGAACAGGACTGACATGAGCCTTCCCTCACGGCCACGGGTGGCCATCCGAAGCCGAATCACGAATACACTGGGCCTGAACTCGATTCCCTGACATGCCGCAGGCTCGAACGAATCCCTTCGAGAAACCTGATCGGTTGCCCGGTTCGACTTCCTGTAGGACAGAAATATCTGGGGGTTGATCCTATTCTGTCAACCGCGATTCCTGTCTGATTGTACTTGAGACTGAGTCTCAGGAGGCGCGCTCATGTCGATCCGAGTTGCACGACTCGAAGAACTCGGGCGCGCCCTGACCTTCGGCTACGCCACGGCGGTGGCCATGTGGTGCCTGTGGTGGCTTACCCACCACCCGGCCGTGGATGCGCCGCCCGCTATTGCGGGACCCGTGATCCTCGCCGCTTTGTTCGCCGGAATGGTCTGGGCCGGACGGGGGGCGCCGCGTCCATGGGTCGTTGGCGGGATCGCCGGGCTGGTGACTTCCGCACTCAGCCTGCTCATCCTGGGCGCCTTGCTTGCGACGCCGCCCGAGAGCGCTCAGGCGCCCTTGCCGGGAACGAAGGGGCTGAGCGGGGCTGCCGCGGTGCGGGCGCTCGGCTTCCTGGCCCTCGGCGCGGTGGTGGGCATCGTGGGCGGGACGGTCGGACGGCGGTTCTGGCCGAAGACCGACGCCACCGATCGCCCGTGGCTCCCCCGCTTTTCGATCGTCGCCTGCGTCAGCGTGCTCCCGTTGCTCCTGCTTGGCGGCGCGGTGACCAGCACCGGGAGCGGGATGTCGGTGCCAGGCTGGCCGGATTCGTACGGCGCCAACATGTTCCTCTACCCGATCTCCTTGATGAGCAACCCGCGCGTTTTCCTGGAGCACACGCACCGGCTGCTGGGGTCGCTGGTGGGTCTCACGACGCTGACGCTCATGATCTGGACCCTGTGCTCGGGCGCGCGCCCGGCGCTCAAGCTCTGGTCGGTCGCCGCCTTCGTTGTCGTCGTGGTCCAGGGAGTTGTCGGCGGGCTGCGCGTCACGGAAGGGGCGACCTTCCTGGCCTTCGCGCACGGCGTGGCGTCGCAACTCTTCCTGGCAATGCTCGTCGTCATCGCCGCGGGCATGAGCCTGACGCGCGAACAGGCGCGAGCGGCCGCGCTGCACCCCCGTGACCGCCGGCGGCGGGCCTTCGCCATGGCGTTTCAGCACGCCACGATGGTGCAGCTCGTCTTCGGCGCGGCGTACCGGCACTTCAACCCGGAGAAGGGCTCCTACCACGCGCTGTGGTCGCACGTGGGCTTCTCGGTCGTCGTCGTGTGTCTCGCGCTCGCCGCGGCGTTCTTCCTGAGGGCCCGCGGGCCGGCCAGCGAGCCGTTCAACCGGTCGCTGCGCCGCCTGGGCGCGTGGATCCTCGCGGTGGTCGGTGTCCAGTTCGCGCTCGGGTGGGTCACGCTGGCGGTGGTTCTCAGCGGCGGACCGAAGCCCGATGCCCCCACGGCGGCGATGCTCGCCGAGGCGGGCGAGATCCCGGTGCTGCGTTCGGTCGTTGCGACCCTCCACCAGGCCAACGGAGCCATGGTGCTGGCGCTCGCGACGATCGCGGTCGTGCTCACCCGCGCGCTGACCCGGGGCCGAGCGCCGGCTCAGCCGGCGTCGTGAGGAGGGCTCGGCTCGGCCGGCGCGGCATCGACGCTGACGGCCTCGGGCACGCCGAGCGCCGCGTTGCGCGCGATCTCGTAGCACGTCGCGAGCAGTCCCACAAGCGGAAAGCGCGCCGTTTCGGCCGGGAAGGGGCTCGGCCCCAGCCGACGCAGCAGCGGGTGGGTCACCTGCGGCGGCTCGATCGGGAAATCGACCTCGCTCAACTCCGGCCCCGTCTCCCAGTACCTGTCGATGCACTCCTCGAGCGGCGGCGCGGCAAGGTCGGACACGCCGGGGATTCGAGCGGCGTACACGGGGACCGCGCCGTGCGCCGCCGCGGCCGTGGTCGTCGCGCGCCGCTGCCTGAGCCGTTCGAGCAGGTCCTCGCTGTCGAGCCCGCGGAGCGTGAACATCAGGAATGGGTCGCGCGCCAGCCGCTCGGCAAAGATCGCCGCCACGCAGCAGACGTGCTTGCACCAGCCGGCCTCGCCGCAGGTGCACGCCGGGCTCACTTCCATCGGTTCGGTCGGGAAGAGCTTGAGACCGAGGGGCACGAACACGTCCTCGATGTTTGCCGGGACTTCGCCCGCGAGCAGCTTGGCCGCGTACACCGCCTGCCCGGCCATGGTCTCGACGACGTTCTGCCACTGCTCGTGCTCGAACGGCGCGACGCGGAGCTGCGTCGAGTACGCCCGGACCTGCCGGCCCTGCACGACGGCCTCGATCACCCCGCGGTGGACCTCCATCCGCTTGGTCTGCCCCAGCCGGGCGTATTCCATCCCCTCGACGAGGCGCTGGCCCTCCCCGGCCGATTCGAGCAGGCGGGCCCACCGCTGCGCCGCCCAGCTCTTTTCGCCGGGAGCCTCGACGGTCAGCTTGATCCCCGCGCGGACACGCCGCGGCTTGTTGAGGACCGCCTTCCGAGGCTGATTCGACCAGTTCGGGGGTGTGGGCAAGAGCCCCTCTCCTGACGCCCCTGCGCGGAGCGCATCGGGAAGCGTTGCATCTCGATCCGTTCCCGTCCAGCCTCGCGGCCGAAACTCCGAGACTCAGGCCTCATCCCCCACCGCGTCGGCCCGCAGCGTCAGAATGTCCTTGAGCTGCGACGTCGAGAGCTCCGTCAGCCACCGCTCGCCGGCGCCGATGATGTTGGTCGCCAGCTCGGTCTTCTGCTCGATCATCTCGTCGATGCGCTCTTCGAGCGTACCGCGCACCACGAACTTGTGCACCTGCACCGTGCGCGTCTGGCCGATGCGGTAGGCGCGGTCGGTGGCCTGGTTCTCGACGGCCGGGTTCCACCAGCGGTCGAAGTGGAAGACGTGCGTCCCGGCGGTGAGGTTGAGGCCCACGCCGCCGGCGCGCAGGCTGAGGATCAGCACGGGGTGCGTGCCGTCAGCGCGCTGGAAACTCTCGACGATCGACTGGCGCTGCGGCTGGTTGGTGCCGCCGTGCAGGAAGAGAACTTCGCGCTCGAACCGCCTCCGGATCATGTGCTGGAGCAGGTGGCCCATCTGGCGGAACTGCGTGAAGACCAGCGCCTGGTCGCCCTCGGCGAGCACCTCCTCGAGCATCTCGAGCAGCCGCACGCACTTGCCCGAGCGGCGCGGGTCGACCGCGTGGGCAAGGTCGCCGCTCCCGCCGGCCCCCACCGCCGCGTGCTCGCGGAGCATCTGGGCCGGGTGGTTGCAGACCTGCTTGAGGCGGATGAGCGCCGAGAGCACCAGTCCGCGGCGGTGGATGCCCTCGGCACGCTCGACCTCGCCGAGCATGCGGCGCACGGTCGTCTCGTAAAGCGAGGCCTGCTCGCTGGTCAGGTGACAGTACTCGCGCCCCTCGATCTTCTCGGGCAGGTCGGCGACCACGGAGGGGTCGGACTTCAGGCGGCGCAGCACGAACGGCCGGATCAGCGACCGCAGCTGCTCGGCCCGGGCCTTGTCGCGGTAGCGTTCGATCGGCACCGCGAACCTCGTCCGGAACGCCTGCGCCTGCCCCAGGTACCCGGGGTTGAGGAAGTCCATGATCGACCACAGCTCGCTCAGCCGGTTCTCGACGGGCGTGCCCGTGAGCGCCAGGCGCCGCTCGGCGGGGATCGACCGCACCGCGCGGCTCTGCTTGGCCGCGGGGTTCTTGATGTACTGCGCCTCGTCGAGCACCAGGCGTGACCACGCCACCTTCGAGAGGGTGTCGACGTCGCGGTGCGCGAGCGCGTACGTGGTCAGGACAAGGTCGCACTCGATGGCGCGCGCCAGCAGCGCCCCGCCCTCGAGCCGCTCCGGCCCGTGCTGCACCAGCACCCTCAGGTGCGGGCAGAACCGGCGCGTCTCGTGGATCCAATTCCCCACGACCGACATCGGGACGATCAGCAGCGTGGGCCCGACGAATTCCGGTCCGCCGGGGGCGCTGGCCGCGGCTTCGCGCTCGTGCGCGAGCAGCGCGAGGAGCTGGATCGTCTTGCCCAGCCCCATGTCGTCGGCGAGGCACGCGCCCAGGCCGAGCCGCTCAAGGAAATCCAGCCACGACACCCCGCGGAGCTGGTAGGGGCGCAGCGTGCCCCGGAACGTCGCGGGCGGCGGGAGGATCTCGAGCTGAGCCGCCTGCTCCCCTCCCAGCAGCCCCGCGAGCCAGCCCGAGGCTTCGAGCCCGACCACGGGCAGACCGGTCTCGCGCGGGTCCGCCCCGTAGGCCATCCGCATCGCGTCGGCGACCTTCAGCGAGCCGCCCGGGTTGTCGCGGAGAAACTTCACGGCCGCCTGCACGTCCTCCGGCCGGACCTCGACCCAGCGACCGTTGATCCGGACCAGGGGCGTGCGTCTGGCGGCGAGGTCCTCGAACTCCTTGAGCGTGAGAGAGAGGTCGCCGACCGCGATGTCCCAGCGGTACTTGACCAGCGTGCCCAGACCGAAACGGGACCCTGCCGCCGAACCCGCGCCCGCGGCGCCGCCCTGCGGCGGCGCGTCCGGGCTCTCCAGCCGCAGCTTGACGCCCAGGCGCGCCGAGGGTGAGTCCCACCACGCGGGCGCCTCGACGCCGAAGCCCTGCTCGGCCAGGAGCGGCCTGAACTCGCGGAGAAACTCGTACGCCTGGCGGGTCGTGAGCGCCAGCGCGTCGGGCCGAGCGTCGGCCAGCGCGTGCTCGAGGCGAGCGTATATCTTTGAGGCGCGCCCCAGCTCGCCCAGCAGGATTTCCTGAGGGTTTTCGATGCGCCGGCCCCCGATCGTCACCGAGTGCCCGGGAAGCAGCCAGATGTCGCGCGCATCGAGGACAAGCGAGCCGCGGTCCACGGCCTGCAGCAGGAACGACAGCGTCCATTCCGGGGCGTCGGCCGGCGGCTCCACCGCGCCGGGAACGCCGAGCTCGGGCTCCGAAAGCTTCAGGCACATCCGCCACGCGGCGCTGGCCCCGCGTTCTTCGAGCCCGCCGATCCACAGGCGCACGCGACGCACCATGTCCTGGCGGGCGGCGCCCGAGCCCGGAACCTCCCGCACATCCCCGAGCAGACCGGTCAGCCACGCCACGTGCGGGTCGGCCTGGGGGTCACGCTCGGCCACCGCAGAACCCAGGTCCTCCGATTGGAACGCCTTCCGGCACGCGGCGTCGAGCAAGGCGCCGATGAAGCTCTCGAGCGTCTCCGCGGGATCGTGCCCGAACCGCCCGACGCCGCTGCGGGCGATCGGCGGCATCGCCCGAACCAGGCCGGCGACGCGGCGCGCCGTGGCCTCGTCGCTCATCCACGGCTGCCAGCATGCCCTCACGCCGCCGCCCGCGGACTGCTCGAGCGCCGGGACGAACCGCTCCTGAGCGACCAGGTGGCGGGCAAAGCGTGCGGCGGCGGCGAAGAACTCGACCGACGAACCGGTTTGGAAGGCCGCGGGCTCGGATTCCGGTCGTTCGCTGATCCGGTCGAGCAACTCGGCGCAGCGACCGGCTTCCACGGCGAGACACGGGACGCGGAAGACCTCGAGCACGGGCGGAGCGCCGACCGCGGCGCCGGCCGAGGCCCGTTCCGCCCCCGGGCTGGGCGCGGGTTCGCCGTTGAGCGCCGGCAGCCGGACCGTCAGCGTCGAGTACTCGGCGTCGGCGGCCTGCACGAGCACGGCGCTGAGTTGTTCGTGGGACGCGGCAAACCGGTGCGGGCGCCCGTCCTCGCCCGCGACCGGGGGCGTGCCCTCCGGCGCCGGGGCCGCGCTCTCTCCCCACAAGCAGAGGCGCTCGCCGGTCCACGCGGCGTGGAGCACGACCGGCGCGGTCATCGAGCGCCCCCGCGCCGGCGGGCGCGTGAAGTGAGGGCGCTGGGACTCGAACCCAGGACCAGCGGCTTAAAAGGCCGATGCTCTACCAACTGAGCTACGCCCTCGCGGACGGCCGCGTCCGAGCGGCCGGTGAACGGTCATTCTAGGACGGCGCCGATGGCCGCTTTGGCGGCGCTCGCGCCGACATGCTCCGGCCCGGGCACGGTTCGCTCGCGCCGCGAAGGCGCGGGCGATCACGCTTTGGAGGAATTCGCGGGCGCGGCCTCGGCCGCGGGGGCGTTGTCCTCGCCCAGCCGGCGACGGCGGTCGCGCAGGCGGCGGCTCTTCCCGACTCGGTCGCGCAGGTAGTAGAGCTTGGCGCGGCGGGCGTCCCCGCGCCGCACGATCTCGTACTTGGCGATCAGGGGAGAGTTCAGCGGGAACTTGCGCTCGATGCCGACCTCGTCCACGACGCGCCGGACCGTGATCATTTCGTTGATGCCCCGTCCGCGACGGGCGATGAGCACCCCCTGGAAGACCTGGATGCGCTCCTTGTCGCCCTCGACGATGCGGCAGTGGACGTTGATGGTGTCGCCGACCTCCATCCCGGGAAGTTCTGCCTTCAGCGTCGCCTTGTTGAGCGATTCGAGGACCTGCTGGGCGTTGATCTTGGCGGCGGTCGCGGCCATGGCGTCACCTGTTCCTGAGAGCGGGCGCATGGCCCGGTTCGGGTGCTGATCGTGGGTCAGGACAATAGGCGTGTACCGCCCCGCGAGCAAGGCTCGGGCGCGCGGGTGGGACGAGGCAACGGCTCGGACGGGGTCCGGGCGGGGTCGTGACTCGATCAACCGGCTCAGTAACCGCGCATGCCGAGCTCGTGGGCAAAGAAGGCCAGCCGGTCCGCGGCCTCCTCGATCTGCATCGTGGTCGGCTTGCCGGCACCGTGCCCGGCGCGCGTTTCGATCCGGATGAGCGTGGGCCGGTCGCCGGCGTTGGCCGCCTGGAGCGCCGCGGCGTACTTGAAGCTGTGCGCGGGGACGACGCGATCGTCGTGGTCGCCCGTGGTCACCATCACCGCCGGGTACTTTGTGCCCGGCTTGATGTTGTGGAGCGGCGAATAGGCGTGGAGCGCCTTGAACTGCGCGGGGTCTTCGGACGACCCGTAATCGCTCTTCCAGGCCCACCCGATCGTGAAGGTGTGGAAGCGGAGCATGTCCATCACACCGACGGCGGGGACCGCGGCTCCGAATAGGTCGGGCCGCTGGTTCACCACCGCTCCCACGAGCAGGCCGCCGTTGCTGCCGCCGAACACGCCCAGATGCTCGGGGGCGGTGTACTTCTCCTTGACCAGGTACTCGCCGGCGGCGATGAAGTCATCGAAGACGTTCTGCTTGGTCAGCTTGGTGCCGGCCTGGTGCCATTCCTCGCCGTACTCGCCGCCGCCGCGGATATTGGCGACGGCGTAGACGCCTCCCATCTCGAGCCAGACGGCGTTGGCGACGCTGAAGCCCGGGGTGATCGGGATGTTGAAGCCGCCGTACCCGTACAGGATCGTCGGGTTCTTCCCGACGCGCCTGGTCCCCTTCTTGTACGTGATGACAATGGGGACGCGGGTGCCGACCTTGCTCGTGAAGAACTTCTGCTCGGTCACGTACTGCGTGCTGTCGAAGTCGACCTTGGGCGCCTTGAAGACGCTGCTCTGCCCGGTCGTGACGTCGTAGCGGTAGACCGCCGAGGGGGTCGTGAAGCTGGTGAACGAGTAGAACGTCTCGGTCTCGTCACGCTCGCCGCCGAAGCCGCCGGCGGTGCCGATGCCGGGGAACTTGACCTCGCGGACGAGCTTGCCGTCGAGGTCGTGCACGCGGGTCTGCGTGTAGGCGTCCTTCAGGTAGCTCAGGATCAGCCGGTTCCCGACGCACTGGGCGCTGCGGAGCGTCTCATTGCCTTGCGGGACGACCTCTTTCCAGTGCTTTTTCTCGGGCTTCGACACGTCGATCGCGACCACGCGCCCGCGCGGGGCGTCGAGGTCGGTGTGGAAGTAGAAGACCGTGCCGACGTTGTCGATGAAGTTGTACGAGGCCTCGAGGTCGGGGATCAACTCGACCACCGGCGCGCCGGTCTCGGCGAGGCTCTTGTAGAAGAACCGGTTCTTGGGGTCGGTGCCCTGCGAAACGTTGATCGTCAGGTACTTCCCGTCGTCGGTCACGCCCGCGCCGAAGCCCCACTCCTTCTGGTCGGGGCGCTCGTAGATCAGCACGTCCTGGCTCTGGGGCGTGCCGACGGCGTGGTAGTAGACCTTCTGGAAATAGTTTGCGTCACGCAGGTCGGCGGAGCCCGGCGCGGCGTCGGGGTAGCGGCTGTAAAAGAAGCCGCGGTTGTCCTTCGACCACGAGGCGCCGGAGAACTTGATCCGCTCGAGCTTCTCGGGCAGGTCCTTGCCGGTCGCGATCTCGCGCACGCGCCAGACGTTCCAGTCGCTGCCGCCGTCGGACGTGCCGTAGGCGACGTACCGCCCGTCCTCGCTCACGGCCATGCCCGCGAGGGAGACGGTGCCGTCGGGAGAGAACGCGTTGGGGTCGATCAGCACGCGGGCGGGGGCCTCGAGCGAGTCGGTGACGTAGATGACGTTGTGGTTCTGGAGTCCGTCGTTGCGTCCGTAGAAGTACTTGCCGCCCTCCTTGAAGGGGGTTGTGTACTTCTCGAAGTTCCACAGGGTGGTCAGCCGCTCCTTGATGCTGTCGCGCTGCGGGATCTGCTCGAGGTACCCGAACGTGACCTTGTTCTGGGCCTCGATCCAGGCCCGGCTCTCGGGGGCGTCGGGGTTTTCGAGCCAGCGGTACGGGTCGGCGACCTTCGTGCCGTGGTACTCGTCCACGTGGTCGACCTTGGCGGCGGCGGGGTACGTCAGCTTCGCGGGCGTCGCGGAGACGCCGCGCGAGGGCTGCCCGGTCTGCGAGCACGCGGGCGCGCCGGAGAGCAGCACGAGGCCGGTGACGGTCGAGCACACGAGGAGGGAACGCGCCATTCGGGGGACTCCTGTGAAGGGGCGGCGGATGGGCGGGATTCTACCGCGAGAGATGCGCGAGCCGGGACGGTCCGGCGGCCGACGGTGGGGTTCGAGCCGTCCGGGATCGGGCCAGCCCCGCTCCCCCGCGCCCCCGCCGGGCCGGAATCGACGCCCGCCTACTGCACGAGGCCCTTGGTCAGCCGCATGAACGCGGTCTCCAGGTTCACCGGCTCGTCGCTGAACTTGGTGATCCGGTAGCCGTTGTTGATCAGGATGTTGGGGATGTCGCTGGGCGAGTGTCCGCCGGCGTCGTCGTAGGTGAGGTGGATCAGCTTCTGCACGCCCAGCGTGTTCTTGGAGCCGTTCACCGCCGCGGGCTGGTCGCTGTCGATCAGCGCGACCTTCTTGACGCCGGGGATCTTCTGGAGCAGCGTCGCGGCGTCGGCGATGCGGTCGGCGACGCCGATGTGCAGGATGTGGCCGAGCTTGGCGCGCCGGACGATCTCGTCTACGCCGCCCGAGAAGAGCAATTGCCCGCGCTCGATGATGCCGACGACGTTGCACAGTTCGGCGAGCTCGGGCAGGATGTGCGAGCTGATCAGGATGGTCTTGCCCATCCGGCGCAGCTCCTTGAGCAGTTCGCGGATCTCGATTCTCGCGCGCGGGTCGAGGCCGCTGGCCGGCTCGTCCATCAGCAGGACCTTGGGATCGTGCAGCAGGACGCGCGCGACGCTCAGCCGCTGCTGCATGCCGCGCGAAAGCGAGTTGACCTCAGCGGTCGCCTTGTACGTCAGGTCGGTCAGTTCGAGCGCATCGGCGACGACCTTCTTGCGCTGCTGGCCGTGGATGTTGTACGCCGCGGCAAAGAACTCGAGGTATTCCTGGACCACCATGTCCTCGTACGCGCCGAGGAAGTCGGGCACGTAGCCGATGAGCGGCCGGATCTGGCGGTTCTGGAAGCCGATGGTCAGGCCCGCGACGGTCGCCTGCCCGCTGCTGGGCTTGAGCAGCGTGGCGAGGATCTTGATCGTGGTGGTCTTGCCCGCGCCGTTGGGGCCGATGAAGCCGAAGCAATCGCCCTCGTTGATGGTCAGGTTGAGATTGTTGAGCGCGATGAGTTCGCCATAGCGCTTGGTCAGGTTGGTCGTTTCGATCATCACGCCCACGGCGTGCACTCCTGGTCGCGTTCGCCCGGGCGTCGCCGGGCCGGTCTTACACCCCGCCCGGCGGCGGGGCCGCCGCAGGGTCGGGGCTCGTCACGTTCCTCGGCGTCGGGTCCGGCGGATTGTCGGGCAGAGGGTAGATCCACCGGACGATGGTCGTGCCCGTCGTTTCCAGTCTGCGGCCGTCCACGGTGATGGGGATCGGGCACGGGCCGGGCTTCTTGTCGTCGCCGAGTCGCCCGACGATCATGATGCACGGCTGCCCGAACCACCGCCCGAGGTCCCAGCCGTGGGTCATGCGACGGCGGGCGATCGGCGAGCCGCCGCCGAACCGGTTCTCATCGTCGAGGCTCGGGGGCTCGACCTGCGTGTAGAACGCCACGCCCATGAGACGTTCGATGGCGTCCACCGGCGTGCTCTGGGCTTGCTGCGCCACCGTCGAGAAGGCGTCCGCCGGCTTCCAGCGGTCGCGCAGGTTCTTGAAGTGGACTTCGGCGGTCGGGTTCTTGGCCCCGATGCGCTGCGTCTCGCGGGCGAGATCGAGCACGTCGCCCGGCATCCACTCGCCGGAGTACACGAACGCCTGGGCGCTCGAGTACAGGCCGGTGAAGCGCGGGCCGCTGATGCGCAGCGCGTTCAGGCGCGGCACGACGATGATCGTGACATCACGGAGGGGGCCGGGCAGGTCGTGGGTCAACGCCCCGGTCGCCCACGATAAACCGATCTCGGGCATGACGTCGGTGGCGGTCAGCGGCATGGGGCTTCCGTCGGCGCCGGCGACGGGGAAGGGCATCTTCCAGACCGGCCCGCCCGCCCAGTCGGCCTGCACCTGCTTCACCGTCGAGCGTGCCGGCAGCGTCAGCAACGATGGGTCGCGGGCGTCGACGACGTAGCCGCGCGCATCGGGGAAAGCGCCCACCGGGCCCGCGGCGGTCGGCGGTTCCCACGCGGCGAGCAGGTTGATGAACTCCGACCGCTGGCCGTCCCCTACGGCGATTGTCGCCTCGCCGTACCAGGGGATGAGCACGCTCAGCCATGATCGTGCACGGTCCACGGGCTGGCCGAAGACGTGGTCGAGGAGCGTGACGTGGTCGGCCGCGGTCTGGCGCGGGCGCATGAGCGTGGCGCCCCCCCAGGCAATGGCCGTGAACGCGGCGCCGGCGGCGACGAACCCCAACCACGAGTGCCGGACGAAGCCGCGCCGCTTGAGAAGGGCGAAGCCCAGCGGCCCGGCGACGAGCCAGTACCCGATGAAGACGACCAGGCCGAGCAGGACGCCGGTCGCGGCGTCCCCGGGCTGCGAGATCAGGCTCACGATCTCAGAATCGAAGTCAACCTCGCCGCTGCGGGAGGGAACCTGGCCCTTGAAGTGTTCGAGGACCTGCGCCTGGGTCGGCAACGGTCCGCGCCGGCCCAGGACCCGGTTCCAGAAGACCGCGGGCTCGAGCGCTTCGAGCTCGGCGAGAAAACGGTTGTTGAGATCGAGCCCCACCAGCGTCACCATGCCGGCGCCGTAGAGCCGGCGGGCGACGACGCCGTCGCCTTCCGTGCCCGCCAGCATGATCATCGCTTCGTTGGGCACCGCGCCCTCGGCGGGGGCGAAGCGGTAGACGACCGAGTCCTTCGGGAGGATGACGCGCGGCTCGAAGGTGATCAGGGCCCGGTAGTTGCCCAGATCCACGCCCTCCCGACGCGTGACGGCGACCGCTGGGAGCAGTTCGTGCAGTTCCGAGGCCTGGGGGTTGGTCCAGTTCTCCCCCACCGCGGGAAGCACGATGACCAGGTGTCCGCCGCGACGGACCCACTCTTTCAGTGCCGCGGCACGCTCGGCGCGGAGGTCGCCGGGGTTGCCCGCCCCCCACACGACGGTGTCGAAGGGCGCGTAGCCGATCCAGCGGTCGGGCATGTCCGGGGGATTGAGGCCGGAAAGGACCTCGATGATCTCGTGCCCGAAGGGCGGGTGCGATCCCTGTCCCGACTGAGGGCGATCGCTGTAACGCTGCAGCCCGAAAGGCTTCGGGCCCATGACGGCGATCATGGCCGTAGACGGCTCGAGGACGGCCTTCGAGACCAGCCGGTTTGTACCGAGGAGCCGACCGGGACGCAGGCCTTCGCCGGGGGCCTCGACCGCCTCGTAGGCCGACACGTTCAACGCCTCCCCGGGCCGAAAGCCCGCGGGCAGACGGGCGTACAGCCACGTGCCCTGGGGAACACCCGGGTTGGTGGTGATCTCTCGCTGGATCAGAGCGCGGTCGGAGTCCGCGTCCAGCACCGTCATCTGGACAACGACCTCTCTCTGCTTGGGGGCCGAATCGGTGACCCGGACGCGGATCCCGTTCCAGTCCCCCGGACGAACGGCGTTTCCGACCCCGAAGTAGTCCACTTCGAGCTGGACCTCGCCGACCGGGCCGCTGAAGCCCTGGCCTGGCGGCTGGGCCCGAGCGGGGACCGCGAGCGCGGCGACCGTCAAGATCAGGACGTGCAGCCAGCTTCGCATCCTCAAAGGGGGCTCCCCTTCTGGCCTGTGCCACGTCCCATCATCCCCTGAGTTTACTCGGATTGAAGCCGGAAGGTTCTCAGGTCGATGGTGCTGGGCGTGTTTGATCCTCCCTCGGGCGTCTATGTCTCCCTGGCGATCGCGGTCGCGGCGTCGGTCGGCGTGCTTTATGCGATCGCGTGCCAGATCCGCAACCAGACCAGCTTCGACGACCTGAAGGTCAAGGTCGAGGCGATGCGGGCCGACTACGAGCGCCGGCGCGAGGCGGCCAAGGCGCGCGCGGAGATCTTTGCGGAGCCGGTCGAGGAGGGAGCGACCGGATGATTCTCCGTCGCCGCGTGTCGCTCTGACATCAGCCATCGACATGTAGACGCAGCGTTCGGGAGCCCGGGCTGACTCTATCGGGTCGAATCGCAGGAAAACGCGCCAAAGTTCCTGCACGCCCGCGCGAGCGCGCACAAAGGGGGAAGTAGCGTCCAAAGGGTTCGGGCGCCGGCCTGGCATTTCCCCTCTCCGGCTTCCCGTCTCGCGGGGTCCAGTCGCCTTTGACGCGCCCGGCCGCGTGCGGGCGGGGCGCCGCGCGGAGGTCCGAACCGCCTATTGCTTTTCGACCACCTGCTTGCGCGTCGTCTCGACGATCGCCACCAGGTCTTCCTTCTCGGCCTCCCGGTACCCCAGCCGCTCCATCGACGCGATGAGGTCGCCGAGCATCGCGTCGAACTCGGCGTTGGTGATCCGCATCTCCCTGTGGACCGTCCGCATATCGCGACCGGTATAGCGGGTGGGACCGCCCGCGGCGAGGCTGATGAACTCGGCGAGGTGCCGCTTGAACCGCGCCACGTTGTCCGGCGTCGCTTCCCACACCGTGACCTTTCCCCCGTACCAGGTCCGTCGCACGCCGCTGCGGTCGAAGTTGACCCGCGGGTCGGCGATGACCCGCGCCGTGACGTCGTCCACGAGCGCGGCGATCCCCTGGTCGCCCCCGAGCCGCTGGTAGAGCGTCTTTGCTTCCGCGCCGTTTTCGCCGTCCACGTTGCCGCTCGAATCAACGATCAACTCCGCGCGCCGATCGGCCTCCGGGCTGCCGGAGGTGGCGTCGGAGCGGTCGCCGTTCCCGAAGCAGCCGGCGGCGAGGGCAGCGATCCCCGCGAACACGCCCCGCGCACAACTCAGAGAGCGCCGCCTCATGGCACGCCCCTCCTTTCGAGTTCATCGACGCGCCGGGCCAGGGCGGCGTCGGGCGCGACCCCGCCCTCGATCCGCGGGAGGTACGCCCGCACAAACGCGTTCCGCAGCACGTTGCCGACGATCTCGAGGATGCTCGTGCGGGGATCGTCAAGCGTGCCCGAGATCGTGATACGCGTGCCGAACTGGTCGCGCGGCTGGTTCTGGAACACGGCCCCCACCACGCCCACGAGCGCCTCCCACAGCAGCCGGAGCGGGTCGTCGTTCCGAACGTCCCTCAGGCTGACGACCTCGACGTTGCGGAAGAGCGGCTTGGCGTAGCCCTCGAGGCGCCCGTCGCGGGCGCTGAGCTCCGTAACGAAGTCGAACGTGCCGGCCTCGAAGTCGAAGTCCCCGTACGCCCGCGCCAGCGAGTTGAGTTCGCGAACGTCGAGATCGAGCAGGCGTGCCACGAGAGAGAATCGCGGGCGGTGGGAGTTAGGGTCGAGCTTCATGTCGAAGTGGAACCGCGCGCTCCGCATCCCTCGCCCCGTGGCGTGGACGCTCGCGATGAGCGGGTTGGTGGAGTCGTCCACGTTCGTGAGGTTGTCGAGGGTGGCGTCGACCTCGGAGAGGTATACGTCCACTTCCGGGTCCTTGTGGAACGCGCGGAAGTGCGCTTGGCCGTCGATGATCTCCGCGCGATCGATGCGGAACGGGTACAGGTCGTGGAGCACGTCCAGCCACGGCCCGCCCGCCCCGGTCTGCGTTTGGTCGTCCGTGGGGCCGTCCACGAAGTTGAGGCGCGGACGCTCCATGCGGACCCTGCCGCGCAGGCTCCCCTGGCGGAGCGCACGCCAATCGATCGAGAAGTCCAGGCGATCGCTCGAGAAAAAGGGAACGGGCACGGCCCGCTGGGTCTTCACGATCCTGACAGATTCGAGGGAATAAGCGCCGCGCCATAGGTGCACATCGACGTCTCCGACCTGTCCGTCGTAGACGGGAGACTGATCCAGCACGCGGTTGACGTAGCGCTGCAGATACCCAGGGAGCGCCAGGCGGACCGCGACAAGGGCGGCGGCCAGCACGCCCATCACCGCCACGACGGAGATGAGCCGGCACCTGGATCGTTGCCGCGGCCGGCGCGGCGAGGGCGGCCGCGTGATGGGTCGGGTTCGGTGCATGGTTCGCCTGCGGGTGCGCGCACCTCCGCCGACGGTCCCCTCGCCGGACGGCAGCGCTACCACCGGTGCGCGGCCGAGCCTTCCGCGGATTCAAGGGCCGGGGACTTCAGGCTCCCCTATGCTGCGATCGCGGGCATGACGTACCGGCCCGGGGAGCCGACCGCATGCGTTTCATCTGGCTGGCCTCGTACCCAAAGTGCGGCAACACGTGGGTGCGCTTCCTGCTCTACCAGTACTTTCACGGCGAGGTCAGAAGCAGCGCCGACATCGCCCGCGAGATCCCCGACATTCATTACGCCGAAGAGGTCCGGCCGGTCATGGCCCGCGCCGCCAAGGAGGGCCGCGACCTGCTGTGCAAGACGCACCACCCCTGGACGCCCCGGGCGCCTGGGAGAAAGTACGTCTACATCATCCGCCACCCGCGGGACGTGCTGGTGAGCGTGATGAACTTCCACCGCCTGATGTCCCCGACACGTCCCTTCGGGGCGATGACCGAGCACCAGTACGTGCTGGCGTACCTGGAGAAGGGCCGCAACCCGCTCAACTACGACTGCGTGGAGGGTCCCTACGACCAACACTGGAAGTCGTGGCTGAACCAGAACGCCACGCCCGGGATCGTCGTCCGCTACGACGACCTGCAGAAGGACGCCCTCGCCGAACTGCGCCGCATGGTCGAGTTTCTCGGGCCCACTCCCTGCGACGAGGCCCGTGCCGCCAGAGCGGTCGAGCTCTCAACCTTCGAGCGGATGCGGGCGCTCGAAGTCAAGGAGAAAACCTCCGGCGTGGAAGGCACGGTCTTCCACGGCGCGCGGACGAAGGTGCGCGAGGGGATGCTCTTCATGAACAAGGGCAGGAGCGGGCGCTCGCTCGAGGGGATCGCGCCGGGCCTCGACGCCGCGTGCGATGCACGCTTCAGGGAAACGCTCGAACGCTTCGGGTGGGCGTGACCGTCAGCGGCGGCGGCGCATCGCCGCAAGACCCGCGAGACCCAGGAGCGACACGGCGGCCGGCGCGGGGACGCCGATCTCGAGCTTGAAATTTGCGCTGTCCGAATAAAACGAGCCGCCCGATCCCGGGTTGGTCGACACGCCGTGCGCGTAGGCGCGGGCCGTGTAGGTGCCGGCCGGCAGGAGCAGGGTCCAGCTCGACGCTGGGCTGAAAGGAATGCCCCCGAGCAGAAGCGTCGACTCGCCCGTCGACGTCCACTGGGCCATGACGGCGGAGGTCACTTCGAAGCTGAAGGCGGCAGTGGCCTCGCCGTAGGTGCCGGTGTTGTCGCCCGGCGCGCTTCCCGAGCTGTGCGCTGCGCCGTTGATCTCCAGCGCGGAAATGAGCGACGTCTGGGTGTTGATGCTGGCGTCGCCCTGGCCGAACCCGATGCCGCCGCCAGTATTGCCGCTTCCGAACAGGTTGACCTGCAGCGTCGAGGGGTTGAAGGTGCCCGAGGGGAAACCGAAGCTCAGGTATTGGTTTGAGTACGGCGTGCCGAAGAACGTGCCCTGGACCGCTCCCTGGCCGGTGAGCGAAGGGAAGCCGCTGTTGAATTCGACGGGGAAGCCGTCAGTCTGGGCGAGCGCCGGCGCGGCAATCAAAAGCGTGAACGCGGCGAACGAAGCGTGGCGAGATCGGAATTTCATCAAACGTCCCCTCCTCCAGTGCGCGGGCCGCGGATCGTGGAAACAGCCCGTCGCATTCCGAGAGCCTATCGGAAACCCGGTCTGGCGCAAAGCACGAAACGGCGCGCGGCGAGCGCAGGACGGCGGTCGAATGTCGTTAACTGCTTCTATAACAAGTAGTTACAGCACGACGCGGCCGGGCTTCATCGCCTTCGTCGGGCGGCAGCAAGACCTGCGAACGCAAGGGCGGAGAGTGAGGCAGGAGCGGGAATGCCGACCGTGAGGGTGAAGCTGGCGCTGAAGGTTCCTTCCTGCCCGTGCACGCCCGCATCGTTGTACTTGGAACCGTTGTGGCCGCCCTCGACGAGGTAGACGCCCGGGTCGAGGTTCCAGATGGCAAAGCCGCCGATGGGCAGGAGGTTGCCGTTGAGCTTGAGGGTGGCGTTGCTGGCGCCCCACTGCGCGATGATCGGCTCGGTGACCGTGAACGCGAAGTTGAACACGCCGCTGCACAAGCCGCTCACGACCTCGCCGGGACCGGCGCTGGCGATGAGGGCCACGGCCGAATTCGTGGAAGCCGAGAGCGTGAGCACGCCGCTCTCAGCGAAGCTCGACGAGAAGCTCCCGCCCGTGTTGACCTGCGCCGGGGGAGGCCCGCCGATGCCCCCGCCGGTGTTGCCGCTGCCCGTGAGAGAGCCGCTCAACGTGAACGGATTCCAGTAGTCGCCGAACCCGCCGCCGAAGGAGAAGCCGTTGAAGGCGTTGTTGAAGACGTCGCTGCCGCTGACCCGCATCGTGGCCCGCCCCGTGCCGTTGGCGTACGGGAACCCCTGGTCGTAAACGACCGGGAAGCTGGCCAGCGCGCTCGGAGCCGCGACAAGGCAGACCAGCGCGGCGGCCCGCGCGGCGCACGGTGCGGAACAAATCCTCAATTTCATGTCGTGTCCCCCGCGGGCGTGGTGCGCGGGACTCCATCCCGCACCGGAAACAACGCTCGCAAAGAAGTCAGAGTCTAACAAAATGCTCATGCGATGCAAGGCCTGAGTGATTCGCGGCCTAGCGGGGCGCCGGCGCGGCGTCGTACCGACCCGCCGTCTCGCGCCAGCGGCCCTCGCGCTCGGGCATTCCTTGGCGCTGGTACAGATTGGCGATCGCGTTCGCTAAAGCCTTGAGCTGTGGAGGCTTAGCGTCCGCGGCCTTGAGGTCGTCGAAGAGGCGCTCGAGCGCGACGGCCGCGGCGTCGGGCTGGCCGGCCCGTTCGAGGCTGTTGGCGTACCAGTCGGTCACCGTGATCGTGTCGCCGAACGCCGGGCCGCGGACCACGCGGTAGCTCTCGACGATCTCGGCGAGGATGGGCACGGCCTCGGCGTGCCGGTTGGTGCGGCGGAGGCCGTCGGCCAGGTTGGCGGAGGCTTCGAGGGTGCGCCAGTGGCGGTCGGTGAGGTGCCGCTTCATGACGGGGAGGAGCTCGCTGTAGAGGCGGATGCTGGTCTCGTAGTCGCCGGTGAGGCCGGTCATGTACGCGGTCTCGGCGCGGGCCGCGAGCGTGGTGTCGGCGCCCTCGCGGAGCGCGACGGCGCAGCGGTCGGCGAGTGCCGCCATGCGGTCGCGGACTTCGCGCATGGTCTGGACCGCCGCGGCCTTGGCGGGCTCGTCCTTGGCGGAGTAGGCCGCGAACAGGGCGGTGCGGGCACGCTTCTCGTCGATGCCGATGAGGTTGTACTCGGTGCTGAGGATGAGCGGATGGTCCGCGGCGTAGATGCTCGCCCGTATCGCGAGCGCTTCCCTGTACGCCGCCTCGGCCTCCTCGTGGCGGCCGGCCCACTTGTGCAGGCCGCCGAGGCTGTGCAGGAGACGGGCGAAGAGATCGTCGCTGGCGGCGGCGGCGCCCAGGCGCGCACGGCGCGCGTCGATCGCGGGGGCGAGGTAATTCATCGCGGCGTCGGTTTCGAGCTGGCGCCAGTAGCTCTCGTTCAAGGCGAGCACGATCTCGTCGCGCGCGTCAGGACTGAACGCGCGGTTCGAATCGTCGACCGTGAGCGACTCTTCGAGGAGAGGGCGCGCCTGAGCCGGACGGCCGATGTTGAGATAGGCCTGGCCGATGGTGTAGAGGATGCTGGCGCGGACGGCGGGCTTGTCCTTGAGGCGATCGTTTATCTTGGCCGCGGCGCGATCGAGGACGGTGAGAACCTTGATGTCCGGGTCCGCTTTCTCGGCATCGTCGCCTTCGGGGTTGACCGCGCCGAGGAGGTCGGTGTTGAGAAAGTCGCGGTGCGCATAGGCGTCGTCGCGCTGCCTCGTGGCCTCGACCTTGGCGGCGGACTCTGCAATTCGCGCATCGCGCTCGCTGATGCCGAAGCGGATCGAGACGATCGCGGCGGCGATGATCGCGATGAAGACGACGGCCGCCGCGCCGACTCCAGCGCGATTGCGAGAGACAAACTTCCGGGCGCGATAGGCGCGGCTCTCAGGACCGGCGATCAGGGGCTCGGCGCGCAGGTAGCGGGCGATGTCGTCGCGGAGTTCCTGCGCGGTCTTGTAGCGGCGGCGGCGGTCCTTCCGCATCGCCATCAGCGGGATCCACTCCAGCTCGCGCCGGAGCGTGCGTTCGAGCGAGCGGGCCTGGGTCTTGCGCGAGTCGGCGATCCTGGTGTTGGCGGCGCCCAGCTCGTGCAGGCGGGTGCTGGGGCGCGGCGGCTCGACCTCGCGGATGATGCGCTGGATCTCGGCGAGCGCGGCGGAGCGGAGCGTGCGCGGGTCGAAGGGGAGCGCGCCGGTGAGCAGTTCGTAGAGGATGACCCCGAGCGAATAGATGTCGGTGCGGGTGTCGATGTCGCGCTCGCCGCCGGCCTGCTCCGGGCTCATGTACTCGGGGGTGCCGATGAGCATGCCTTCGAGGGTGAAGGCTTCCTTGGCGAGGTCGTCCTGCTGGACGGCCTTGGCGATGCCGAAGTCGATGACCTTGGCGAGCGGCTTGCCGTCCACCATCTCGACCATGATGTTGCCGGGCTTGAGGTCGCGGTGGATGAGTCCCTTCAGGTGCGCGTGGGCGACGGCATCGCAGACCTGGCCGAAGAGCTCGAGGCGCTGGCGGATGTCGAGAGAGTGGCGGTCGGCGAACTTGGTGAGCGATTCGCCGGGGACGTACTCCATGATGAAGTACGGGCGGCCGGAAGGGGTCGCACCGGCATCGAGGACGCGCGCGACGTTAGGGTGGTCCATCACCGCCAGAGACTGACGCTCCAGTTCGAAGCGCCCCATGACCGCGCCGGAATCCATGCCCGGCTTGATCACTTTGATCGCGACGCGCTGGAGGATGGGCTCGGTGCGTTCGCCGAGGTAGACGACGCCGAAACCACCCTCGCCGAGGACGGAGAGGATGGTGTAGGGACCGATGGTCTTGTCGGCGAGGCCGGGGTCGGGGGCGCGGGGGGAGCTTACGGGGCGCGAGGCGGCGGGAGGCTGGGCGGACGTGGCTGCTGAATCGGCCGCGCCGGACTGGCCGGAGATCGAGCGGGTGGGGTGTGAGTCCGGGTCGGGTGGTCCCGGGAGCGGGGTGGTGGGAAGGTCGCTGCTCATGGCGGGCGGCCCGCGACGGGCGTGCTGAAGCGATCGCCGGGGGCTCGGCGGAACTCCAGACGGCGAGAGAGTCTAGCAAAGCTCGATCCGTGCGCAGGGGCGCGGAGCGGGCGGCCGCGAGATCGCATCGTTCGACGGGCGCGCGGCCGGCGCGAATCGCTACGTTCGCTCGCGTGTTTCACCTGATCTACGCCAGTTCGGCAACCAGGCTCCTGAACGCCGAAGAACTCCGTGAGATCCACGTGGACGCCGTGCGCGGCAACGCGGCCCGCGGGGTGACGGGGTTCCTGCTTTACCGCGGCGGGAATTTCATGCAGGTGCTGGAGGGTGAGGAGCCCGTGGTGCGGAAACTCTTTGAGAGCATCCGGCGCGACGCGCGGCACAAGGACATGTACGTGCTGCGGGAGAGCGAGGTGCCCGAGCGGATGTTTGCGCGCTTCGCGATGGGCTGTGCGAACAGGGGCACGCTGGGCGACCTGCCGAAGTACCGCGACGTGCTCAAGGCGTCGCTGGACTCGCTGCGGTTCCGGAAGGACGGCAGGCTGGCGCTTCGGATGCTGGAGTCGTTCGCGGAGCTGTCGGCGTAGGGCGCGGCCGTGCCGGCGCGTTCTGGCGGCCCATGGCGCGGTCGATCCACCCGCCGAGCACGCGCCACGTGATGAAGCCGATGACGACGAGCCCAAGGACGAAGAGCGGGTAGGCGATCCACCACGGGACGCCCTCGGTCATCATCGTGAATTCGGACATGCCGCCGATCCCGGCCAGGACCGCCAGGGGGAGGAAGACGACGTTGATGACCGTGAGGTTCTTGAGCAGGACGTTCATGTTGTTGTTCACGATGCTGCCGCGGGCGTCCATCATGCCCGTGAGCACCTCCGAGTAGATCTGGGCCTGGCGGGCGCACTGGGTGTTCTCGATGATGAGATCATCGAGCAGGCGGAGGTCCCTGGTCGAGAACCCGATGTGGTCCGCGGCGGCCCGCAGCCGCGTCAGGGCGCTGCCGTTGGATTCGATGGCGTTGACGTAGTAGATGAGGCTCTCGCCGAGGTAGAACATGTGGAGCAGGTGCTCGTTGCCGATCGACGTGTTCAGCTTGGCCTGGACTTCGCGGGACATGGCCTTGATGGCGCGGAGGTGCTCGAGGAAGTGGCGCACGATTTCGAGCAGCTCGCGAAGGAGCAGGTCGTCGAACTCACCGACGGCGCGGGTGCGCGTGCGGCAGAGTTCCGGACCCTCCCGGGCGGCGACGAAGATGAGGCGGTCCTTGAAGAAGACGATGCCCAGGGACGAGACTTCGAAGAGACCCGCCGAGCGGAAGGAGGCGGGGTCGGGGCGCTTCCAGATGATCACGCCGTGGCTGCTGTCGAACTCGACCCGGGGCACTTCCTCGGGGTCGAGCATGGAGTTGAGCGTGTGCTCGTCGATGCCGCAGGTGGCGAGGAGTTCGGCGCGCTCCTCCGGCGTCGGCGCGGTGTAGAGGCGGATGGGGCCGTCGGGCGACTCCACGACGCGGCTTTCGATGATGGAGAAGTCGCGGCGCACGGGCGGCGGATTCTACGGGCACGGCCCCGGCATCGGCGGCGCGGGGCGTGGTAGGCTCTGGCGATGCTGACGATCACCAGGGACGTCGTGCTCCCGTGCACCGTGACCGGATCGTGGCCGCGCCCGCGGTGGATGGATGTTTCGATGTGGGGCGCGCCGCTGGACTCGTGCATGATGGACGTGCGATACCGCGAGAAGTTCCAGGACGCGATGGCGGTGGTGGTCAGCGACCAGGAGCGCGCCGGGCTGGACATCCTGACGCACGGCGACCTGCACTGCGATGAGGACTACGCGGGACGGGCGTGGCATCACTACCCCCTGCAGCGGTGGGCCGGGTTCGAGGGGGATCACCTGCAGTCGTGGCTGACGCGCTCGCCGTGGCTGAAGTACCCGGCGGGAACGATGCTCAACGAGATCTACACGGGGTGGCGCTGGCCCCGGGTGGTCGGGAAGATCGAGCACCGGCCGCTCGACTACGCGAAGATCTGGCGAATCGCGCAGGGCAAGACGCGGAAGCCGGTCCGGTTCGGGACGTGCTGCTCGCAGGTGATGGCGCTGTTCCTCGACATCCACACCCCCCACTACCGCGACAAACGTGAAGTCCTGTGGGACATGGCCGTGGCGATGAACACCGAACTCAGGGCGCTGCGCGATGCGGGGTGCCGCTGCATCCAGATCGAGGAGCCGTGCTTCCACTTCATGGCCAACACGTACGGGAAAGACCACGATGAGGTGCGGCACTATCTCAAGTGCTACAACCGCGAGGTCGAGGGGCTGGACGATGTCGAACTGTGGGTGCACACGTGCTGGGGGAACCCCAACATGCAGCGCGTGATCGAGAACGATTCGTACGCCGCGAGCCTCGAGATGTACATGAGCGAGGCCACGGGGGACGTCTGGACGATCGAGACCAGGGACCGCGACATGCGCGAGCTCGAGCTGTTCGGGACGTACATGAAGCGGCCGGGGAAGAAGGTGTGCATCGGCGTGGTGAGCCACCGGCGCTTG
Organism: uncultured Phycisphaeraceae bacterium; assembly: GCA_964500365.1. GTDB lineage: Bacteria > Planctomycetota > Phycisphaerae > Phycisphaerales > UBA1924 > CAZCPB01. The sequence continues at coordinate 23,104 of CAZCPB010000021.1, forward strand.
CAGGTTGAACAGCCCGAAGAAATCGCGGCGACGATCCGGCACGCCCTGAAGTTCATCCCGGCCGAGCGGCTCATCATTTCGACGGACTGCGGCTTCGGACGGCAGGGGTGCAACCGCGAGATCGCGTTCTTCAAGAGCGTGTCGATCGCGGTGGGGACGAACATCGTGCGGCGTGAACTGGGCTTGCCCGTCACGTGCGTGCCGGCCTCCGACCCGCGGCTGCAGACCGACCTCGTGCCCGACAACCCCGCGTGAGTGTCGTTGCCGAGCGCCGCGTCCTCCCGGCGGGCAGGGCCGCGCCGACCTCGGTACGATGCCGCGGGGGTCCGGCGACACCGGGAGGCGGTATGTCTCGGATCGAAGAGTGCGCGACGTGTGCGGCGGTGCCCCCGGCGCCCGGCGGGTTCCTGATGAACCTGTTCTCGACGGACTTCGTGGCGCGGGCCGAGTGCGTGGGCCAGCGGGGCGAGGTGATCTGGCTGCACGTGGTCTCCGACGCGGCGATCGCGCTGGCCTACTTCGCGATCCCGCTGGCCCTGGTGGCGCTGATGCGCCGGCGGAAGGACCTGGAATTCGGGTGGATGTTCGCGATGTTCGCGGCGTTCATCCTCGCGTGCGGCACGACCCACGTGTTCAATGTGCTGGCGTTCTGGTGGCCCATGTACCGGCTGGACGGCCTCGTCAAGGCGGGGACGGGCGCCGTGTCGATCGCCACGGCGATCGCGCTCTGGCCGCTGATCCCCCGTGCGGTGGCGCTGCCGAGCCCCTCGCAGCTCCGCTCGCTGAACGATCGGCTGGAACGGGAGGTCGGGGTGCGGCGCGAGGCCGAGGCGCGCCTGGAGGGCGCAAACGCAGAGCTCGAAGCGCGCGTGGCCGCGCGCACGATGGAGCTGGCCGAGTCCAAGGCGCAGCTCGAGCAGCGGGTGGCCGAATTGGAGGCCGTGTACCGCACCGAGGCGGTCGGGCTGTGCAAAGTGGACGCTCGCCTGGCGGTGCTGCGGCTGAACGACGCACTGGCCGCGATGCTGGGCGTCGAAGCGCACGCCGCGGCGGGCAGGTCGCTGGCCGAACTGGCGCCGGAACTGGCGCGGGCCGTGGTCGATCGCTCCGCGGTCTCGACGGACTCGCAGGTCTTCACGCTCGCGCCCGACGGCGAGGAGAATCCGCGCCGATGGTACGTGAGCGCGTCGCGCCTTCCCCTGTCGGGCGACACCCCTCCCGGTCATTCGCTGGCGGTGCTCGACGTGTCGGAGCGGGCCCGGCTGGAGGCGCAGGTGGCCCAGAGCCAGAAGATGGACGCCGTGGGGCAGCTGGCCGGCGGCGTGGCGCACGACATCAGCAACACGCTGACGGCCATCTACGGCTACCTGAGCATGGCCCGGGCCGCGCTGAGCCCCGGAGACCCCGTCGCCGACCTCCTTGACAAGCTCGGGATCGCCGCCGACCAGGCCTCGCGGATCACCAAGTCGCTTCTGTCCTTCGCCCGCCCGGAGCCGGCGCGCCGGGAGCCGGTCGAGGTCGCGGCGGTCCTCAATCGCGCGCTCGAGATCGTGCGGGGCACCATGCCGGCCAACATCGACGTCGTGGCGGAAGTGAACGCGACGCACGGCGTGTGGGTGCGGGCCGACGCGACCCAGATCCAGCAGGTCGTCGTGAACCTCGCCCTCAACGCCCGGGACGCCATGCCGCGGGGCGGCAAAATGGCGGTGGCGGCGCGGTGCGACGAGCGCGAGGTGACGATCCGCGTGACCGACACCGGCGACGGCATCGCGCCCGAGCACCTCGGCAGGATCTTTGAGCCGTTCTTCACCACCAAGCCCCGGGGCGTCGGCACGGGGCTGGGGCTGAGCGTCGTGCACAGCATCGTGCGGGGGCACAACGGCCGCATCGCGGTCGACTCGACCCCTGGGGTGGGAACGACGATCACCGTGCACCTCGAGCGCGTGGCGCCCCCGGCCCGAGTCAACGGGGGGGGCTCGCCGGCGCCGATCCCGGTCGCGGACGGCGCCACGGTGATCGTCGCCGAGGACAACGCGCACGTGCGCGACATCCTGGCGTTCCAGCTCCGCCGGGCCGGGTACCGCGTGCTCATGACGCCCGATGGAGAGGAGCTCCTGCGCACCCGCCGCGGCGCGGGCGAGGCGGCGGTGCTGGTGCTGGACGTGGACATGCCGCGCAAGTCGGGATTGCAGGCGCTCCGCGAGCTGCGCGAGGCCGGGGACACGATCCCGGCGGTGCTCATCACCGGGGGCCCGGTAGACGGCGTCACGCTCGACGCGGCGACGACGCTTCTGCTCAAGCCCTTCGGCGGGACGGAGCTGCTTCGGGCGATCAGCGCGGCGCTGGCATCGCGCGCCGCGGGGGCCGCGACTCACGAGTGAGGGCCGGGCCCGCGCGACGGCGGACACGGGACCCGTATACTCGGCGCATGTTCTACCTCATCTACGCCAGCTCGGCGACACGCCTCTTGAGCGCCGAGGAGCTGCGCCAGATCCACGTCGACGCCGTGCGCGGCAACGCCCAGCGCGGCATCACCGGCTTTTTGCTCTACCGGGGCGGGAACTTCATGCAGATCCTCGAAGGGGATGAGCCGGTGGTGCGGCGCGTCTTCGAGAACATCCGCGGCGACTCCCGCCACAAGGACATCTACGTGCTCAAGGAAGGCCACCACGGGACGCGTCACTTCGAACGCTTCGCGATGGGCTTCGTGAACATGGACTCGCTCCCGGGCCTGCCCAGGTACGCCGATGTGCTCAGGGATTCTCTCGACTCGCTGCGATTCCGCGAGGACGGGCGCCTGGCGCTGCGGCTGCTCGAATCCTTCGCCGAACTCTCGGCGTAAGCGGTCGCGGTGCAAGCGCGCGGGCCGGGTCTCCCCGGTCTGCGCGGCGAAGGCGAGGTCGTTCAGCAGCCCAGGACGAAGGCGTCGACGTACGCGTCGAAGTCATCACCGGAGACGAAATTGTCGCAGTTGACGTCGGCGGTGATCAGGCCGTTGATGAAGTCGTCCACGAAGGCGTCGAAATCGTCGCCCGTCACGAACCCGTCGCAGTTGTAGTCGGCGATGCAGACCGGGCCGAGGCAGAGTTCGGTGTTCGTGCTGCCGTGGGTGACTGCCGGCTGCCAGAACGTCCCGGCGAGCGAGAGCGGGACGAGTTCGATCGGGATCTCGGGATGGAGCCGCTCGTCGTGCGGCAACTGGTACTCGACTTCGTTGCAACCGCTCAGGAGGCACTTGTTGGTCTTGACGATGTACTTGTCGGACGGGATGAGCGGGAACGAATCGGTGCGCCCGGCGAGGGCGTAGCCGCAGTCGGCGGTGGGGATCGCCGCCTCACCCTCCTCGGGACGATCGGCCGCGAAGCCGCCGTAGGCCACCGAGGTCATGGGCGTGCCGTCCGGGCGCGTGAGCACCATGGTCGCCGAGGTCACCGCTCCGGTGCCGAAGGCGATCTTTCCGCCGATGACGAGATTGAAGTTGGCGTTCTCACGGAGCGCGGACTGCGCGGAACGGAAGCCAAAGAGCCGGCGCGAGACGATCTGCATGCCCAGCGGGGTGGT
>CAZCPB010000022.1:0-2834 GCA_964500365.1 uncultured Phycisphaeraceae bacterium
CTATCCCGCGCCACCGAATGGACGGACGCCGGCGGCGACGGATCGGTCGGCCTCGGGCAGCGTTTGATCGCGACCGACGCCGGGGAGTTCGGCCTGCTCACGATCCGGCGCATCGTGCTCAACACGACACCCCCCGCCGCCGGTCCGGACGGACGGCCCGCGGAGATGCCGGTCGTGCGTCCGGACCTCTCGTCGATGGGCGTCGGCCTCAAGGCCGGCCCGGGGGGAACCGCCAATGGCTGAGCTCTCGACCTCCGAACGGCTCCAGCCGGCTCTCCTCGACCGTCTGATCGACGACGACCCGAAGAACACCCAGGAGAGCCGCGACCGGCGAATTCTGTCGATGCGCCAGCTCCGGGCCTCGGTGCTCCGGGATCTCAACTGGCTGCTGAACACGCCTTGCCGCCCGCCCGACGACGAGATCTACGAGTGCCCCGTGGTGGCCCGGAGCGTCCTGAACTACGGCATGCCGAGCATGGCCGGGCTCACGGCGTCGAGCACCCGCGCCGCGCGCATCGAGACGTGGATCCGCGAGGCGGTCGAGGCGTTCGAGCCCCGCATGGTGCCCGGCACGCTCCACGTGCGCGTCTCGTCCTCCGACGATCAGTCGGCGCACCGCAGCCTGTCCTTCGAGATCTCCGGTGAGATCTGCCCGCTGCCCGTCCCCGAATCGCTCTACGTCAAGACCGAGCTCGACCTCGAGACGGGCCACTGCGAGGTTCGCGAGCGACCGTGAAATCGGGCTTCCCGACCCGCCCGCCCGCCGCCCCCGCGCCCTGTACCCCGACATGGACCGCCGACTCCTCCGCTACTACGACCGCGAACTGCGCCACCTCCAGGGGATGGCCCGCGAGTTCGCGCGGGAATTCCCCAAGATCGCCTCGCGCCTCGCCCTCGACGATTTCCCCTGCGCCGACCCGTACGTCGAGCGACTGCTCGAGGGCTTCGCGTTCCTCGCCGCGCGGGTGCAGCTCAAGATCGAGGCCGAGTTCCCCCGCTTCACGCAGAACCTCCTCGAGACGGTGTACCCGCACTACCTGGCGCCCACCCCCAGCATGTGCGTCGTCGCCCTGAACCCCGAGCTCACGGAGGCGGGGTTGGCCGACGGGTACGTCATCCCCCGCGGCACGGTGCTTCGCAGCGTCATCGGGCCGGGGGAGCGCACCAGCTGCGAGTACCGCACCGGCCAGGCCGTCACGCTCTGGCCGCTCAAGATCGCCGAGGCCCAGTACTACACGCGCGACGTGGGCGTCCTCGACCTGCCCCCGCACGGGGCGTCGGGCGCTCCGCGGGGCGGCGACCCGGGCTGGACGGCCCGCTCGGCGCTGCGGCTGCGTCTCAACGCCACGGCCGGCCTCTCGTTCAACAAGCTCAAGCTCGAGGACTTGCCGCTGTATCTCAAGGGCGCCGACGCCACACCCCTCCGCCTCTACGAGCAGCTGCTCGGCCACGCGCGGGCGGTCGTGGTGCGGCCCGTGCTCGCCCCGAACGCGCGCGTCGGCCGGTGGGCCGAGGTGCTGCCCGGCGCGTCGGTCACGCGCCTGGGCTTCGACCCCGGCGAGGCGCTGCTGCCCTACGACGCCAGGTCGTTCCAGGGCTACCGCCTCCTGCACGAGTACTTCGCGTTCCCGCGCCGCTTCTGCTTCGTCAGGCTCGGCGGCCTCGGCGCCGCGGTCAAGCGCTGCGAGCAGAACGCGCTCGACTTGATCGTCGTCTTCGACGAGGAAGCGCCCGAGCTGGAGGGCGCGGTCGAGCCGGCCAACTTCGCCCTCCACTGCGCGCCGGCCGTCAACCTGTTCCCCAAGCGCGCCGACCGCATCTTCATCACCGAGCGCTTCAGCGAGTTCCAGGTCATCGCCGACCGCACGCGCCCGCTGGACTTCGAGGTCTACCGCGTCGACTCGGTGACCGGCTTCGGCTCGGGCTCCGAGGAGATACGCAAGTTCCGGCCGTTCTACTCGGCCCGCGACACCGACGCGGGCGGCGAGGGCGACGGCGCGTACTTCGCCGTGCACCGCATGCCCCGCGCGCTCGCCGAGCGCGAGCAGCGCGGCGGTCGGCGGTCGACCTACGCGGGCAGCGAGGTCTACATCTCCCTGGTGGAAGCCGCCAACGCGCCCTACTCCGACGATGTCCGCCAGCTCGGCGTCGAAACGCTGTGCACCAACCGCGACCTGCCCCTCCACATGCCCCTCAACAAGGGCAAGACCGACTTCACCCTCGACCTGGGCGCCCCGGTCGAGTCCGTGCGGGTGGTCGCGGGTCCGACCCCGCCCCGCCCGAGCCACGCCGAACCCCGCGGCGGGCAGACCGAGGGCGAGTCCGTCTGGCGGCTTATCAGCCACCTCTCCCTCAATTACCTGTCGCTCATCGACGTGCGGGCGGAATCGCCGGGCGATCCCACCCAGGGCGCCGCAGGCCTCCGCGACCTGCTCCGTCTGTACGCCGACACCTCGGACGCCGACGTCCGCAAGCAGGTCGAGGGCCTACGCTCGGTCGAGTGCCGGCCCATCGCCCGGCGCGTGGATTCGCCGGGCCCCATCAGCTTCGCCCGCGGCCTCGAGGTGACGCTGACCCTCGACGAAAGCCAGTTCGTCGGGACGGGCGTCTTCCTGCTCGGCGCGGTCCTCGAGCGGTTCTTCACCGGCTACACCACGCTCAATTCGTTCAGCGAGACGGTGATCAAGACGCTCGAACGCGGCCAGATCATGCGCTGGCCGGCACGGATTGGCCGGAGGTCACTGCTATGAGCCCTCCCGGCCCTCCCGGCCCTACCCGCCCACCCGGGCCCCCCCGCCCCCCCCCGCCCCCCCGCCCCCCCCCCCAGCCCCGCC
>CAZCPB010000022.1:2844-25888 GCA_964500365.1 uncultured Phycisphaeraceae bacterium
TCGGCGGCACGCCGTGCTGCAGCATGTCGGCCGTGAGGCGGAGCACGCCTCCGGCGAACTTGCCGTCGCTGCGGCCGATCATGCGATAGTCCAGCCCTCCCGGCCCTCCCGGCCCTCCCGGCCCTCCCGGCCCCCCCGGCCCACCCGGTCCCCCGGGCACCCCAGGACTGCCAGGCCCCCCTGGGCCGTCCCGCGGCCAGCCCACTCCCGGCCAGCCCGGCCCTTCGTCGCGCCCCGTCCCCCCGAGAGCACCGTCGCCCGTACCCCCGGCCAGGCCGCCCGCCCCCGGTGTCCCGAAGTCGCCGTCCGCGGGGCCGCCGCGCCCCATGCCTCCGCCCGCGCCGCCGCGCCCCGCGCCAAGTTCTCCCCCGCCAGCGCCGGAGCGCCCCGCTCCCGTCGCGCCGGCTGCCGCTCAACAGAGCGCTCTGGACGATGTCCGTGCCGCTCTGACGGGGGAAGTCCGCCGCGCCACGCCCGAGTCGCCCGCCGCGATGCTGTTCAAGGGGCGCGAGCCCTACCCGCTCGACTTCTTCGCGTTCGGCCGCCTGGTCGAATGCAGTTTCAAGGACCTGCCCCGGATCGGCTTCTCGCAGCGTCCCGGCGAGGACGCGGCACGATTCAGCCAGGAGCCATCCCTGGCGTTCGCGCCGACGACCATGTCGGATTTCCGCCCGCACGGCACGGCGAGAGTCGGGCGGGTGTTCGTGAACTTCATGGGGATGCTGGGCCCCAACGGCCCGCTGCCGCTGCACCTGACCGACTTTGCCCGCGACCGCGAGCGCAACCACGACGACCCGACGCTCGCGCGTTTCCTCGACGTCTTCAACCACCGCATGGTCAGCCTGTTCTACCGCGCCTGGGCGGCGGGGCAGATGACGACCAACTACGACCGGACGCGCTGGGACGAGCGCGCGAGCGCGGCGACGCCCGCCGGCGAGACCGAAGACGCCGGCGCCGAGGCCGGGTCGGGGGCCTGGTCGAACGAAGACCGCTACGCGATGTACATCGGGGCGCTGCTCGGGATCGGCCAGCGTTCGCTTCGACAGCGCGACGAGGCGCCGGACGTCGCCAAGCTGTTCTTCGCCGGCCGCCTGGGCGCGGGGGTGAAGAACGCCGAGGGGCTCCGGGCGATCCTCGAGGAGTATTTCGAGATCCCCGCGCGCATCGAGGAATTCGTCGGCTCCTGGATCGACCTGCCCGCGGGGTACTGGTGCCGCCTCGGCGAAAGCCGCGAGTCGGGCAGGCTCGGCGTCAACGCGGTGGTCGGGGCGCGGTCCTGGGACAGGCAGGGGAGGATCCGGATCGTGCTTGGCCCCATGGGCCTGGACGACTACGAGCGCATGCTCCCCGACGGGTCGAGCCAGAAGCGGCTGGAGGCGTGGGTTCGCAACTACATCGGGTTCGAGCTCGGATTCGACGTGCAGCTTGTGCTCAAGGAATCGGAAGTGCCCAGGTCCTCCCTGGGCAAGGGCGGGAAGCTCGGCTGGACCACGTGGACCGCGGCAGGCCCGCTGGGTCGGGACGCGGCGGACCTGGTGATCAGTCGGAGTTGACTCGTCGCCACCCTCCGGGGCGCACCGGGTTTCGAGTATTCTGGGCGTCGTTCCGCCGCGCGTCGGTCAACCCGCGGCATCGGGAGTCGATTCATGGCCGAGATCAGCCGCACCGCGCTCTTCGGAAAGCTCAACTCTCTGGGCTACAAGGCTTTGGAGGGGGCGACCGTCTTCTGCAAGCTGCGTGGCAATCCCTACGTGGAGCTTGTCCACTGGGTCCACCAGGTCGTGCAGACCCAGGACTCGGATCTGCACCGCATCGTCCGGCACTTCAACCTGAACGCTGGAAAGCTCTCGGCGGACATCACGGCCGCCCTGGACCGCCTGCCGCGGGGGGCCACGAGCATCTCCGATCTCTCCGGCCACCTCGACGAGGCCTGCGAACGGGCCTGGGTGTACGCCTCGCTGCTCTACAAAGAGTTCCAGATCAGGACCGGGCACCTGGTCCTGGGCATCGTCAAGACAGCGGGCTTGCGCAACGTCCTGGTCTCGATCTCGAAGGAGTTCGAGAAGATCAAGGCCGAGCAACTCGCCGACGAATTCAATGCGATCGTCGCGGGCTCGCCGGAGGAGGGGCAGGCTCCCAGCGACGGGACGCAGGTCGGCGCGGGCGCCGGGGCTGCACCCGGGGAAAGTTCTGGGGCCATGGCGCCGGCCCAGATGGGCAAGCAGGAGGCGCTCAAGAAATACTGCAAGGACCTTACGGAAAACGCAAAGTCGGGCAAGATGGACCCGATCGTGGGGCGTGACGACGAGATCCGACAGTGCATCGACATCCTGATGAGGCGCCGGCAGAACAACCCGATCCTGACGGGCGAGGCGGGCGTGGGCAAGACGGCGGTGGTGGAGGGGTTCGCCCAGCGGATCGCCGCGGGCGATGTGCCGCCGCAGTTGAAGGGGACGCGGGTTCTGGAACTCGACGTCGGGCTGCTGCAGGCCGGGGCGAGCATGAAGGGCGAGTTCGAGAACCGCCTCCGCCAGGTCATCGACGAGGTTCAGGCCTCGACGACGCCCATCATCCTCTTCATCGACGAGGCGCACACGCTCATGGGCGCGGGCGGCGCGGCCGGGACCAACGACGCGGCCCAGCTCCTGAAGCCCGCGCTCGCGCGTGGCACGCTGCGCACCATCGCCGCGACGACCCAGAGCGAGTACAAGCAGCACTTCGAGAAGGACCCGGCGATGACCCGCCGGTTCCAGGTCGTGAAGGTGGACGAGCCCGACGAGGTCCGGTGCCTCCTCATGATCCGCGGCCTCTCCAAGGTGATGGAGAAGCACTTCAAGGTTCAGGTTCTCGACGAGGCGCTCGAGTCGGCCGTCAAGCTCAGCAAGCGCTACATCCAGGGCCGCCAGCTCCCCGACAAGGCGGTGAGCCTGATCGACACGGCCTGCGCCCGGACCGCCGTCGGCCAGCACGCGATCCCCGCCGAGATCGACGACCTGCGCAAGCGGATCGACGGGCTGAACACCGAGCTCGAGATCATCGACCGCGAGGTCGTGACCGGCGCGGACCACGAGAAGCGCCGCGCCGACGTCGTCGCCACGCTCGACGCCGAGAAGCAGCGGCTCAAGGAGCTCGAGGACCATTTCGCCAAGGAGAAGGACGTCGTCCAGAAGATCCTCGACATCCGGATGAAGCTCCGCGGCGGAGCGCCGGGGGGCACGGGCGCGCAGGCGCCGGCCGAGCCGAAGGGGGCGACGACCAACGGGGCGACCCCTGCCGCGCCGGCGCCCGCGCCGACCAAGGCCGAACCGCTTTCAGCGGCCGAGCGATCGAAGCTGATGGAGGAGCAGAAGACGCTCGAAAAGGACCTCGAAGCGCTCCAGGGCGAATCACCCCTGATCCGCCCGAGCGTGGACGCGGCGACCGTCGCCGCGGTGGTCTCGGACTGGACGGGCATCCCGCTCGGTCGCATGGTGAAGAACGAGATCGAGGGCGTGCTCCGGCTGGCCGACACGATGGAGAAACGCGTCATCGGCCAGCGCCACGGCCTTGAGGCGATCGCGCAGCGCATCCAGCTCAGCCGCGCCAAGCTCGACAACCCCGGGCGGCCCGTCGGCGTCTTCATGCTCGTCGGACCCTCCGGCGTGGGCAAGACCGAGACCGCGATCGCGCTGGCCGAGACCCTGTACGGCGGCCCGCAGGCGCTCATCACGATCAACATGAGCGAGTACCAGGAAGCGCACAAGGTGAGCCTGCTGATGGGCTCTCCCCCGGGCTACGTCGGCTTCGGCAAGGGCGGCGTGATGACCGAGGCGGTCCGCAGGCGCCCGTACTGCGTGCTCCTGCTCGACGAGGTCGAGAAGGCCCACGCGGATGTCCACGAGATCTTCTTCCAGGTCTTCGACAAGGGCATCATGAAGGACTCCGAGGGCGTCGACATCGACTTCAAGAACGCGATCATCATCCTGACCAGCAACGTCGGGACCGACCTGGTCATGAACATGTGCAAGGACCCCGAGCTCAAGCCCGACGCCGAGGGGCTCGCCAAGGCGATGCGCGAGCCCCTGCTCAAGGTCTTCCCGCCGGCCCTGCTCGGGCGCCTCAACGTGATCCCGTACTACCCGATCTCCGAGCCGATGATGCGCGAGATCATCCGGCTGCAGCTGTCGAAGGTCGCCCAGCGCGTCAAGGAAGGCCACGGAGTGCCCTTCGAGTACGACCCGAAGGTCGCCGACACGATCGTCGCCCGCTGCACCGAACTCGAGTCGGGCGCGCGCGCCATCGACGCGATCATCACGCGCCAGATGCTGCCGACGATCGGGCGCGAGCTGCTCGAGCGGCTGATGACCGGCAAGCCCGTGACGAAGGTTCACGTCGGCGTGGACAACAACGAGTTCAGGTACAGCTTCGATTGAAGAAGCGCGGCCGGGGGAGTGGTGGGGGATGGCAGTCCCCCGGGCCGCGGCTGACCAGAGAAAGACGTTGACCGCGGCGTGCGCGCGCGGGCCGGCGCGGGGTTTTCTTCGCGCGCCGAGGGCGGGCGGGAGGGTCTATCTCGGGCGTGCGGCCGCACGGCCGCGCCTTCCGGAGACCCGCCCATGGCCGCCACCGCCAGCGAAACGCGATTCATGTTCTTCGAGAGCCCGATCTCCGACGAGACGGTGCAGATCGTCTCGTTCCGCGGCACGGAGTCCCTGGGCCGCCCGTTCGAGTTCGTGGTCGAGCTCTTGAGCGAGAAGCCGGTGCGGGCCGCCGACATCGTGGACCAGGACGCGACCGTCACGCTCTTCCAGGGCAACAACCGCCCCCGGTTCTTCAGCGGGCGCGTCTTCACGTTCGAGGCGCTCGAGCAGCGCGGCAGGCTGCACCGCACGCGCCTGACCATGCGCCCGTGGGCCTTCCTGCTCACGCGCGAGCACGACTGCCGAACGTTCCACCCCGCCGCGGCGTTCCCGCTGCACCAGAACGACACCGCGCCGTCGATCATCCAGGAGGTCTGGCGCAGCCACGGCTTCAGCATGTTCCGCTCGAAGCTCTCGCCCGCGTTCCCGAAGCGGGAGCTGACGGTGCAGTACCGCGAGAGCACGTTCGACTTCCTCCAGCGGCTCATGGAGGAGGAGGGCATCTACTACTTCTTCGATCACTCCCGGGGGCGGCACGACCTGGTGCTGTGCGATTCGCGCGGCAACCACGACCCGTTCCCCGGGGCCGAGACGGTCCGCTGGCTGCCGAGCGGCTCGGGGACGACCAACGATGAGCATCTGAGCGACTGGGCCGGCGTCAAGGAGTTTTCGGCGACCAGTGCGGTGCTGGCCGACTTCGATTTCACCAAGCCGCGCACGCCCCTGCAGGCCTCGGGCGTGGACCCGCTCGAGTTCTCGCAGCGCTTCGAGTTCTTCGACTACCCGGGCAAGTTCGCCGAGCAGGCCGACGGCGAGCGCCTGGCCCGGATCCGGGCCGAGGAGCTCGCGCAGGGCACGCAGCGTTTCGTGACGACCGGCAGTTCGCGGTCGCTGGCGCCGGGCTTCGTCTTCAGGCTGACCGGCCCGACGCGCCCCGACCAGCGCGACACGTACCTGGTGGTGTCGGCGACGTACGAGGCGCACAACGACATCGGGGACTCGGGCCAGACCGACGCGTCGCGAGTGGCGTTCTCCTGCCGCGCTGTCGTGCAGAGCCTCGCCAAGCAGTTCCGCCCGGCGCGGGTCACGCCGCGACCGGTGATCGCCGGCCCCCAGACGGCGGTGGTGTGCGGCAAGCCGGGCGAGGAGATCGAGACCGACCAGTTCGGCCGGGTCAAGGTCAGGTTCCACTGGGACCGGCAGGCCTCGGCCGACGAGCGGTCGAGCCCGTTCATCCGCGTGGCGCAGACCTGGGCCGGGAAGAAGTACGGAGCGCTCTTCACGCCCCGCATCGGGCACGAGGTCGTCGTCGAGTTCCTCGAGGGCGACCCCGGCAAGCCGATCGTGGTGGGGAGCGTGTACAACCAGGACAACATGCCGCCCTACGCCCTGCCGGGCGACAAGACGGTCTCGGGGATCAGGACCGACTCGAGCAAGAACTCCGACGGGTTCAACGAGATCCGCTTCGAGGACAAGAAGGGCCAGGAACTGCTCTCGGTCCAGGCGGAGAAGGACCGCAAGGTCCTCGTCAAGCACAACAACTCCGAGACGGTGCGGGCCAGCGAGTCGATCTCGATCGGCGGGAGCCAGTCGGAGTCGATCGGCGGCAACCGCTCGCTCTCGGTCGGCAAGGACGAGTCGATCACCATCGGGATGAACCGCACCGACACGGTCGGGTGCAACGAGACGATCACGATCGGCGCGGCCCGCACGGAGACCGTCGGCGCGGCGGAGAAGGTGACCATCGCCGCGACGCGCACGCACATCGTCGGCGCGGTGGACACGCTCGCCGTGGGAGGCGCCCGCGTTCACACCGTCGGCGCGGGCGAAGTAATCGGCATCGGCGGCGCGCAGGCCACCGCGGTGGGGGGGGCGCACTCGCTCATCGTGGTCGGCGCGCAGATCACGGCGCTGGGCGCCACCCGGACCACCACGGTCGCCGGGAACGACTCCCTTTCGGTGGGCGACACGCTGAAGATCGAGGCCGCCAACGAGATCGAGATCAAGTGCGGCGCCTCCAGCATCAAGCTGAAGAAGGACGGCAAGGTCGAGATCACCGGGACGGACATCACGATCAAGACCGCCGCGGACGGCATCAACATCGACCCCTCGGGCATCATGAAGATCAAGGGCCCGATGGTGCGGATCAATACCTGAAGTGGCAGAGCGTCAGAGCGACGGAGTCGCGGCGCGGGGCGCAGGACTGGGGGGCCACCGTCTTTCTTGGGTGTACGTCGACGAGGAGCACGCCATGTCCGGCAAGCCCGCCGCGAGAACCGGAGACCTGCACGCCTGCCCGATGGTCACGGGCATCATCCCCCACGTGGGCGGGCCGGTCGTGGCGATGCAGATGAAGGTGTTCGCGGGCGGGATGCCCGCGGCACGGATGGGCGACATCGCGGTGTGCGTCGGCCCGCCCGACACGATCGCCAAGGGCGCCTTCCCGGTGCCGATCGAGATGAAGCCCGCGGCACGCCAGACCGACCAGACCGCCCACGGCGGGACGATCGTGCTGGGCTGCCCGACCGTCGAGATCGGCCTGGCCGGGACGACGGGCAACCCGCGGGCGGGAACGGCGATGTGCCTCCTCGCCGCGCAGGGCAGGCCCGGAAATTCTCTCAACCAGAGCAACGGCAACTGCGGCGTCGAGTCCAGCCGCCAGCTCATTCAATCGATGAACCCGACCCCCGCGGCCCAGACGCAGGCCGGCCTCCTGGCCCAGTCCGCCGCGGCCGGGGATTGCGATTTCTTCAACTCCGCGGGCGGCGTGCTGCCCGCGAACCAGATCGGCGGCACGACGCCGGCGCAGCAGGTGTCGATCCTCGGGCGCAACGGCGTGAGCGCGCGCACGATCGGCCAGGGCGACGCGGCCCTGGGCAACATGCAGACGTCGCTGTCGGCGGGCCAGGGCGTGATCGTGAATCTCGACGCGGCGCCGCTCTGGCAGCCGCAGGGGATCGCGGCCGCGGGCCCGCCCCCGTGGTACCACGCGGTCGTGGTCACGGGCGTCGACTACGACGACAACGGCAACCCGACGCAGGTCCATTACAATGACACCGGCGCGGGCCAGTGCGGCGCCACGGTGCCGTACGCGACGTTCGCGAACGCCGCCAAGAGCAACGCGGCGTGGGATTCGGTCGCCACCAACGGGCAGCCGTGGGGATGAACAGGCGCGTGCCGGCGATCCCGGCCGCGATCGTCGCGGTCAATGGGTGCGGTCCGGGAGGTCCGGGTCGGCTCGATCAGGAGTGGTAGAAGCCCCAGCAGCCGGGAACACAGCCGTGGAACAGCAAGCCGCCATCAAGCCGCCGACCGAGCCCCAGCCGATGGAGCAACTCACGCTCCTTGCGCTCAGGAAAGTGAGTTCCGCCATCCCGATGTCGCGCCACCAGTCGTTCGCGATCCCGGCGGTGAAGGACGGGCGGCTCAAGGTGATGTTCCTGTACTGCCCGGCGGGGCCCTCGCCCAAGGGCAAGGAGATTCTCGCCCCCGACTACCTGGAGACCGTGGACGCCCTCACGGGGCGGCTCGACGACTTCGTCACCGTCACGCCGCGGTCGCTCGGCCAGCCCGGCGAGATCAACGACGTGATCGGGTACGTGCCCATGCCCCCTGGGATGACCCCGGACCAGTACATGGAGCGCCGATCCCGTATGCTGGCGTGCATGGACCGGCTCGTGAGGCCGTTCTTCGCGGGCCGGAAGGATCTGGACGTGGACCAGCGCCGCGCCGCGGCGGAGTTCAGGTCCCTCTGGGAGACGCTGTCGGAGTCGGCGCTCGCGCCGTACTACGGGAGCGTCGGCAGGCCGTGGTTCGAGTGGGTCGGGCGCGTGGCGCCCTGAGCGCGGGTGGAACGATGTCAGAGCACCGCTTCATGTCGATCGGCACCCCGCTCAAGGGGATCGAGTTCCTCCCCGTGCTCTTCGAGGGTGAGGAGGAACTCGGGCGGTCGTTCGAGTTCACCGTCGAGGTGCTGAGCGAGAAGGAGCCCGACCACACGAAGCTCATCGGCGAGAACGTGACGGTGCGGATCAAGCAGGCCGACGGCAAAGACCGCCTGTTCAACGGGTACGTCTCGAGGTTCGTGCACGAGAAGCGCGAGGGGCGGATGTACCGCTCCACCATGACGCTCGTGCCGTGGACGTGGTTCTTCACGTGCCAGGCCGACTGCCGGCTCTTCCACAAGGGCGCCGCGGTGGACCTGATGAAGAAGGTGAAGGTCCCCGAGATCGTGCAGGAGATCTGGAAGGACGCCGGCTTCACCGACTACAAGAGCAAGCTCCAGACCGAGTACCCCGAGCGCGAGCTGACGGTGCAGTACTGCGAGACCACGTTCGACTTCTTCTCGCGCCTGCTCGAGCACGAGGGGATCTACTACTACTTCGAGCACGAGGACGGCAAGCACACCGCGGTCCTGTGCGACTCGCCGGGCAACCACGAGGCGCGCGAGGGCGCCGAGAAGCTGCTGTGGGACCCGACGCCGGGGGAGGTGACCTCGGGCGAGCACATCTCGGAGTGGGTGGTCGAGCGCGAGCTGAGCACCACGCGCGCCGCGCTGGCCGACTACGACTTCACCAAGCCCAAGACGCCGCTGATCGAGGCCGGCTCGTTCCCGCGCGAGATCGACCCGGTGTACGAGGTCTTCGACGCGCCCGGCGAGTTCACCGTCAAGTCCGAGGGCGAGCGCCTGGCGAACACGCGGGCGCAGGAGCTCGGCTCTCGGTACCAGGTGATCAACGGCGAGGGCAACATCCGGAACCTCGGGCCCGGACAGAAGTTCTCGCTCACCGGGCCCGTCCGCCCCGACCAGAAGGGCGAGTTCCTGTGCCTGTGGGCCAGGTACAAGGCCGCCAACGACATCGGCGACTCCGGCGAGCCCGTCGAGGGCTCCGAGGCGTTCACGTGCGAGTTCACGGCGCGGCCGGCGGCCGACCAGTTCAGGCCGGAGCGGACCACGCCGGTGCCCGTCATCTCCGGCCCGCACACGGCCGTCGTGGTCGGGGCCGAGGGCGACGAGATCCACACCGACCAGGAGGGGTACGGACGCGTCAAGGTCAAGTTCCACTGGGATCGCTACAGCAAGGCCGACCAGAACGCCTCGCCGTGGATCCGCGTGGCCCAGGTGTGGGCGGGGAAGAAGTGGGGCGCGATGTTCACGCCCCGGGTCGGGCAGGAGGTCGTGGTCGATTTCCTCGACGGCGACCCGGACCGGCCGCTGGTGGCGGGGCGCGTGTACAACAACGAGAACATGCCCGCGTACGAGCTGCCGGGCAGCAAGACCATCTCGTACCTGAAGTCATCGAGCTCGACCGGCGGGGAGGGGTTCAACGAGATCCGCTTCGAGGACAAGGCCGGCGAGGAGCAGGTCTTCATCCACGCCCAGAAGAACATGGACGTGCGGGTGGTGAACGACGCCTTCGACTACATCGGGAACAACAAGCACGTCCAGGTCGAGAAGGACAGCCACGTCTGGGTGAAGAACGACAACCACGTCAAGATCGCCCGCGACCATAAGGAGCTGGTCGAGCGCGACCGCAACCTGAAGGTCGACGGCAAGGAAGCCAAGGAGGTCGCCAAGAGCCTCTCGCTCAAGGTCGGCGAGGACGTCATCGAGGAGTTCGCCAAGAACCAGTCCACGGTCGTCGCCAAGGACCTGTACATAAAGGCCGACAACATCTGCATCGAGGCGGCGACGAACATCACGATCATGGTGGGGGACCAGTACGTCGCGATCGACTCCAAGGGCGTCAAGATCGGGTCGGCGGGCAAGATCGCGTTCGAGTCCACCGGCGAGGCTTCGATGAAGTCCACGGGGGGCGACGTGAAGGTCGAGTCGGGGGCCGGCGAGCTGAGCCTGAAGGGGACCACGGGGCTCAAGGCCGACGGCACCGCGCAGGCGGAACTGACCGCGGCAAAGACCGCGGTCGAGGGCAAGGCCATGCTCGAGGCCAAGGGCGGGATGGTGAAGATCGGCTAACACACCGCCGCGGCGCCCCGGCGCAGACCCGTCCGGCGGTTATACTGCCGCCCCGAGGAGCGGAGATGACCCCGAAGTCAGGAAGCCCGGGCTCGATCGTCGCGCCGGCCGCGCCGGTGCAGGCCGAGGAAGCCGACGTCGCCGACCCCGGCGCGGTCGCCGAGGCCAAGGCCGACCAGCTCCAGACCAAGTCGGGCAAGTACGGCAGCGAGAAGGCCCCGGTCTTCAAGCAGCCCCCGCCGGAAGAAGCCAAAGAACTCAGCTGGATCGAGATCGAGCTGGTCGGCGAGGACGACAAGCCCATCCCGGGCGAGGCGTACCGGGTCACGCTCGCCGACGGGAGCGTCGCCTCGGGCACGCTCGACGAGAAGGGCTTCGTGCGCGTCGAGGGCATCGAGCCCGGGACGTGCCGGGTGACGTTTCCAGACCTCGACGCGGGCGCGTGGGAGAAGATCTGATGCCCGTGACGCACGTGTGCGCCCAGGGCGATTGCATCGCGTCGATCGCCGAGGCGCACGGGTTCTTCCCCGCGACGATCTGGGACGACGCGGCGAACTCGAACCTCAAAGACCTGCGCGGCGAGGAGGGCTACGTGCTCTTCAGCGGCGACGAGGTCGTCGTGCCTGACCTGACGCCCAAGGACGAAGCCTGCGCCACCGAGCAGCGCCACCGGTTCCGCCGCAAGGGTGTCCCCGAAAAGCTGAAGATCAAGCTTGTCGACGACGACGACAAGCCGCTGGGGGGCGCGTCCTACCGGCTCGACATCGACGGCAAACTGACCGAGGGGAAGACCGACGCGGACGGTACGCTCGAGCAGTACATCCCCCCCGGCGCGCGGAACGCCCGGCTCCGCGTGCCCGACCAGGACCTCGAGATCGAGGTCCCCCTGGGGCACCTCGACCCGATCGACGAGGTGCGCGGCGTGCAGCAGCGCCTCAACAACCTGGGGTACTCCTGCGGGGTCACGGGCGAGGAAGACGCCGAGACCGCGGCGGCGATCTCGAGGTTCCAGTCGGACCATGAACTCGAGATCACCGGCGAAGCCAACGCCGCCACGCGTGACGAGCTCAAGAGCGCGCACGGGGCCTAGTCCGAGCCATGAGCCAGATCCCCATCGAGCACTTCGCGCAGATCCGCAGCGACTACGACGCGGCACTGGCGCAGAAGGTTCTGGACGACGCGTGCAACCACCAGCTCCGCGGGTTTGAGGAAAAGCCCAAGCAGGTCGATGCGGCGACGCTGGCGCTGTCCCCCGGGGCGTTGATCGGCGGGCTGCCCGCGATGTTCGACGCGTCGCAGGTCGATGCGCAGAAGCTCAGTCTCGCCCGCAAGCACGCGGTGAACCTGCGCGCCCAGCCTCGCGACCGCACCGAGGCCGAAGCCAAGCGTGCCAAGGAGCTCCGCAGGCTCGCGGCCCAGCAGCTCCTTCAGATGGCGCGGGATCCCAAGGGGATCGCGGCGGTGGCGGTCGGAGCAACCGACGCGATCTGCCGCGCGTATGTCCACGAGCCCAGCTCGGGCGCCCCGTGGGCCAAGAACGTGTGCTGGACGCGCGTGAAGCAGATCGTGGAATTGCTCGACCAATCGAAGAACTCGATCGTGATGTACACGGGACCGTACCGAAGATTCTCGATCGACCTGCTCGAGCGGGAGAAGAAGATCAGCGCCACCATGGCGAGCTGGCCGTGGCTCAAGCATTCGGTGGCGAACATCCTGCGGGGCTACAAGGACTGGCGCGAGGGCAGCGAGATGGCGACCGGCAGCATGATCAGCGCCGCGGTCGCCAGCGGGCTGCTCGTGGCCAAGGTGGTGGGGAGCGCGGCGAGCCCGTGGGTTGCCGGTGGGATCAATATCGCGTCCGCCGTCGGAGGAGCCGCGGCGTCGGTCGGGGCGCGCAAGGGCGGCGGGAAGTTCGGCGAGGGTCGCGCTTCGAAGGCGCTCGTCGAGGCGCTCAAGACCGGCAAGGAATCGCTCGACGAGTCGGTCGCGCTGCGGGCGATGATGTACAAGGCCGAGCCGGCGTTCTTCAAGTCGAGCTGGCACTTCGGCAAGGCGCTCCGGGCCTTCACGCGTCTGAAGGCGTACACCGAGTCCCCGGTGGTCGCCGAGACGCGCAAGGCCAACGCCGCTCCCCCTCCGCCGCCCACCAAGCCCCCCCCACCGAAGGCCGACGGGGGCTCGATCCAGGAAGTTCCCCCGCTGCGGGCGCTCCTGATCCAGCCGTGGAACGCGATCGGTCCGGACGCGCAGCAGAAGCGGCTCGACGCGATCGAGCGCCTGGGCGAGATCGCCCGCGAGGGTCCGCCGGCCGAGCAGCCCGCCAAGGACGCGATCCGCGACGCGATCGGGTCGATCGTGTACGGCAGGGGCCAGAAGCGCCGCACCGAGTTCGGCGACGACGAGCAGGAAGCACTCGAAGCGCTCCGCGCCGCGGATCCGGGCCTCGGCACGGCCGATACGACGGTCTCCGATTTCCGACAGACACTGCTCAACGATGAGGAGTACGTCCGACGGATCAACGCCGCGGGAGGCCTGAAGGCAATCGCCGATCATCCCAAGTACGCGCAGCAGGTGAAGGCGACGCTGGAAGAGGCGCTCGGTGCCGACAGCGTCAAGAACAACGAGGCGGTGAAGGCCGCCGTCGAGGACGCGCTGGGCCGGAGCACCGAGCACGGCCTGGCGCACGATCCCGGCGCGGAGTGGAACCAGGAGGTCCGCGAGTTCACGAGTTGCGACGAGGCCGTGAACTGCGCCCGCGACCTCATGAAATTCCTGCACCACTACGACAAGTGCAAGGCCTACCTGTTCCCGGTCATCGTCTTTCTCGAGTACATCCTGGCCAAGAGCGAAGGCTGGCGCGACCTCTGGGAGGGCGGGTTCCAGGGGTCCAAACCGCTCCGCGACATGAGCGGCGTGCTCAAGACGCTGGGCCGTCTGGACCATTCCAAGTGCAGGCACCCCGACAAGCTGAGCGGACTATCGAAGGTCAAGAAGTACATCGAGCACAAGGACCTGTGCTACCGGCACGAGCCCGAGCCCGTGCGGCTGTCGGACGACGACGGCGTGTTCAAGGGTAAGAGCAAGAAGGGCTCCCCCGACCGCGCGGGGATTCTGGAGCGCAGGCGAGCGAAGAAAAAGTTCGAGGAGGACATCAAGACGCGTATCACGATGCTCCGCGAGTCGCCGATCGTGCTTGAATCGGGGATCGAGCAGGACGATCAGCGCCGCTTCGCCGCGGCAACGTCGCTGGGCAAAATGGGCGGGCGCGCGATGTCGTATAACAAGGGCGAGGCGGCGGCGGCGCTCGCGGACGCCGTCGAGAACGACCCGAGCGACCGGGTCCGCACGGCAGCGCGCGAGGCGCTGGACCAGATCCAGAACGACCTGCCCGCCGTGGAGAGCACCGAATACTCCGACCTGTTCAAGCACCACGACCCCTCGCGCGGGGCGCGGTTCGCGCGCTTCGTCGCGTACGCGGGGCGTGAGCCCGACATCCTGAGCGTCAGCAAGACCTCCGACGCGGTGGGCCAGTGCGTGCTGAGGCTCGGGGGCGTGGTGAGCAAGGTCACCAGTCAGACCGAGGCGGTGAAGGACGCCGCGAAGCGCAAGGACGCACAGAAGGGAACGCTCGACTTCCGGTACGCCTGCCACG
Source organism: uncultured Phycisphaeraceae bacterium (assembly GCA_964500365.1). Taxonomy (GTDB): domain Bacteria; phylum Planctomycetota; class Phycisphaerae; order Phycisphaerales; family UBA1924; genus CAZCPB01. The sequence continues at coordinate 17,093 of CAZCPB010000022.1, forward strand.
TCTTCGACGGCCACTGGACCCACACGTTCAAGGAGCCCGACGCCGACCCGGCCAAGCACCGGCTGGCGCTGCTCCTGAACCACACGTACACGATCGTTGAGAACCGCGCCAGCCACCAGGGCGTGATCAAGCGCGGCGCGTACAAGTTCCGGCGGTGGGCCAAGGACGTGCGCTGGCGCAAGGTCATCATCGGCGTGGCGGTGGTGGGCGCTTCGGTGGCCGTCGTCGCGGTCTCCGCCGCGACCATGGGGATCGGCACGCCGATCATCCTCGGCGGCTCGGCGATCGCCGTGGGCACGCTGGTCGGCGTGGGCGGCTCGGCGGGCATCACGCTCGGCAAGGTGATTGCCACCGGCGTGAGCAACGCCGCCAACGCGTCCATGCAGAAGAGCGACGTGGACGAGCTTGCCGCCAATCCGGGCGACGGGAAGAAGGGCGAGTTCGCGTTCAAGCTCGGACGCGAAGGCGAGGACACCTTCCGCAAGGCCATCTCTCACTTCCTGCGGGCACGCAAGAACATGCGGCGCCTGGCGAGCTGGAACTCGCCCACCAAGGCGGGCGGCAAGCTCGTCAACCCGCAACGCGACAACGAGCAGGATCTGATCTTCATCAAGTGCCGGCACGGTGCCAAGTACGCCTACGCGGGGATGCGCTTCTATCACCACTACGAAAAGTTCGCGCGCTACATCCTGCCCTGCGCCTGGTTCGCCAAGTTCACCCTCGAATACATCAACCGCTGGGATCGTTACTGGGACAAGATGGCCGGGAAGTTCCTCACGCGGATCGAGGAGACCGTCGCCCGAGACCAGGCGTGGCACGATGAGCACTGCGGCTGCAAGGGACAGGACCCGACGACGAACGTCGCCTCCAAGAATCGGCTGAACACGATCAAGAAGGCCCTGACGCCCGCGGCCAAGCCCGAGAGCGCGTACTGCTACGGCCAGGACACCGCGTACATGCGCCGGCTGGAGTGGGAGCCGCGCCGCCCGCTCTTCCCGGTGCTCTTCGCGACCCGAACCGTGACGAGCGCGGACCTCATCTTCGGCGAGAAGCACTGGACGTGGGTGCAGACGATGAAGTCGGACTGGAAGACCATGACGATCGACCGGCAGCCGCCCGAGGGCGGTTGACCCCGTCGGCTCGCCGCCCCCGCGCACGCATTTGTCCCTCTCGGTATACTGGCCCCCGCACGGACGGCCCCGGCGGAAGGGAATCCTGAGCGCCTCACCCTGGGGGTTCCCGATGCTTACCGCGATCGCTCTCGTTGCGTCCGCCGGTATCGCCGTGGCCGTGGCCGTGGCCGAGCCGCCCGTTCCGTACCCGCACCCGCTGGTGACCGAGCTGCTCTACGCGGTCCCCTCGGGCGACAAGGGCGATGCCAGCGATGACGGAGTCCGCGACGCGGTCGGCGATGAGTTCGTCGAACTGATCAACCCGCACGACCGCCCGATCCAGCTCAAGGGCTACACGATCACCGACGGCACGCCCGCCGACCCGCTCGATCCTTCCAGGCCCGGCCCGGGCGCCAAGCGGACCAGCGAACCGAGCGAGGCCGACCGCAAGCAGGTGCGTTTTACCTTTCCCGCGATCGAGCTCGAGCCCGGCGAGGTGGTGGTGGTGTTCAACGGCTACAAGCAGAGGCTCGCCCCGCCCGTCGGCGACACCGCGAGGGCGCCCTCAGGCCCGAACGAGAAGTTCTCCGGCGCCTGGGTCTTCTCGATGAAGAACGATTCGCAGTACATCGCCTTCGCCAACACGGCCGACAGCATGATCCTGTGGGACCCCGACGGCAAGCCCGTGCAGGCAATCCACTGGCGCCAGAATGTGCGCGCCGGGAGAAACACCGATCCAGACGCGGCAGGGCGGCCCGCCCCGAACAATTCGAAGAACGCCCCGAAGCAGGCCGCGCCGGGCCCCGCGAGCGATCGGGCCGTGCCGCCGCCCGGGACATTGCTCGTCGAGAAAGCCCCCGAGACTCGCGGCAGTGTGGCTCGGATCGGCCGCACAAAGACGCTCGTCGCTCACGCCGACCTGCCCGGCTTGCGCGGCGAGCCATTCAGCCCCGGGCGCGTGGACCCGGCGAGCACCGACGACGGTGGCGGCACGACCGCAAAGCCCCCGCCGCGATGAAGGACGTGCTCAGCCACCGGCGGCCAGGCGCCGCAGCGAATCGACCGGCCCGACCCGCCCGAGCACCCGGAAACTCCGCCCCTGCGCCTCGTTGTAGGCGATGAAGAATTCCTCGATGGCTCGAACCGTGTCGTCGGAGGCATCGTCGAGACTCGTCCACGCCCCGTAGCGCGGGCACGCGGCGTCGGCCGCGATCACGCGGTCGTTGCGGTGCGTCTCTCCCGCGACGGTCTGCTCCGCCTCGATCGTTCCGAGCACGCGGCATGGGATTACGGCCCCCGCGCCCACGTCGCGCGTGCTCAGCACGACCGCGTCTACCGGGTCCCCGTCCTCGGCCCGTGTGCCGCAGACGAACCCGTACGCGAACGGCCACGGAAGGCCGCGCGGCATGTGTTTGTGGAAGGACAGCGCTCGCGTTCGGGGGTCGAACTTGTCCTTCACGTCCGAGCCACGCGTGCACTCGACGTAGACGTTCAGGGCCCCTGAGCGGTCGATCGGGGGCCGGCCGTGAGGATGATTCGGCCGCGGGTGGTCCATGGTGGGCTCGCCGCTCTCGAGCGTACGCCGGGAGAGGCCGCCGGCGAAAGAACAGCGGGCCGGGAGGGGGATTCCCGGCCCGCGCGAAGACACCCGGGCGAACACACCGGACGTATCGACTCAGCACCCGGCCGCGAAGGCCGCGACGTAGGCATCGAAGTCATCGCCGTTGACGAAGCCGTTGCCGTCGTGATCGGCGTTCGCCGCACCGGCCTCGAAGACCGTCACGAAGGCGTCGAAGTCGTCGCCGTTGACGAAGCCGTTGCGGTCGTAGTCCGCGCCGCACAGCAGCTTCGCGCCCGCGCTGGTGGCGCTGGCGCACCCGTTGGTCGCGACCACGTCGTAGGTGCCCGCGTCGCTGCTCTTGGCGCCGGAGATCGTGAGCGTCCCGGTCGTGGCGCCCGAGACGACGCTCCCCCACGGCGTCGCGCCGTTGCTGACGTTCGCGCCGTTCCTGCGCCACCGGTACGCGGGCGTGCCGCTCCCGCCGCCGGCCGTCGCGGCGGCGCTGAAGGTCACCGTGGGCGCGCCGAGCCTGGCGTCCGCCGGGTGCTGCGTGAACGAGACGCTCGAGTTCGTGCCGCAGGACGCGGCCGATCCGTCGAGGTACGCGCGGATCGCCGTCGAGGGGCGGGGGCCGAACGTCATCGAGATGTTGGCGATCCCGCCCGGGCAGGTGTGGCAGTAGCTCATGATCGTGCCGTTCCACGCCTGGGAGCAGTCCCTGGGCGAGGCCCCGCACCCGTCCACCGGCGGGTTGTAGTAATTGGCGTCGTGCGTGTGACCCGACCCCAGGTTGTGACCAAGCTCGTGCGCCATTACGATCAGGTCCCAGTTCTGGCTGTGGTGGTCCTGGACGGGATACGGGAACGACCCGTTGATGTTGGCCGACACTCCGTACCCGTAGCTCTGGCTGCACGCCGCACGGAGCCACGCGATCCCCCCGCCCAGCGAGCGGCCCGAGAGCAGGTGCGCGACCGTCCGCGGCACGCTCCCCATGTTGGCGTTCCAGTACGACTGGAACTGGGTCAGCTGGGCGCTCATGTCGGACTGGGTGTAGGGGTCCGTCGTGCTCCAGCACCGCAGGTACGAGAGCTGCAGGGTCACGTTCATGTCGCGCTGGTAGATCTCGGAGACGGCTCCGGCCAGCAGCGTCGCGTACGCCGCGGCGCTGGTGACGTTGCCGCCGAAGCGGTTGTTGGTGAACTCGTTGTCGCAGTCGACCGCGAGCTGGAACGAGCGGCACGGCCACGGCCCGTACAGCGCTTCGGTGCCCGGCGGCTCGACCTGCGCCACCGGGACCTCGCCCGGCGGCAGGAGCGCCCCGTCGCACGTCGGCGGGGCGATGGTGATCGCGCGCCCGGCGTCGGAGGCGGTGCCGAACACGACGGTCTCCTGCGCGCCGCCCCCGCCGCTGGAGATGATGTACGTCTTACCTTCGCGCTTCACGTACCCCGCGCTCCCGGACGGGCTGAGCGCCAGGAACGCGTGCGAGCCCGGTTCGCCCGAGACGTTGCCGCGCCAGAGCTGCACGTCGGGACGCGCCAGCGCCACCTCGCCGGCGTCCGTGACGGCGACGACCTTCGCTCCGGGCGCGAGCACCTCGAAGCGCGACAGGTCGAGATCGACGCGGACACCGGGCGCGAGCGGCACGGCGGACATGCGGACCGACTCGTGCGCGCTGATGTGCCGGTAGGCCCCGCCGTCGAAGACGAGCGAGACGACCCCGTCGCCGTGCTCGCGGACCGGGATCAGGGGCGAGGCAACGGGCTCCTGGCCCGCGCGCTCCGTGCGTGAACCATCGAGACGCGCGGGCTGCGCGAAAGCCTCCGCACCGCAAAGAACCGAACACACCAGGCCGGCGCACGCCGCACCGCCGAACACACCGTGCGAGTTTGGCATCGGATCAGTCTCCTGCGTCCGCGCGGCATCCGCCGCGCTGACAGGAGGGAGCCGGCGCGAAGGAAGACCGGGCGTACGAATCGGGTTGGGCGCCGCGCGGCGCCAGGGAAAATACGGGGCGGGAGGGACGCGGTTCGCGGAGCGCGACGCGAACGTTGACAAGGCGCGATTCTGGGGGAAGACCCCCAGAACGTCGAACCGGGCGAGCACAGCCCTTGTGCGGAATGGGGATGTTGGCAGATCCGGATCAGGTGCCGACAGGCGAGCGGCTCGGCGCCGAGACGCGTTCGCGAACGTCGCGAGTTTTCCGTATCATCGCTCGCCGATTATTGATCCGCGCGGATCGAGTCGGTCGGGGGTCGTGCATTGTTTCAGGGGATTCGGGTATGAAACTCTCTCGCGTCGCAGGTGTTTCGCTGATCGGCCTTCTGCTGGGAGGCTGCGCCGCTCCCATCGTCGGCACGTGGAAGGGTCGCGACGCCGACAGTTCGACAACCTTTTCCTTCGGAAGCGTGTCGTTCGTCGGCGACAAGACGTTCACCGCCGAAGCCAGGTACGCGAAAGACACGAGGGTCCAGAGCGGGACGTGGCAGACCGAGGGCGACCATTTGATCTTGAACGCCAACAAGCAAGAGCGGCGGTACACCTACCGCGTGCAGGGCGGTGAACTGACCGTCACCGAGCCCAAATCGGGCCACAGCATCACACTCGACCGACTGGGCAAGTAGGTCCCTGCCAACGGAATGATCGCTGCACTCCAGCCAGTGGAATCACTGGCTTGTGATCGCATTGCCATCGGAGTTCACAGTGCGCCGGCGATTTCCTCGGGTCTCAGGAGTGAGAACCAACAGTAACCGCCGTTCCCAAGAATAAAAGATCCAGTAGTCCTTGAAACAAGCAGAGTTCGCACTCCGAGCTTTCCCATCGCGGCAAATGAACTTCTGCTACGTACGGTCGCCGAACTGTCGCCTGGGTGCGGGCGGGTCCTGCGATGGAGGGGTCGCTGGGAAATGCGACGTTCCACGTGGAATCCCGTGCTTTTTGCCACGCGAGCGGGCCGGAGTGCTTCTGAAAATCGGCGCGATCGTTGCCGCCCGTGATCGAGACGTGTTGCGGAAGCATCCAACGGAGGCGTTGAGTATTCAGGACACATTGGTACGCTATTTGCACCGCTTCAGGTGAAGTCGGCAGCGTTCCAGTGAGGGCGTTCCCGCGAGCTGACCGGCAATGGGCACCTAGAAAAGAGGAACTGGAGGACCACCATGAACCTCCGCACCAGCATCGTGGGAGCCTTCGCACTCCTGGCCCTGACCGGCGCAACGGCCAACGCGCAGATCTCGATTTCAGAGCACAACTTTTCGAGCAAGGCCTGGTCGGGCGGCGAGATCTGCAAGCCCTGCCATACGCCGCACTTTGCGATCGAGGGCGTGCCGCGTCTGTGGAACCACGCGTTGACCACCGCGGCGTACCAGATGCACGAGGGCGACGGCACGGCAGAGGATAACTTGGACGTCGTCAGCCGCATGTGCCTGTCGTGCCACGACGGGACTGTCGCGCTGGACAGCTTCGGCGGGCAGGCGGGCGGCACCGAATACATCGGCGCCACGGGCAATCTGGGCACCGACCTGACCGACGACCATCCGGTCGGCACCGACGCGTACTACCCGCCTCCGAACAAGCCCTCGTGGTGGGACGGGTCGTTCAACCCCACCAACGCCACGGGCACGGGGGTGGGATCGGGGGCGACGGCCCTGAGGCTCAAGGAGTTCGACGACAACGGGACGACCCGCTACGTGGTCGGGTGCACGACCTGCCATAACGCCCACAACCGCGGGAACTACCCGCACATGACCGCGATCAGCAACTCGGGCAGCCAGATGTGCCTCGTGTGCCACATCAAGTAAACCAGCTCCTTCTCCATGCACCGAGTCACATCGTGATCGGTCGCCCGGGCGGCAGGCGTTTGACGCGGGACCGCCCGGGCGACATTCTTTTTGCACGTCGCGCGGCGGGGGGTGCGCGGGCGATGAGTCCCCGGGCGGAGTGAACACGGTGAATGCGAACCTGCGCACGGTTTTCCTGGCGGGCGTGGTGGTTTCGACGGCGCTGGCCGTGACGGTTCTGACCGGAGGCTGCGCCGGCTCGGACGGCGCGAGCGAGCGGTCGCGTGCGGCGAACTCGGCCCCTTCGGGCTCCTACGCGTTCTGGCCGCTCTTCCCCGACGAGCCCCGAATCCAGTTCGTCCGCGGGTACAGCAGCAGCTCGGACGTCGTGCCGGTCAAGAACGACGCGCTCGAGGCGATCGTCTTCGGCAAGGAAGTTCAGAAGGCCGCCGACATCAACAAGCCGTACGGCGTCGCCATGCGCGACGGCAAGATCTACGTGTGCGACATGCGGGGCGCGGCCCTGGTCGTGTTCGACCTGGCGAAGAAGCAGACCCGCCTGGTCGGGGTCACGGGCGCCAACCGGCTGAACCATCCCGTGGCGGTGACGGTGGCCGACGACGGGACGATCTACGTCGCGGACAACGAGCGGGGCGCGTTGATCGTGTTCGACGCCAACGAACGGTACCAGCAGGCCATCGGCTTCCAGGGCTTTCAGCCGACCAGCGTGGCGGTGCACGCCGACCGGATCTACGCGACGGATTTCAAGTCGCAGATCGTGCAGATATTCAGCAGGACCAGCGGCGAGAAGATCGGCTCGATCGGCACCGTCGGGGATGACGACGGGCAGTTCCGGCTTCCCCTGGGCATCGCGACCGACAAGGCGGGGAACGTGTACGTGATGGACATGATGCGCTGCCGCCTTCAGAAGTTCAGCCCGGAGGGAACGTACCTGGGCGGGGCCGGGCAGCAGGGCGACATCGCGGGGACCTTCGCCCGGCCGAAGCACATCTCCGTCGACGCCGACGGGGTCATCTACGTGGTCGATGCCGCGTTCCAGAACGTGCAGATGTTCGACGACCAGTTCCGCGTGCTGATGTCGTTCGGGGCGGCGGGCACGTTCCCGGGCGCGATGAACCTCCCCGCGGGGATCGGGGTGTGCGAAGGGGGCGCGGAGATCTTCGGCGAGGCCATTCACCCGGGGTTCCAGGCTGAACGACTGATCGTGGTCGCCAATCAATTCGGCCTTCCCAAGGTCTCGGTGTACGCGATGGGCAAGCCCCGCACCGGCTACAGCGCGGCGGACCTGGCCAAGTCGGCGGTGGCGGTGTCGTCGGGCGTGGGGCGCTCCGAGGAGGCGTTGAAGCTCCAGCAGCAGGGCACGCTTCAGGCACCCGAGGAACAGGGCGAAGAAACGGACCGCGAGTCCAAGCCTGGCGCCGGCCCGGGCCGATAGGCGAGTGTCGATGCCGATGGGTCTCCAGCGAGCCATGTCGCCCCGACCCGCGACCCGGCCCGGGGTGTGGGCGGCGGCGCTGATCTTCGCCGCCGGCGTGGGGGCGGCGCTGTGGTCGGGCTGCGAGGTCACCACCGGGAACTATGAGACGCTCTCGTTCTTCTTTGACGGGGTCCCCGACCCGTCGAAGCGCGTGGTGTCATCCGACAGCGGCGGCGTCACGAGCGCGACACTGACGTTCATCCACAAGCCGTACCTCGACGAAAAGTGCGCGGAGTGTCACGAATCGAAGCTGCCGTTCACGCGCCGCGACGCGTCGGGGTGCTTGTCGTGCCACGAGGCCGTCGCGAGCGAGCACCGGTTCGAGCACGGGCCGGTGGCGGCCGCGGCGTGCCTGTGGTGCCACACGCCGCATGAATCGGCGTTCCCCCACCTGCTCCGCGAGGCCGACCGCGCGCTGTGCACGCGCTGCCACTCGCCGTCGCTCCTGAGCACCGAGCGGGTCCCCGCGCACGCGGACGCGTCCAGGGCGTGCCTGGATTGTCACACGGGTCACGGCGGCGATGTCCGTTTCATGCTCCGCGACGACTGGCCCGCGGAGCCCGGCGCCCCCGGGGCGGAGGAGCGCTGACCACGGTGCGACGCGACCGCGACAAAGTGATCGCCGCGTTGCTCGGGCTGGCGTGCGGCGGCACGTGCGGGTTGGCGCAGGACGGCCGGCCGCAGGACGAGGGCCCCGTGATCGTCGGCGCGGACGCCCCTCGGTGGACGCTCCTGGAGCCGGCGCGGTTCGAGCTGGGCGTCGAGCTGTACGGGCGCGCCCGCTCCGATACGACGCAGACCCAGGGCGAGGAAAAGGTCACCGACACGGAGCTCCTGCTCCGCGAG
>CAZCPB010000023.1:0-6897 GCA_964500365.1 uncultured Phycisphaeraceae bacterium
TACCCGCGCCCGCGGTCGTACTGGCTCGCGCTGTGGCACGTGCTGCCGGAACTCAAGGGCGGCGGAACCGGCGGCAGGCTCCTCCAGAAGATGCAGGAGATCGCGCACTCGCAGGACGGGTGGATCGGGACCTTCGGCGCCGGGCCCGAAGCGCTCCCGGTGTACCTGAAGCGCGGCTACTGCTGCCGCGCCGTGCGGCGGTGGGTGTACTCATCCGACGGCGCAGCGCCGGCCGGCCCCGGGCCGAGCAGGCACGGCTTCCCCGCGCGGCATTCCGCCGAGTCGCTCCCGGGCGATGAATGGCTGGCGTACCGGTACGACAAGCACCCGATCTTCAAGTACGAGCGACGCGCGGGCGGCATCTTTCGGACGGAGGAGAACCAATGGGGCGTAGTGACGCACGCGGTGCGGCTGGAGGAGCGGTGGCCCGGTGATGTGCGCGAGGTCTTCGAGCGTGACGGCGCCAGGGCGCGGGCGAACGGGCTGGATTACCTGCTCGATACATGGGCCTTCGACTGCCCCGGCCCCGGGTGGACCCTCGCCGGTGACGACGTGCCCAGCGTGTTCCACCCGCCGCAGGCCCGCGGCAACGTCATCTACGCCGTGGGCAGGCCGTTCATCCCGACGATGGTGGGGAAGGGCGATTGCGACCAGGACCGGCCGAACTAGCGGCCGGGCCAACCCTCATTTCGCGGCCTTTTCGAGCGAGAGCGCCACGCCCTCCGAGTAGGTGATGACGATGGTGTCGTTGATTTTCAGCCGCTCGACGTTTTCCTTTTTCTGCGCCTTTACAACGACGGTGTTGCCCATCGGCCCCTGCAGGACCACGCGCATGTTCGGGACGTCGATCGCCTGAACGGTCGTCACGACGCGGACCGCGGCGCCGACGCCGGCGGCAGGGTCCGACGACGCGGGCGCACGCCCCGCGCCCGCCACCGCGACGATCGGGTTTTCCCTCTCCTCGGCCGTGGGCTCGCGCAGCTCGCCGATGAGGGAGGCGCGGTACTTCAGGACCACGTTGTCTCCGGGCTGCACTTCGGCGAGGCGGCGGACGCTCTGGTCCACGACGAACGTTTCTTCGTGCCCCGCCTTGTCGGTCAGGGTGATCCTGCGCGTGGCGTGATCGACCCACTTGACGGTGGCCGAAATGGTCGCCTCGACAGACCGCTCGACGCGGAGCGGCTCGGCCTGGGGCTGCGCACCGGGCTCCGCGGGCTTTTCTTCCGAGGAGCACGCGCCGAGCATGCTGGCGGCGAGGGCGAAGGACAGTACGGTGAGACGCGCGCGATCCATGATGTTTCCCCTTGCGTGACGAGATGAGGCCAACATTAGGCCCAGCGGACGAGCGGCGCCGGCTCCTGGATCGTTCGCGGGCGGGGCCGTAGAACGCCGATGAACCGGGGTGGCCGGGAGCCTCGGCTTCCGCGCACACCGGGGGTTGTCCGGAGAGGGGCGACTCCCGGCTTTGTCCTTGGGCGGCGACGCGTCGGCGCCCCACGACCACGCCGCGATGACGCGGGCCGCGCCGCCGACTCCGTTTCGGCGCGTCTTGCCCGTCCTGCCCGGTTTGAAGTATCTTGCGGTCGCCCGCTTGACGCCCGTTCCGGACGGGCGAGCGTCCGACACGCGAACGAGGAGCGCCGATGTCCACGCCCCACGACGCACCCGCGGCACCCGCCGGCGCGACCGACGAGATCCCGCCGCTGCCCGAGAACGCGACACCCGAAGAGAAGGACCTGCACTGGTTCAAGCACGTCTACCAGGGCGACCGCATGCCGCAGCTGACGGTGCGGGCGGTGCTCATGGGCGGCGTGCTGGGCATGCTGATGGCCGCGGCCAACCTGTACACGACGCTGTCGATCGGGTGGGCCTTCGGGATCGCCATCACGGCGTGCGTGCTGTCGTACGTGGTCTGGAGCGTCGTGCGGCTGGCGTCGGCGGGCCGGGTCTCGCAGATGTCGGTCCTCGAGAACGCCTGCATGGCCTCGACGGCGTCGGCCGCGGGGTATTCGACGGGCTCGACGATCGCGACGATGTTCGGCGCCCTCGTGCTGCTCTACGTCATCCCCGAGGGCAAGACGGCCAAGGACGTGTACACGTGGGACGTGACGAGCCCGTGGATCGTCGGGATCTTCACGCTCTGCACCGGCCTCATGGGCGTGTTCCTCGCGATCCCCATGAAGCGGCAGATGGTGAACCACGAGCGGCTGCCGTTCCCGACAGGGACGGCGGCCGCGGCGACGCTGAAGTCGCTCTATTCGCAGAGCGCCGAGGCGATGCGCAAGGCGTACGTGCTGGTCTGGGGTCTGGGCGCGGGGCTCCTGATCGGGTTCCTGCGTGCGCCGAGCGACGTGCTCGACGCGGTGGGGTTCCTCAAGCGGTTCTTCGACAAGATCCCGTTCCTCAAGATCCCGGGGGACATCCACATCCCCGTCCTGAGCAAGCTCTACCCGCGTTCGGCGTTCCCGGCGGGCTTTGCCTTCGAGCCCTCGGCGCTGCTCATCGCCGCGGGCATGATCGTGGGGATGCGCATCAGCCTCTCGCTGGTGCTTAGCTCGCTCCTGCTGTACGCGGGGGTGGGGCCCTGGCTGGCGAAGCAGGACGCGGCGGCGATGGAGCGCCCGGCGGTCGCGATCATGGAAGCCGCGCGGGGCGCCACGGCGGGAATCTCGGAGCCCGGAGCGGCGGTCGATGCAGCGGTCGCGGCGGTCCAAGGCGCCGCGGCAAAGTTCGAGATCAACCCCGAGCCGATCGTGGCCGCGGCACGCGGCGCGGCGAGCGGCGTCGTGAAGGACGCGCCCGAGGGCACGGACGCCGCGACGCTGGCGAAGTCGATCGGTGACGCCGCGGCGGCGGCCGGGGCCGGCGCGCTCGGCAAGACCATGCTCGACTCCGGCAAGTACAAGCCGATCTTCATCTGGGACTGGGCGGGCAACCAGGTCGTGCTCATGCGCTGGGCCCTCTGGGGCGGCACGAGCGTGATGGTGTTCGCGAGCCTGGCGAGCGTCGGGCTCCAGTGGCGCACGATCGCCCGCGCGTTCGCGGGCGCCAAGGCCGAGGCCGGGGACCACGCCGCCGGGTCCATGGCCCGCATCGAGGTGCCCGGGAAGTGGATGATCATGGGCATGGTGCCCATCACCATCGCGATGGTGTGGCTGCAGGTCCAGGCGTTCCAGGTCGCGTGGTGGGCGGGCATCATCGCCGTCGCGATGTCGTTCGTGCTCTCGATGGTCGCCAGCCGCGCCACCGGCGAGACCGACACGACCCCCGTCGGCGCCATGGGCAAGGTGATGCAGTTCCTTTTCGCGCTCCTGGCGCCGGGGAACCAGGGGGCCAACCTGGCCTCGGCGGGCATCGCGGCAAACAGCGCCAGCTCCAGCGCGGACCTGCTGACGGACCTCAAGATGGGCTACCTGCTGGGCGCCAACCCACGCAAGCAGTTCATCGCGCAGTTCTGCGGCGTGTTCTTTGGGACCCTGGCGATCGTGCCCATCTGGTACCTGATGGTCCCGACGCGGGCCAAGCTAGAGACGTTCGCGCTCCCGGCCACCCGCGCGTGGGAGGCGGTCGCCAAGCTCCTCACCGAGGGCGTCAAGAACCTGCCCGACTCGGCGATCTGGGCGATCCTGATCGGAGCGGGCGTGGGCGTCGCGCTGCCCGTGATCGAGCGGCTCCTCCCGAGCAAGGCCCGCGCGTACATGCCCTCGGCGACGGGGATCGGTCTGGCGTGGGTCATGCCCTTCCAGAACGCCTTCTCGTTCTTCGTGGGCGCGGTGATCGTGATGATCTGGGTACGCGTGAACCGGCGCACCGCAGACCAGTACAACGTCCCCTTGGCGTCGGGGCTGATCGCCGGCGAGTCACTGATCCTCGCGGGTCTTGCGATCACCGCGACCCTGGTGGGACTGCTCGGTTCGGGCGGTGCGTAAAACAAGCCGGCGCGCGCGCCGAGGCATCCAAGCCATCGAGAAAAGGCGGCCGGCCCCCTCCGCACGGAGTCGGCCGCCGAGGTGTAACGCCGGGTGGGTCATCCCGGCTATCACAGACAGGCGCAAAGCGTCGCGTAAAGTCTCACAAATCCGCGACTGACATTCATATTATGCACCGGTTTTCATCCCGCGCCCGGGTTTGAGCCCCATTCTCGCGTGTTTCGAGCCTGTCACTTGCACGCGTTTCGCTCGCGACCGAACCCAGGTTGCCTGAAGATTATCTCATAAACGCGGCGGGTGCACATTGTGGCTGCTTCCAGCGCTCGCCGGGCGATCGGCAGTTCCTGCGCCCGAGGGTTCTGGCCGGTTTCCGCCGATGAGTACCATCGCGGGCTGGAACAGGGCTCGGTAAGGGTGTCAACGGAGCCGGGAGACAGGCTGATGGACCCAGCGACGCGCCGCACCTCCCCGCCGCGGTTCGATACCGACGCACTGGAGCCTCGCCGGCTGCTGGCCTCCCCCGCGTTCGACCTCATCGAACTGACCGGCGCCCGGGCCGATCCCCTGCTCGCGGGGATCGACGGTGGGGGCGTGTCGGTCGCCGTCATCGACACGGGCCTGGACTTCACGCACCCGCTGCTGGCGCCGCGCTACGTCGCGGGGTTCAACTTCATCGACGACACCGCCGTCCCCACCGACACGCAGGGCCACGGCACGCACGTCGCCGGGATCGTGGGCGCGAACAACCCGGACATCGGCGTGGCCACCGGCGTCGGCCTGATCGGCCTGCGCGTCTTCCCCGACAGCGGGGGCGCGAGCAACCAGACGATCACCGAGGCGCTGCAGTGGGTGCTCGACCACCGCGCCCAGTACAACATCGTCGCGGTGAACATGTCGCTGGGCTCGGGGTTCTACACCTCGGCGTCGCAGGCCCAGAGCAGCATCTACGTCTCGAGGATCGAGGCGCTCGAAGCCGCGGGCGTGACCGTCGTCGCGGCGTCCGGCAACTCGTACAAGGGCCACGAGACGCAGAACTCCGCCGCGCCGGGGATCGTGAGCACGCTCGACGTGGGCGCGGTATGGCAGGACGGGGTGAACACCGGCGTGTCGTGGGGGTCGGGGGCGACGGACTTCACGACCGGCGCCGACCGGGTGACGAGCTTCAGCCAGCGGATCGCGGCGCCGAACATGGTCTTCGCGCCCGGGGCGCTGATCCTGAGCACGGTGCCGAACAACTCGTACGACTACAAGGGGGGCACGTCGATGGCCTCGCCGATGGTCGCCGGCGCGGTCGCGCTGCTGCAGGACGCGGCCCTGACCTTCGGCGGGCGGCTGCTCAGCGCCGACGAGGTCGCCTCGTTCATCATCTCGAGCGCCGACACCGTCTTCGACGGCGACGACGAGGACGACAACGTCGTCAACACCTTCGTCAGCTACCCGCGACTGGACGTGCACGCCGCCCTCCTGGCGGTGCGGACGTTCTTCCTGGGCGCCGGCGGCGGGGCGGTCGACGCCAACGGAACGCTCGACGGCGCGTTTCTGGTGCCCGGGCCGCTCACCGGCCGCAACAACTTCGCGGCGACGGGCGCCGTCGGCGCCGACGGCGCGGGGACCACGATCGGCGCCAAGGACGTGGACCTGTACCGCTTCACGCTCTCGAGCGCCGGCACCGTGACGGTGACCCTGGGGACCTTCACGACCAGCCCGATCGACTTCGACTCCTTCCTGCGGCTGTTCAACGCGTCGGGGACGCAGGTCGCGTTCGATGACAACGGCGGCATCGGCACGTTCTCGCGCCTCAGTCTTTCGCTCCCCGCGGGCACGTACTTCGCCGGCGTGAGCGGCGCCGCCAACGCCGCGTACGACCCGAACGTCGCCGGCAGCGGCAGCGACGGCGCGACCGGCACGTTCGCGATCTCGATCTCCTTCACCAACGACGACACGTCGGGCACGATCGGCGGCGCCGAGGACAGCGACCTGGGCACGCTCGTCGAGCCCTTCTCGATCGACGCCCTGATCGGCGAGGACGGCGGCGTCGCCACCACGCGGGCTGACGTCGACCTCTACCGCGTCGTCGTCCCCGACGACGGCACGCTTCTCATCGACATCGACACGCCGTACGACGCCGACTACGTGGACTCGTTCCTCAGGGTCTTCGACGAACAGGGCAACGAACTGGTCGCCAGCGACGACGGCCTCTCGTTCGACTTCAACGGCGTGGACGACGAGTACGCCGACGGCGCCCTGGTGCGGCGCGTCGGCACCGGCGCGTTCGAAGGGCACACCGTCGACAGCTTCATCGGCGGCACGGTCGAGCGCGGCGACGTCTACATCATCGGAGTCTCGCACTACCTGAACGATTCGTACGACCCCGGCGACCTTTCGACGCGCCCCGCGAGCGGCCCGGGCGGTCGATACAGGCTGGTCATCACCTTCGTGAGCAACGACCTCAACGGCGCGATCCCGCAGGCCGTGGACGATGCGCGGGCGACGCTGCCGGCCGACTTCAACCCGGGCATCGTCGGCGCCGACGGGATCCAGGGCGGAGGACTGCAGGAAGTCGGCGACCGCGACGTGGACTTCATCAAGCTCGTCCCCGACGTAAGCGGGATCCTCGAACTCACCGTCGATTCCTTCTCGATCCAGGGCAACCCGAGCCCGGTGGATACGGTGCTGTACCTGTTCGACGCCGCGGGCAACCTGCTCGGCGCCGTCGACGACTCCGGCGGCTCGCTCGACCCGCACCTGCTCTACCGCGTGGCCGCGGGCGTTACCTACTACGCCGCGATCGCCGGGTACGGCAACACCGGCTTCGACCCCTTCCGCCGCGGCAGCGGCACGCCCGGCGACACCGGGGACTACTACTTCAGCGCGGCCGTTCTGTCCCTGTCCGCGGAGAACGACTACCGCGACGACACCTTCTCCTCCGGCGGCGTGCTCACGCTCCCGCTCGGGTCGCCGATCGAGG
>CAZCPB010000023.1:6907-24223 GCA_964500365.1 uncultured Phycisphaeraceae bacterium
GCCCGGGGTCATCGTCGGAGCCGGCTGGCAGTGGTGCGCCGCGGGGGGGGTGCCCAGGCCCCCGTTGGGGTCGCCGTTCGCGCCCTCGAGGGGCGACGACGACGACTTCCAGGCCGGCGCGGGCGATGTGGACGTCTACGAGTTCGTCGCGCCGGCCTCCGGCCTCTACATCGTCGCGACCAGCACCATCGACACCTTCAGCGCCGACACGTTCCTTCGCCTCTTCGACGGCGCGGGCAACGAGCTGTACTTCAACGACAACACCGACGCGCTCACGACCGCCTCGGGGCTCTACGCCTCGCTCTCGGGCGGGGCGACGTACTTCCTCGTCGTGAGCGGCGCCTCCGGCGCGCCGCGGGCCTACGACCCCGCCACCGGCGCCGGCAACGTGCCCGGCTCGGTCGGCGCCTACTCGATCGAGGCCATCTCCGTCCCGGCCACCAGCCGCGGGCGCTTCCGGACCGCGGCCGAGTCCGTCGAATCGGTCGCGGCAGGACCGTCGGGGCTCACGCTCATCACGACAGTCAGCTCGTCGGGCCGGGCGCTCTCCTTCGAGCAGGGCGCGGGCGGGACGTGGTCCGTCTCGGACCTTTCGACGCAGTCGGGCGCCCCGCCGGTTTCCGGAGACACCGTGGGCTGGGTCGATCCCAAGGACGGCCGCAACTACGCCGTGGCGCGCTCGGGCGCATCGCTCCTTCTGTACCGGCGGTCCGACGGCGGATGGACCTACCGCGATCTCGCGGCAGAGAACGCCCCGCTCGGCGCGCTCGCGGGTGCGGGGATCACGGTCTTTGCCGACCGCGCCGGCTTGATGCACATCGCCGCCATCGCCGACAACGGGCGCGTCGTGCTCTACGTCCAGACCGGCGGCGTGAACCCCGACGGCTCGTTCGCGTGGACGTACCTCGACCTCTCGGCGCAGATCGAAGCGGTCGGCCTGACCCCGCCCGAGTTCGAGGGCCGGCTCGTCAGCTACGTGACCAGCTGGAACGGCCGCAGCATCGCCGGGCTCGACGCCGACGGGCGCGTGCGCTCGATCTGGACCGCCGCGCCGCTGACCACGTGGACCACGAGCGATCTATCGCAAATCTCCGGCGCGCCGCCGCTGGTCGGCGCCCTCACGACCTACGTCACCAGCTACGACGCCGTGAACATCGTCGGCACCGACACGACGGGCAACCTCGTCGCCACGTGGTGGCTCCCCTCCTTCGGCGGCGACTGGGTCAAGAGCGACCTCACATCGTTGTTCGGCGGGCCGAAGCTCCAGGCGCCGACGGTCACGAGCTACGTCACGCCCTGGGACGGCACCAACATCGCCGGGATCGAGGCCGACGGGACGGTCACCGTCTACTGGTGGGCCCCGGGGCTCGGCGGGGAGTGGCAGATCGCCCGCCTGAGTTCGAGCATCGCCAACGCGACGCCCATGACCGGCTCGGTCCGCGGGTTCACGAGCCCGACCGGCTTCATCAACCTCGTCGGTGGCGCGGCGAACGGCGATGTGCTCCGCTACGTCTGGGATCCTTCGACGAATACCTGGGCCCAGGAGAATCTGACGCTCAGCGCGCAGGAGGCGTGAGCCGCAGGCGCTCGTCCTCGGCGTCGAGCCGCAGCGCCACCGCGCGGGCGGCGATCTCCGCCGCCGCCTTGAAGCGGGCCGATTCGGCCCGCCGGTCGGGATCCCGGGCCGCGTCCGCCGCTTCCTCGATCGCGCGGCACATGACCGCGAGGTCCTCGAGCGCAGCGCCCATCCACGCGTCCGACGGCGCGGGCCCGGAGAGGAACTGCGCGAGCGCCGAGCCGGGCCCCGGCGGCAGCACCGCGACGCCGAGCGCCCCGGCGCGCCGCTCAAGCCGCCCGACGGTCAGCGCGAGCGCGAACTCTCCGACCAGCCGCTTGCGCGGCCCGGTGACCCCGTCCTCGGCGCCCGTGATCAGCCCGCTCGTCATCGCCTGAGCGGTCTCCGCGAGCCCGGCCGCCAGCCACGCGCCAGCCCCGGGCGACAGTTCCCAGCCCGGCCACGAGTTCAGGCGCGAGAGCCCGGCGCCGACGTTCAGCGCGCCGGCCGCGTCGGCGATGTAGTGCAGGTTGTCGCGCAGCAGCGCGAGCCTGCGCGTCGTGGCCGCGGCGGGGAGCGCTCGCGGCGTGGTCCACGAGCCGATCCAGTCCTGGCGCACGCGGTCGACCGCCGCGCCCAGGTCGGCGAGCTTCGAATCCGTCGCCCCGTGCCAGCCCTCGTCCTCCGCCCCCGCGCGCAGCTCGGCCTCGCCCTCGATCGACTTCCACGAGCCGACCTGCTGGCACAGGTCGCGCAGTTCGCTGATGGCCAGGTCCCGCCGCTCCGGCCGCCCGAGATCCTGGCCCAACGTCACGAACCGCTCGGCGAGGAAGCGGCGCTCCGCGGGGACCTCGGGCTCGCCGGATCTCCCGGGCTCCGCGACCGCGTCCGCCGCGCCACGGAGCAGCCGCACATCGTTGAGCCGGCGCGCGTGGGCCGTGATCGCGCCGAGGACGCCGGGGTCGGACGCCGCCGCCCCGGAAGAGAGCAGGCGCGGGGCGACTTCCAGCGTCTGCATCCCCGACTGGCGCGCGAGCGGCTCGATGATCCTCATCGCGGGGCGGAACTGCCGCGCAAGCGTGCGGTCGTCCGCCACCGCGGGGTCGGGCGAGGCCCGGTCGATCACGTCGATCACCAGGCGGAGGCGCGATCCGGCGGTATCGTCGTCGCGCCAGGCGCCCGCCGTCGCGAACTCCTCGACCGCGCCGCGCAGGATGCGCACCGTCGGGCTGGCCGTGTCGAGGCTCGCGACCTTGACCAGCGCCCCGCACAGAACGCCGAGCCGGCGCAGCCGGAGCGCCGCCGCGATCCGCGCGCCGGCGTCGGGCGGTGCGCTGAACGCGTCCGCCGCGCGGATGAACTCGTCGCGGATCAATTCACGCACCGCCGGTGCCAGCAGACGCGAGTTGGCCTCCGACATCGCCGCGAGCACCGCCGCCGCGGAGCGCCGAACGTCCTCCGACGCGGGCCGGTACACGGGGATCGCCGCCGCGCCCTCGAGCACGCCCTCGAACTCACCGACCGTGAGAAGACCTTCGGCGTTCAGCCCGGTGAGCGCGGCAAGCTCGCTCAGCGGACGCACGGGGTCACGCTCCCCCGTCACCCAGCCGATACCGGGGGCCCGGTCTCCCTCGCGCACCAGCGGCCAGAGCGAGTCGCGGAGCCAGCGCTCGATCGCGTCGGCCTCGGTAAACGGCGGTCGCGCCGCAAGGTCGCGCGCAAGCGCCGCGGCCACGAACCGCCCCGCCGCCGACGCGTCACCGACCCCGATCGCCGCGTCGAGTTCGGGCCGGCGCAGCGCGATGGTCCGGCCGATCAGCGTCGCCCGCGCCCCGGCCTCCTCCTCGCCCGCGCGGAGCAGGTCGGCGCCGACGGCGCGCAGCGCGGCCCGTGCGCCGATCGATGGCGCGCGTTCGCCGGACGCCAGCAACGCCTCGGCCTCGTCGATCAGTTCGTCCGCGAGGGCCAGCGCGGACCGCGCTTCCCCAGCACGCGACGCGTTCGGCCGGTCAAGATTGAGCTGCTGCCCCGGCGCCCAAGCCGCGAGCACGGCCGCCGCCACGCCCGCGAGCCAGCGCGTCGGCGTACACGCGCTCGAGCGCTTCGACCATGGCCTCGGCGCTGAAGCGCTCGCGGCATTCCTCCCGCCCCCGCTCGGCCATCGTCCGTCGCTCATCGGGATGATCGTACAGCCGCTCGACCGCCCGGCGCAGGCCCTCGCGGTCGCCCGCCCGCAGCAGGAGGCCGGTTTCTCCGTCGCGGCAGACTTCCGCCGTGCCGTCCACGTCGTACGCGACCGGGCACACGCCGCACAGCAGCGCCTGCGGCACCGTGCGCGGCAGTCCCTCGCGGTAGCTCGGGTGCGCGAGCACGTCCATCGCACGGATGAGGCCGGGAACGCGATCGGGCGACACCAGTCCGGTCAGAATGATGTCCGCTGTGGCCGTCTCCATCGTGTTCGTTGTTCCGCTACGACCACCGCGATCCCGCTCGACAACGCCGAGCCCGATCGCGCGTGCCCGCGCCGACAGCTTGTCACGCCACCACCCGTCGCCGACCCACAGCAGCTTCCACCGCCGATCAGCGCGGAGACGTGCGCCGAGCGCATCGAGCAGGTCGTCGTGCCCCTTCAGTTCCGCGAGGCGCGCCACGGTGCCGATCACGAAATCGTCCGGGGCGAGCCCAAGACCTTGCCGGATCTCGTCGCGCGACTCCCCGGGCGCGGCGGTGAGAAAGGGCCCTGTCTCCATCCCGGAGTACACCGTGGTGTACTGCTCCGCCCGCCCGATCCCCTCGCGAAGATACTGGCGCGTCATCGCGTCGGCGACCGAGACGATCGTGTCGCACCGGCGCGCCGCGAAGCGCTCCGCGAGGACGTACAGCCGGTACGCCAGGCGCGACTGGAAATCATGGAAGGGCGGCCCGTGGATCGTGTGCACGACGCGGCAGTCCCGCACCGGACCCTCGGCCGGTGCGGGGTCCGGTCGCAGATCGCGCCCGGACTCGTCCCACGCCGCCGCACGCCCGATGATCCCCGCCTTGCTCGAGTGCGTGTGCACGATGTCGGGCTGCAGCCGCCGCACGAGCCGCCGCAGTTCCCGGTAGCACAACGCGTCCGCCCAGGGATGGATCGGCCGGACCAGGTGAGGCACTTCGTGCAGCCCGATCGGCGCGCACGCCCTTCCGCCGGTGCCTTCTTTTCCTGCCGCGGCACGCTCGTTGAAGGCCCTCACGCGCTCGAGCAGCGACCCCTCGGGTCCGTAGATGGGCCCGAAGGCCAGGTGTACTTCGTGCCCGAGCCTCGCCTGACCCTCGCACGACAGGACCGTGTTTTCCTGCGAGCCGCCGAGGATGAGACGGGTTGAGATGTGGAGGATGCGCATCAGAGCAAGGCGATAAGCGCGGGCCAACGGCGCTCGGCAGGCGGCACCTGTTCGCCGCTCATGCCGCGGCCTCGTACAGCACCCGCCCGTGATCGAGCGCGTGGCGGATCAGGGGATCGAAACAGCGATGCCGCCACTCTCCGGCGAAGGCCTGAATGTCGCGGTCGGACGCCACTGATTCAGTCTATCAAGGGATTGCAAGAACGACCTGCGCATTGCTCGACCTCGCGGCCCCTCTTGCTCGGTTATGAACAGCACCGTGCAAGTCAGGGTTGGGGAGATCAAAGTCGCGCTCATTGAACGGAAACGTCGACATAGCGAATCCACTCCAGGCACAGCCCGCTCGCCGGGAACGTCGGCCCGGCTTTCCGCCGATCCCCCGACCGCAGCGCCCCGAGCACGTCCTCGACCGTGCGCTGCCCCCGCCCGACGTCCGCGAGCGTCCCCGCGATGATGCGGACCATGTTCCACAGGAACCCGCTCCCGCTGATGTCGATCCGATACCGCCGCGCCGGCTCGGGAAGGGCGGCCGCGCCGCCCGCCGGGGCGTCCGCGCTCCCGTGCGTCGAGCTCGAATTCAGACCCGGCGCGATCTCGACGACCTCGCACGAGTGCACCGTCCGCACCGTCGTCTGCCGGTTGTGACCCGCTGCCGCGAACGCCGCGAAGTCGTGCTCCCCGACCAGGACGGCCGCGGCCTCGCGCATCGGCCCCAGTTCCAGCGGCTCCCACACCTGGTGGACGAAGCGCCGGTCCCACAGAGGGCGCGTCCGCGACGCGTGGATCGTGTACGAGTACCCCTTGCTCACGCAGTCGCCGATGGGATCGAACGAATCCGGCACGACCTCCACCGCCGCGACGAGCACATCCTCCGGCAGCCGCCCGTTCACCGCGCGGAGCAGCGCCCCCGTGCCGCGTGAGACCGGCCACCCCGACCCCCTGGCGAGCGAAGCCTCATCATCGCTCGCCGTGAACGCCGCGACCTGCCCCCGCGCGTGCACGCCCGAGTCGGTGCGGCTGGCGCCCTTCACCTCGACCGGCTCGCGGACCACCTCGCGCACGGCCCGCTCGACGACGGCCTGCACCGTCCGCAGCGCCACCCGCCCGGCCTCGCCCGCCTCCAGCGTCGGGTCCACGTGGCGCGATGAGCCCGTCTGCTCGGAGTGCTCAAGCGGCGGCTCCTGCTTCTGCCACCCGCAGAAGTCGGTCCCGTCGTACTCGAGCGTGAGCTTGTAACGCGGCACGCCAGAGGGTACGGCCAACGCCGGCCCGCTCCCCGCTTACTTGGGCTCGGATGCCGGCGTCTCGGCCGGCGAATCTCCGGGCGTCCCCGCCGGCTTCTCCGCGGGCGATTCAGCGCCGGGGGTTTCGACGGCCTTGGCCTTATCATCCTCGGCGCCTTCGGGCTTCACGGGGGCGCGTTCATCGAACGTGCCCGGCGGCGTGGGCGGGATGACGATCGGCGCGCCGGGCCTGCCGGGTGAGATGGGCTCCGGCGGGCTGCTGACCAACGGGCCGAGGAACGCGCCCGCAAACCCGCCCACGACGAGCCCCACCGCCAGCCCCGGCAGGAAAGCCTTCAGAAAACCGCCGCCGCCCGGAGCCTGCTCGGCCATGGATCACACTCCCGTCGCGATGAGTCCTGTCGGCGCCGGACAACCGCCCCGCGCGGACCGATAGCGTACCACCGTGACGGCTATTGATCGAACCGCTCACGGGATCGATTCATCGCCCACGGCGCATCCGGTACATCCACCGCCCGTACGCGAGAACCGCCCGGGCCATCTCCACGCGCGAAGAGGGGTATCCCTTCCCGAACGCAGTGTGAAGACGCCACTCCCAGTACGGGCCCCCGAACCGGAAGCGCGACATGGCCGCCAGCCGGGCGAGTTCCCAGAGTCCGCCCAGCGAGTCGATGAGGCCCTGAAGCATCGAGAACCTCCGGCGCGTCAGGTGCCGGCCATCAGACGTTTGGCCCACGCGACCGTCTCGGCCAGACCGTCCTCGGTGGAGGTGATCGGCTCGTACCCGAGCACCTGGCGGGCGCGCGAAATGTCGGCCAGCGAATCCCGGGGGTCGCCCGGCCGCGCCGGCTGGAACGACGGGGCGATCCCCGGTGCGCCGCAGGCCTGGGCGATCATCTCCGTGAGTTCCAGCACGCTCACCCGCCGCCCGGTGCCGATGTTGATGACGTCGCCGCTCAGCGGGGTCTCGACGCTCCCGGCCAGCAGCGTCGCCAGCACCGCGTTGCCGACGAAGGTGAAGTCGCGCGTCTGCCTCCCGTCGCCGAAGATGATCGGCGGCTTGCCGTCGAGGATCCGGCGCGTGATCGCCGCGACGGCCGCGGCGTACGCCGAGTCCGCGGGCTGGCGGGGGCCGAAGATGTTGAAGTACCGCAGGCACACCGTCGAAAGCCCGTAGCACAGCGCGTAGACGCCCATCAGGTGCTCGGAAGCGAGCTTGCTCGAGGCGTAGGGGGACAGGGGTTGCGGGAGCTGCGTCTCGACCTTGGCGCCCGTGCCCTGGTCCCCGTAGGCGGAAGAGCTGGCCGCGAAGACGACCCGGCGCGTCCCGGCCCGGCGCGCGGCCTCGAGCACGCGGAGCGTCCCGGTCGTGTTCACGCTCCAGGTGTACTGCGGCTCGGCGATCGAACGTGGCACGGAGCCCAGCGCCGCGTGGTGGAAGATGACCTGCGCGGGCGGAAACCGCGACCCGTCGGCGCCCTTGCCGCACACCGCGTCGTCGAGCGCCGCGTCGTCGAGGATCGAGGCGTGCACGAACCGGATGCGCCGCGGCTCGAGTTCGATCAGCCCGGCCAGGTGCTCCAGGTTCGAGTTCGAAAGGTCGTCGATGACGCTGATGACCGCTCCGACCGAGAGCAGCGCATCGACCAGATGCCCGCCGATGAACCCCGCCCCGCCGGTCACGCACACCGGCACGCCGCTGTACAGGGCCCGCAGGCGCTCGACGCTCGGGGAGGGAAGCTTCATGGAGCGGCTCATGCTACCCCGGAGGGCGCTCTGTGGAAAGACCGAACGGAACGCTCAAACACAGGGCCCGGGACTGTACCGTCCCCGGCCCCGCGATCGACGAACCGATCATCGGCGTTGGAACGAAAAGCTCAGCAGCCCCAGTAGAACGCCTCGAGGTACAGGTCGAAGTCCTCACCGGTGACGAACGTGTCGCCGTTGATGTCCGCGCCGGCGTCGCCCGCCTCGAACAAGGCGACGAACTCGTCGAAGTCTTCGCCGGTGATGAACGTGTCGCCGTTGAAGTCGGCGCCGATCACGTGCACCTCGACGCTGGCGCACGACGAGTTGCCGCAGGACGTCTCGTACCGGACGTGGTACGTGGTCGTCGCCGTCGGCGCCGGGATCGTCAGCGGGTTGGTCGCGCCGACCTGCGTCGTGCCGCACGAGCCGCTGAACCACCGCACCGTCGTCCCCGAGCCGCCGATCGCCGTGAGGGTGATCGTCCCGCCCTCGCTGCACGCGTAGTAGTCGCGGTCGCTGGACGCCCCGCTCGGCGCCGTCGGCAGCGCGTTGACGGTGACCGTCACGTTCCCGCAGCCGGAGCTGAACACGTTGTCGCTGTTCCGGCGCGCCCGGGCGAAGTACGTGGTGGTCGAGGCGGGGGAGACGACCAGCGGGCTGCCCGTCCCCACCTGCGTCGTGCCGCACCCGCCCGTGTACCAGTAGACCGTCTCGCCCGAGCCCACCGTCGCCGTGAGCGAGGTGTTCTGGCCGGGGCACACCGCCGACGGCGTGGCCACGACGTTCGTCGGGTTCGCGGGCACGCCGGGGGTGATCGTGAAGTTGACGTTGGAAATATCGAAGAAGATGTTGCCGACCGCCGCGACCTTGATCCGCGCCTGCGAGGTCGAGACCGATGGGAGCGTGACGCTCTGCGACCCGTCGTTGGGCGTGCTGGCCAGAAGCGTCGTCGGCCAGGTGTTCCCGCCGTCGGTCGAGAGCAGGATCGCGACGTTCGCGCAGTCGATCCCGTTGCCCGTCGTCCCCGCGACGTTCCACGTGACGGTCTGTGCCCCCGACCACGAGACGTTGGTGTTCGGCGCGGTCACGGCGAACCCGGCGCCGGTGTTCACCGACGTGATCACCATGTCGTCCCAGTTCACGCCCCCCGAGCCCGCGCGGTTGTCACGGACCGTGCACCTGAAGTTGATGTTCCGGTTCGTGTTGGGCAGCCGCTCGCCGAACTGGAAGGTGTTGTTGAGCAGGTTGGTCAGGCGCGGCACGAGCCGGTTGGGCGACGTCGTCGGGATCCGGCCGCGGATGAACGGGCTGGATCCGTTGTCGGCGATGATCCCGCCGCTGGCCGACTGCGACGGGCCCAGGTCGCGCTCGTCCCACTGGTAGCTGATCGAGTCGCCGTCGGGGTCGCTGCCGACCGCCACCAGCTCGAAGGGTGTGTTGGCGGGAATGGTGTAATTCGGGCCGGCGTTCACCGTCGGCGGGTTGTTCCCCGTGGACGTGTTCGACGAGCACGAGGGCACGTTCGTGTAGATCTCGCCGTAGCTGACGTGCTGGAAGTAGGCGTCGCTGTGGCTCTGCAGGTTGTCGCCCCCGCAGATCCCGGCGTAGGCCATGATCGAGTTGCCCGAGCCGGGCTCGTACGCCGTCGAGCCGTTGCGGTTGCCGCCGCCGCACGAGCTCGCAGTCCCGTTGAAGTTGTGGTTGGCGCCGAACTGGTGCCCCATCTCGTGCGCCACGTAATCGATCCAGAAGGCATCCCCCGTTGGGCTCGGCGAGCCGGTCACGCCGCCGGCTTTATTGCTCGTGCACACCACGTCGAGGTACGCCACGCCGCCCCCGCCCGTCGAGTAGACGTGCCCGATGTCGTAGTTGGCGCTCCCGATCCGCGAATTGCACGTGCTGATGTTCTGGCTCAGCATCGACCCGCCGTTGTTGTTCGAGTAGGGGTCGGTCGAGCCGTTGGTGTACACCACGTTCAGGTTGTTCCCGACCAAGACCAGCCGGATCGCGCACTCGAGCTCGTACACGCCCGTCACCCGGTTCACCGCCGTGACGATCGCGTTCTGCGCCGCCGTCTGCGACCCGCCGTGGAACGACGCGTACTCGCCCGTGCACGCATTCGCCAGCCGGTACTGCCGGCGCGTCCCGCCGGTCGCCAAGGCCGGTCCCGCGGCGTTGCGGACCTCGTCCGGGAGCACGGGCTTGCCGAGGTCGCGCTGCTTGACCAGGCAGTCGAACCCGTGCATGTTCCGCAACCCGTCCTTGTGGTACGAGGAATACAGGAGCACGTTGCCGCGGGTGTACGGGTCGACCCAGTAGCTCCCCTCGGGCGTGAGCACCTGCGCGTGGAACCCCTGCTCGGTCCAGTCGGCCCGCAGCGTCGCCGCCGGGTCGTCGATCCCCTGGCCCAGGTACGTCTTGGTGCCCGGCAGCTGCGCCGCCAGGCCCGGCTCCATGATGGGAGATTCCACCACGCGGAAGCGGGCGAACTGCCCCTGCGGGGTCGGCAGCCGCAGGATGATGGGCGCGTCCTGAGCCTCGGGCGTGTCCTCCATCGGCGCCAGCGCCAGGATGTTCTGGAGCGCCCCGAGGTTGAGGATCACGGGCTGGCAGACGTCCGGCCGAACCCACGCGCCGCCGGCGAGGTGCTCGGCCGGGATCTCGCCAACCGTGGTCCAGACGCCGTCGCTGGATGTCTCGTCGGCCAGGGCCGCGTGCCAGGAAAGCCCCACGACGCCGAGAACGACCCCCGCCAGACGGTATCTGTGCATGACCATTGCGTCCTTGAATGCGAACGGACAACCACGGGAGCGACGCCCCCGTGCACCTACAGGAGCACCCTAACGGCCCGCCGGATACGGAACAAGGCCCGCGAATCGAGAACTTGAGTTCTCGGTCACCCGGCCGCTCCCGTCAGCAACCGGCCTCGAACAGCACGGTGAAGGTGTCGAAGTCGTCGCCGTTCACGAACCCGTTGGAATCGATGTCCGCCGATTCGTCGCCCAGTTCGAACATCTGGACGAACGTGTCGAAATCGTCGCCGTTCACGAACCCGTTGCTGTCGAAGTCCGCCGGGCACTCAACCGTCAGCACCGCCCCGAGCGTCGAGACCGATCCGCAGTCGCCCGTGACCACGACCGAGTACTCTCCCCGGTCCGCGAGGTACGCCGCCGGGATCGTGTACTCGGACCCCGTCGCCCCCGGGATATCGATGAGGTCCTTCCTCCACTGGTACGTCAGCGTGCCCGTGCCGTACCCGACGCCCAGGAATGTCACCGGGTCACCCGGGTACACCGTCTGGTCCTGCGGCGGCTCGGGCACCACCGGCGGCAGGCAGAGGTCGATGTCACCGCTGATCACCAGGGCGAAGCCCTGCGTGCCGACGTTCACCTCGGTCGCCCGGACCGTGATCTGGTAGGTGCCCGGCGCCGGGTTCGTGAGCATCACCTGCTCGACCGTGTTCCGGTCGTCCGCGGTCGTGCCCGGCAGCGACTGGCCCGCCGAGAAGAGGTTGCCGCGGTACGCCGTCCCCATCGGGCCCACCACCTCCAGGTCGAGGTTGTTGGCGACGGGGTCGGACGCGTTGACCGCCGCGGGCGGGTGCGTGAAGGCCATCGTGATGTTGAGCGGCGTCGAGCCGCCCGCGACCGTCACGCTGATGGTGCTCGTCTCGGTGGTCCCGAGGCCCGCCGCGTTGCGGACGTCCTGCACGAGCAGCTTGCGCTGATCACCGGGGAAGTACAGGGTGTTGTCGAGCAGCACCCTGCCCCAGCCCTCGGTGTTGCTCGGGTAGCCGAAGATGCCGGCCATGTCCACGGCCGAATTGACGATCATGGCGCGGAGCAGCGCGCCGCTGGGCGTAAGCGCGTTCTCGGGGGTCGCCACGCCGGTCGGATAGAACCCCTCGGTGAAGTACTGGCGCACGAGCACCGCGCACCCAGCCACCGCCGGGCACGCCATCGAGGTGCCGTTCTGCGCGAAGTAGCTGCACGACGTGGTCGAGTTGGCCGAGAGGATCCCGCACCCGGGCGCGAAGACCTCCGGCTTGCGCCGCCCGTCGGCCGTGGGCCCCGAGCCGCCGAAGCAGTAGCTGTTCTGCACGGGGGCGTCCTGCCCCGCGCCGACCGCCAGCACGTTCAGCGCGTTCTCCGGGCTCCGCTGCGGGTTGCTGTTGCTGACCGCGAAAAGCACCAGGTCGTCCTCGTGGTCCCACGTGAAGCCGTCGATCTGCGCGCACCACGACGTGTAGGCGTTGGTCGAGCCGTCCCCGAAGCTGTTGCTGTGCACCCGCGCGCCGTCATCGTGGGCGTCGAGCAGGTGGTCGTACATGCCCGTGGGGCTCGCGAAGAGGTTCGACGTGCTCCCCAGGCTCAGCCTCGCGGCAAAGGCGATCCCGTCGCTGGTGTCGTAGACGCCGTACGAGTCGTGGTCCCCGGCGAGGATCCCCGCCACGTGCGTGCCGTGCGAACTCCCGATCTGGGCGTCGCGCTGCGCGACGATCTTGCGGTGCATCGGCCCGATGGGGAAGAACTGGTCGAAGAACGCGCAGTGCTCGACCTTCACCGTCGAGTCGATGATGCCCGCGATCTGCCCCTCGCCGTGCAGCCCGCGGTTCCACACCGACGTCAGGTTCTGCACGTTGCTCTGCACCACCCAGCGGTACGAGTCGTACCGGTGCTGGCCCTCGGGCGCATCCTCGATGAACTGCACATCGTCGAGCGCCGCCACGACGTTCGCGCTCCCACGCGGGAGCACCGCGTCCAGCAGCAGGCGCTGGCCCGCCGCGTGCGCCCCGAACACGCGCCCGCCGGCGCCCGCGACCGCGCCGATCACCCGGGCCGCGTCGCCGTCTTCGAAGAGCGTGATGACGACCTGCGCCGTCCCCGCATCGCGGAGCGACTGGCGCTCGGGCGTCTCGTACGCCCGCGCGCCGATCGTCGGGTCCACCTTCCATTCCTGCCTGAGCGTCCCCGCCCACGTCACGAATCCCAGGGCCCCCAGCCGCCCCGCTCCCCCGGCTCCGGCCCGCGCGATGTACGAGTGGTCGGGCAGGTAGTCGCCGAGTTCCACGCCCGCCCGCTCCAGCGCGACCCGGCGCGCCGGCGTCATTGGACCGTTCAGCCGCACGACCAGGCGGGAACGATCGGCGTCACCCGCTCCCCGGGCGCGAGGGCCCACGGCCCCGACGAGGTTCCGCTCGTGCGACAGATCGATTGTCCCGGCGCGCAGCCACAGCAGCCCGGCCTCGCGGACGATCGCGCCGTCCGACGCCAGCGCATCGCACGCCAGTCCCGCCAGCGCCGCGGCCAGCGCGCCGGCCCGGCCGCGGATTCTGAGTCGCGAATTGCTCCTCGCTCCGATCAACACAATCCCCCTGCCCCCGCGCGCAGCATCCCGGCGGACCCCGAACGGGCCCTGCAGAAAATCTACACGGCACACCGCTCCGAAACCATCAATCGTGCCCTCCCGACGCCGTCATCCGCGCAACCCCCCGGAAAGCGGATTCTCGGGCTGAACAAACGACTAGCATCTGCCGCGACACCTTGGACGGGATTCCCGGACATGCCAACAGCCCAACTCGCGTCCGCGATCCTGAGCCTCCTCACCTCGCTTTCGGCTCAGTCTGAGGCCGGATTCATCGCGAGCGGCTCTGCCCCGGCTCCGAGGCAGGCGCCGCAGCCGGCTCCGGACCTGACCGCGACCCTGCGATCCGCGCCCGAACTGCTCGAAGGCCGGCTCGCCAACGGGACCCGCTTCGCCGTGCTCCGCCATCCCGCCCATGGCGGCAACGCCCAGCTCTGGCTCCACGTCGGCGCCGGGTGCCTGAACGACCCCGACGGCCGCCACGGCCTCGCGCACTTCGTCGAGCACATGGCCTTCCAGGGATCGGAGAACATTGAGCCGGCCGCCGTCGGGCCCTTCCTCGAATCGCTCGGCATCGTCCCCGCCCGCCACGCTCTCTCCACCACCGGCTACGACCGGACCACGTTCGAGCTCACGCTGCCGGACAACGACCCGGCCACGTTCGACACCGCGCTGCTCTTCCTGGCCGATGTCGCCGGGCGGCTGACCTTCCCCGCCGAGGGCATCGAGCAGGAGCGCCAGGTGCTCATCGACGAGCGGCGCGTCGGGCTTTCCGCAAGCACACGGATCGCCGACGCGACGCTGCCGACCCTCGCGCCGGGTTCCCTGCTGGCGATGCGCACGATCGTCGGGCGCTCGAAGGACATCGCGTCGGTGACCCGCGAAGACCTCGCGCAGTTCCATCAACAGTGGTACGCCCCCGAGAACCTGACGGTGATCGCCGTCGCGGATGCCGATCCGAAGATGGTCGCCGCGCGGATCGAGGCCGCGTTCGGCCCGCTCGCCGCCCGCCCCGTCCCGCCCGCGCCCGACCCCGGCGTGCCTGTCCCCTCCGGGGTGAACGCGGCGGTCGCGCTGGACCGCGAGGCCGGGGGCGCGACGGTCACGATCGCCCGGGTGCTGCCCGCGCGTCCACCGGTCACGACCGTCGGCCAGTGGCGCCGCCAGCTCGCCGAGCGCGTGGCGCTCCGCGCCTTCAACCAGCGCCTCGACGAACAGATCGCCCTCGGCCGCGCCCGCATCCGCAGCGCCGAGGCCCGCGCCGGCCAGCTCGGACGCGCGGCGTTCCGGACCGAGATCGAAGCCTCCGGCGCCGGCGGCGAGTGGCCCGCCATGCTCGATGACCTGCGCGCCGAACTGCGCCGCGCCCTCGAAGGGGGCTTCGACTCCGCCGAGATCGCCCGGGCACGCGAGTCCATGCTCGCGGTCGCGAGGCGCTCGGCCGAGACCGCCGCCCTCCGCCCGACCGCACAGGTCGTCCGCCTGATCGACGGCGCCGTGGGTGCGGGCGAGCCTTACCTCTCCCCGGCCCAGGAGCTCGACCTCGGCGAGGCGCTCCTCCCGGGTCTTACCGACGACGAGATCAACGCCCGGCTCGCCGAGCTCTTCGACCCCGACAACGCCGGCTACGTCCTCGTCCTCCCCGCCAGCGCCGAGCCGGTGACCGAAGAGCAGTTCATCGCGGCGGTCACCGGCAAGGCCGTCGCGGCGACCGCACGTCCGTCCGGCGATCGGGCCCTGCTCGACAGCGTCCCCGCCGAAGGAGAAATCGCCTCGTCGCAGCGCCACGTGGGCTCGTCCGTCCTGACCCTCCGCATGGACAACAACGTCACGGCCCACTACCGCCTCATGGAGCACCGGCACGAGCTCGTCACCCTCACCGTGCTTTTCCCCGGCGGTGAACTGCTCGAGACCGACGCGACGCGCGGCCTGACCCGCGCCGCGTCCGAGGTCTTCCGCACCCCCGTCACCCGCTCACGCTCCGCCGACGAACTCGCCGCCCTCACGCTCGACCGCGGCATCGTCATCGCGCCGACCGTGTCGCCCGACGACTTCGGCTTCGAGATCACCACGCCGCCGGAGCACGCCGAGACCGCCTTCCAGCTCGCGCACGCCCTCATCACCGACGCGGCACTGACCGACGAGGCCGTCGAGCGATGGAAAGCCCGGCACGCACGAGCGATGACCGCGATGAGGTCCGACCCCGCGGGGGTCTTCGCCGCCCTGCTCCCCGACGCGCTGTACCCGCCCGACGAGGCGCGCACACGCCCGCCCACCGTTGACCACGCCCGCGCGGTCACGCCCGCCGCCGCCCGTGAATGGCTCGAGCGCGCCGCGGCAGGACCGATCGAAGTCTCGATCGTCGGGAACATCGACGAGGACCGCGCCCTCAGCCTCGCGCGCCGGTACTTCGGCTCTCTGCCCGACCGTCCCGCCGTCGAATCGGCCCGTCACGCCGAACGGCGGAGTCTGCCGCGCCCGGAAGGCGACCGCGTCGTCGAGCGCACCGTCCCGGGCGCCGAGGCCACCGCCCGCCTCATCGTCGGGTTCTTCGGGCCCGACGCCGACGCCCGGCGCGACGCGAGGCTGTTGTCGCTGGGCGCGCGGATCGTCGAGGCCCGCGTGCGGACGTCCCTGCAGGAAACCGGCGGGCCCGGCGCATCCGTCGCCGTCAGCGTCTCGCCCGCCACGGCCTACCCGGGATACGGCCTCGTCTTCGCCGCGGCAACGTCGAAGCCCGGGAACGCTGCACCCCTGGCCGACGCGATCGAAAAAACCATGTCCGAGTTCGCCGCAGGCGGCCCGACCGCTGAGGAACTGAAAGCAGCCCGGCGCGCCGCCAACGATGAACAGTCCACGATGCTCCTCGAGCCCCGGTACTGGACCGAGCAGCTCCGCGCCCTCGAATACCGCGCCACCAGCCTCGACGAGATCGTGGACGCGCCCGCCGAGTTCGCGTCGTACACCGCCGAAGAAGTCCGCGATTGCTTCGCCCGGTACCACGGCGCGGGCCCGGCCATCCGCGTGGTTGTCACCGCGGAGCCCGCACCGCGCCCCACCGAGTAGCCCCGCGCTTCACCCCGCCGCCGCCGCCGCGGCAGCCGCCTGCGCCGCCGTCCAGTGCGCCTGCGACGCCTGCGAAGTGCTCTGGTCCACGCCCTCCATCGCCAGGATCACCGACTGGTACCCCAGTTTCGGCAGGTCGTTGCTCCAGATGATCTCGCCCGTCTCGCGCCACAGCCCGTGCACGTGCCCGCCCCCCGCGGCAAAGATCCAGTCGCCCTTCACCAGGAGCGACAGCACGCCCAGCGTGTCGCCGTGCGGCAGCTTGGTCCGCCAGAGCTCCTCCCCGGTCTCGGCCAGCAGCGCCGCGACGTGGCGTTTGGTCGCCAGGTACAGCACCTCACCGCCCTGCTTCTTGCGTGCCATGCGCGCACCTCCCTTCACCAGCTTCTTCGGGATCGGCCGGCTCCACGTTCGTTCGCTCATCGCGGCCGATCCTACGCGAGCCGCGCAAACCGGCGCGCCGAGCCCGGGAAATCCACCCCCATCGCAAACCCGAACGCCAGCGCGCACGCCGCCGCGCCCCACCAGGCGCCGGGCGCGAGCGCGAACCCTCCCGCGTTGTCCGAGCCCGGCTTCACGCACGTCACCGCCGCGCCCGCGACGACGCCGAGCACCGCCAGCCACTGGTACGACCGCAGCCCGGCGATGATCAGCGTCTGCGGCTCGCCGCGCCGGTGCTCCTCGACGAACCGCGCCAGGCTCGACAGCAATACGTACAGCCCCGCCAGGATCGTGAAGGGCGCCCCCGCGAAGTGCAGGCGCACCAGCAGCCCGCCGATCGCGATGTTCGCGATGATCGAGTACAGCGGCGTGGCGTGGATCGGCACCCCCCCGAGCCCGGCCAGCGCGCAGACCCGGGACGACGGCGTCGAGTACCGCAGCCCGCCGCCCCCCGCGATCGGCCCGCCGTGGCAGCATCCCTGCACCAGGCAACGCAGGCGTCCGATCGCCTGCA
>CAZCPB010000024.1:0-12547 GCA_964500365.1 uncultured Phycisphaeraceae bacterium
CGGTCCTCGAGAGCGGACCCAAGGGGAGCATCATGAGCGAGCAGTACGCAGACGGGAACGGTTGCAGTCGCCGGGAGATTCTTCGTGCGGGGGCGGTGGCGGGGAGGACGAAGCCGGTCGAGCCTTCGCTGACGACTTCCTTGGGGCCGCCCTGGTCGCTGACGATGACGGGCAGGCCGCAGGCCTGGGATTCCATCACGACCTGGCCGAGGGTGTCGGTGGTCGAGGGGAAGACGAAGAGGTCGCTGGAGGCGTAGAGGGTCGAGAGTTCCTCGCCGTGGCGGAAGCCGAGGAAGCGGGCGTTCAGGCCTTCGAGCTCGCGTTCCATCTGAGCGCGGTAGGGGCCGTCGCCGACGATGATGAGTTCGGGGCGGGGTTCGCCCTGAGTGCTTCCCGAGTGGGACAGCCCCGCCATGACCATCTTCCAGATGGTGGTGAGCAGGGGGAGGTTCTTCTCGATGCTGACGCGGCCGACGTAGAGGACCTTGACGCTCGCGGGGTTCGCGCCCATGCGGGGCCAGATCGAGGTGTCGCGGAAGCGGGTGT
The DNA here is from genome assembly GCA_964500365.1 of uncultured Phycisphaeraceae bacterium. Taxonomy (GTDB): domain Bacteria; phylum Planctomycetota; class Phycisphaerae; order Phycisphaerales; family UBA1924; genus CAZCPB01. Next base: position 547 of record CAZCPB010000024.1, read on the forward strand.
CGAAGGTCTGGGTGTCCACGCCGGGGGCCAGGGCGAGGATGCGCTCGCGCTTCATGCCCAGGCCCACCAGCGACTGCACGTAGTCCTCGCTGCGGGTGAAGATGCGGCGGAAGGGGGTGTAGAAGCCCCGCATGAACTGCTGCATCATCCACGTGAAGGCCTGGTCGTCGAAGAGGTGGTCGACGTAGGCGGGGAAGTCGGTGTGGTAGACGCCCAGGACGGGGACCCGCAGGATCTTTGCCGCGAGATAGCCGACCAGGCCCATGGGGCCGGGGGTCGAGATGTGGATGACGTCGGGCTGGTGGCGGTCGACGTGGCGGAGGATCTTGGTCAGCGGCGGCAGGACGATCTCGAGGTTCTCGTACTTGGGGATCCTGGTCGAGAAGACGGGGGCGAAGTTGAAGATGTTGGGCCACGCGGGGGTGGGGAAGTTGGTGCAGGTGATGACGTGCAGGTCGCGCCCGGAGCGGTTGGCCATGTCGGCCGAGTTCTGGATGAAGCGGCAGACGCCGTTGACGTCGCCGAGCGTGTCGGTGAAGAGGCTGACGCGCATCGGTCGCTCCAGCGGGCCGCGCCCCGAGCCGGGGGGCGAGCAGTCGTGCTCGATCCGCTCGGTGAGGTGGCGCTCCTTGTTCTGGTGGAAGAGGCTGAAGAGGTACGGGGCCTGCGAGACTTCGAGGAGAGCGTACGACACGAGGTGGTCGATGATCCCGCTCTTGTCGCGCCGGCGGATGGCGCCCAGGGCCGAGGAGCCCAGGGCCTCGTGGAGGGCGGCGTAGAGCTCATCGGCGAAGTCGCTCATCCGCTCGTGCTCGGAGAGGGCGCTGCCGGACGTCCATGCCGCGGGGGTCAGGCGCTCGCGGAGGCCCGGGTGCTTCGCGAGGACGGGGCCGATGACCTCGCGGAGGGCTTTGGCGATGGGGAGCGAGCGCTTGCGGGGCTCGAGGACGCGCCGGCGGAGGGCGTCCATGGCGAGGGCGGCCTTGCTCGGCATCTTGAGGGGGACGCCCGCGAAGCGGAGGAGCTTTGACGCCATGGCCCGGCGCATGGGGCGGAGCCCGGCGAGGCGGGTCCTTGCCGCGTAGTGCGCGCCGACGGTCGTGAGTTGGTGGGCGAGGAGCGAGGCGTGGCCGGCGACGCCCTCGGGCTTGGCGCGCCCGGCCATCACGCGCCGGAGGAACTCGGCGGGCTCGTAGGCGCGTTCTTCGAAGTCGAGGGGGACGCTGGTGAAGGTGCGGCCGATGTTGAGCAGGGCGTGGTCATCGGAGCCGCCGGTGCGGGGCTTCTCCCAGACGCGGGGCCAGAGGGGCTCGAGGCCGTGCTCATCGATGAGGCGGTGGACGGCGGAGGGGGTGAGCCACTCGAGGTAGGTGTCGAGGGCGGTGCGGTGCGTGCCGCTGTGGGCGCCGTTGAGGGTTTCGAAGGACTTGAAGAGCAGGGAGCAGCGGTCGAGGTGCCAGCGGGTGAAGCGGCCGTTCTGGACGTAAAGGGGGTGGGCGAGGGCGTGGGCGAGGTTGTGGTCGCGGAGGTAGTGGGCGAAGGCGTAGACATCGTCGCGGAGCTTGAGGCTTGCGAAGTCCTCGTGGTGCTTGGGCGTGAGGCCCCAGACCAGGACGTGGAGCTTGCAGCGGTCCTCGGGGAAGTGGACGGTGACTTCCTCGCCGAGGATGACGGCGCGGTAGCCGCGCTGCTGGAGGTGGAGCGCGCCGGCGATGGTGTCGTGGTCGGTGAGGGTGACCAGGTCCATGGCGCGGGCGCGGGCCTGCTCGTAGACGCGTTCGGGCTCGCTGTAGGACTCGGGGCAGCCGAGGTAGCCGAGCGCGGCGGCGACGGGGCCGTCGGAGGCGCTGGAGTGGCAGTGGAGGTCGCAGCGGACGTAGCGGCGGTGGGCGTCGGCGGCGGGCGTCGTCGCGCCGGCGGCGCCGGTGGCGGTCGAGAAATTACGTTGGTTGAGTGCACCCATGCGCGGTCGATCCCCATCCGGGTGCCGCGTCGGTTGCGCCGAGCGCCTCCACACGCGGACATCCTGCCGCACGTCACGAAGGCAGTTACACGATCGACCTATCGTAGTAATTGACAGGAGCTCTAATCGCTTACAAACGCTTGAGAACTGCGCGTTTAGCGCAACCTTCGAGGATTCCAAGCCGGACCTTGACAGAGCGAGGTCCGCGAACGCGCGGATATTACTTCTTCGGCCGGCGCTGCTCGAGCATGTCGGCGGCGAAGGCGGCGCGCTGCTCGGGGGAGAGTTCCTGCATGGCCTTGAGGATTGCCGCGCGGCGCTGGTCGGGCGTCGGCTTGCCGAGCGTTTCGACGTAGAGGTCGGTGAAGATCTGCTTGACCCTGGCGTCCTGGTCGGGCGCGAGGTCGAGGCGGGCGGAGAAGTCCTTGAAGGCGTCCTCGCGCGAGGCGACGAGGCGGTCGAAGGAGCGCTTCACCTCGCGTCCCGCGGCGGCGAGCGTGACCTTAACCGCCGCGGCCCGGCGCCGGGGCCCCTCCGCGCCCCCGGCGCCGGGCGTTCCCCCCGGCGCGCTGCTCTGGAGTTCATCGTCGATGGCGGCCGCCCAGTACTCGGAGAGGAGCGATTCGAAACGCTCGCGCTGGTCTGGCGGGAGTTCGCGGGCGACCTCGGCCTTGAGGCCCCCGTTCTCGCGGAGGGGGCGGAGCACGGCGGTCAGTTCGCGGAGCGTGGCGTTGTACTCGTCGCGCCGGCCGCCCTTGCTCGTCACGAGCTTCGTCAGCAGGCCGAGGTTGTCGGCGACGATCGCGTCGAGCCTGGCGGCGTAGGACTCGAGCACGGCGTCGACGCGGGCGCGGGTGGGGTCGTCGAGGGTCAGGAGCGCGAGGGCGGCTTCTTCGGCGGAAGAGTCGAGGGCGCGGAGGCGGCCCTCGTAGTCGCGCCTGACGAGCGTCGGGCGGGCGGCGACCTCGGAGACCTTCGGCCCGGCCAGCGCGGGGGGCTGTGAGCCGGGCTCGGGAGCGGGGAGCGCCGAGCCCTCCTGGCCCGCCCCGGCGCTCGTTGCGGCGGCCGCCGCGAGGCCCGCGGCGGACAAGGAAAGGAGGATGCGATGCTTCATACGAAGTCCTGATTTCCGTGCAGCGCCAACGGCGCAGGCCGCCCGCGGCAGCGTTCGCGGATCACACCGCTTGCCGTTTCCCACCTCCGGCACAACGAAGGTGGGCAGGGCCTCATTGCATCGGCCGGGGCAAGGGGTTGATTCCGTGCCTGCGGGCGGGGGTTTCAGGGATCGTGGTACGCGGCCCTATCGTGAGGGCCATGACGACCGCCGAGAATCCGATCGACCGGGGCGTGCTGGCGAGGGCGATCGCCGAGGCTTCGCTCCTGCGGGGCACGTTCACGCTGCGGTCGGGGCGGACCAGCAGCTATTACCTGGACAAGTACCTGTTCTCGACGAGGCCGGAGGTGCTGCGGCCGCTGGCGGGGCTGTTCGCGGGCGAGATCGCGTCGTTGGAGCGGGGGCGCGGCACGCGGGTGGCGCGGCTGGCGGGGGCCGAGCTCGGCGGGATCCCGCTGGTGACGGCGGCGAGTCTGGAGACGGGCCTGCCGTGCGTTTTCATCCGCAATAAGAAGAAGGACTACGGCACGGCCCGGCAGCTCGAGGGGAAGGTAGAGCGGGGCGACGGGGTCGTGCTGCTGGAGGATGTGGCGACCACCGGGGGGCAGGCGCTGGAGGCGGTCGAGGTGCTGCGCGAAGCCGGGGCGAACGTGCTGGCGGTCGTTGCGACGATCGACCGGCTGGAGGGGGCGCGGGAGAACGTGGAGAAGGCGGGGCTCGAGTTTCGGGCCCTGTTCACCAAACGTGACCTGGGGATCACGGACTGACGGTCGATGAAACCCGCGGGCGGGTTCGGCCAATCAACTCGGGGATCGACGGGGAATCGGCATGCGCTCCAGGCGACAGTTTTTTTCGGGCGTTCCTTTTTCGCTCGCGGTGGCGGCGCTTTCGGCGCTGGCATCGCAGGCGCCGGCCCAGACCGTGGGCGCATCGGGGGGGTCGTGGCGGGACACGGCGTCGAAGTGGCGTGACCGCGTGGTCGCGCACGCCTCGGAGATCCAGGACTCGGCGACGGCGTTCGTGGGCAAGCACCTGGGCGATCGACCGCCGATGGTCCGCCTCCGGGGCCTGTACCGGCTGGAAGACCCGTCGCGAGAGCTGCCGGTGTGGCACGCGCTGGCGCAGAACGAGAAGCTGCCGGAGCGCGTGATCCTGCTGGTGCACGGGCTGGACGAGATCGGGGACCTGTGGAACGACCTGGCGGTGCCCCTTGCGGCCGACGAGCGGCTCGCGGGCAGCGCGGTCGTGCGGTTCGAGTACCCGAACGACCAGGGGATCGCGACGTCGGCGGACGAACTGGACGCGGCGCTGGGCGAACTCCGGCTGCGCGGCACGCGCCGGGTGGACCTGGTGTGCCACTCGATGGGCGGGCTGGTCGCGCGCGACGTGCTGACGCGCGAGGGGCTCTACGGCGGGCGCGCGAGCGGGAGGGCGGAGCGGCCGGACCTGGGGTCGATCGTGATGCTGGGCACGCCCAACGAGGGCTCGCCGTTCGCGTGCCTTCGGGCGATGTCGCAGCTCCGCGAGCAGGTGATGCGGTGGATCGACTCGGAGAACCATAACGTCCGCGACCTGTGGCGCGACGGCGGGGACGGGGACGGCGCGGCGGGCGAGGACCTGATGCCGGGCTCGGACTTTCTGACGGATCTCAATGCGCGACCCCTGCCGCCGGCGTCCGAGATTCCGATCACGGTGGTGATCGGGCGCCTGGCGACGGCCGAGGACCTGCGGCTCGACCGGGCGCTGGAGTCGCCGCTGACGGTGAAGATCCTGGGCGAGGAGCGTGCGGCGCGCCTGCTGGAGGCCTGCCGCCGGTTCACGCGCGAGGTGGGCGACGGCGTGGTGGCGTGCTCGTCGGCGTATCTGGAGGGGGCGGCGACGGCGCACGTGATCGAGGCGAGCCACCGGACGATGATCCGCACGCCGCGCACGGAGGAAGCGGTGCGCGAGGCCGTGCACGCGGCGCCCGCGCCGCCGCCGATCGGGATCCGGATCGTGCTGGACGCGCTGGCCGGGGAGGGATGAAACGGAAAGGGTGGGTGGCGCGGGCGGGGGTGGTAGACTGCGGGCGTGGCACAGCGGCGCCACCATTACGAGCAGGCGTTCGAGCGGTACTTGCGCGCGGAACGGGTGCCGTACGTCGCCGTGGACGAGGCGAAGAAGGCGCTGATCCCCGAGGGTGTGTCGCTGACGGCGCGGTCGCCCGAGGCGGGGGACGCGGCGCTCAAGTCGTTCGACTTCGTGCTGTACGGCTCGTTCGGCTCGGGGCGGGCGGGGGACGGGCGGGCGTGCAACCTGCTGGCAGAGGTGAAGGGTCGGCGGGTGGGGTGGTCGCGCCCCGGGCCGGGGCGGGCGGGGCGATCGCCGCGCCTGGAGTCGTGGGTCACGCTCGAGGACGTGCGTTCGCTGCGGGCGTGGGGCTCGCTGTTCGGGCCGGAGTTCACGCCGGCGTTCGTGTTCCTGTACTGGTGCGAGGAGCAGCCGCCGGACGCGCTGTTCCAGGAGATCTTCGAGCACCGCGGGAAGTGGTACGCGGTTCGGGCGGTGACGGTCGAGAAGTACGCCGCGTCGATGCGGGTGCGCAGCCCGCGCTGGGGGACGGTGCACGTGCCGCCGCCGGTGTTCGAGCGGATCAGCCAGCCGCTGCTGCCGCCGTCGGGGTCGGTGCGGGGGCCGGCGCTGGCGGGCGCCGAGTCCTTGCCGGACGCGGGGCCTGAGTTGCCGGTGCTGGAGCGGTGAGGTGGAAAAAAAACCGGCGCGGCAGGTCTGCCGCGCCGGTCAGGGGGTTCACGGGATCTGCGGCTTTCGCCGGCTTCAGCAGCCGTCGACGAAGTGCTGGACGAACTCGTCGAAGTCCTCGCCGGTGACGAAGGTGTCGCCGTTGAAGTCGGCGCCGATGTCGCCGGCCTCGAAGAGGGCCACGAACTCATCGAAGTCCTCGCCGGTGGCGAAGCCGTCGTTGTTGAAGTCGGCGGGGATGTTGGTCTGCGCCGAGAACGAGAGCGGGGTCGAGGTGGTGTTGCCGCCGGCGTTGGTGGCGGTCACGCCCCAGTAGAAGAGCTGGCAGTCGCTCAGGACACCGCCGGGGACCACGTAGCTGGTCGAGCCGATGCCGCCGACGACGTGGAAGGGCGAGGAGAGGTCGGGGGTGTTGCAGAGGGTCACGGTGTAGGTGGACACGCCGCTGGAGGGCGTCCACGTGAGGGTCGGGGTGAGCGAGAGATCGACCGTGCCGTCGGCGGGCGTCGAGAGCGAGAAGGCGCCGGGGGGCCCGGAGACGTCGCGGAAGCCCGTGTCGGGTCCGGCGATGGTGCGGTACCCGCCGCCGCCCTGGATCGCCTGCGCCCAGTAGTAGTACGTCTGGCCGGGCGTGGCCGTGGTGTCGTTGTGGGAGTTGGTGCCCAGACCGGTGGCGATGATGGTCGAAGTGCCGAGGTTGTTGACGGTGTTGCGGCGGACCTGGTAGCTGGTGTTGTTGGGGATGCTGGTCCAGCTGACGGCGACGTGGGCGCTCGAGGTGCCGTCGCTGGCGGTGATGGTGGGCACGCTGGTGCCGGTCATTGCCACCTTGTAGAGCTGCACCTGGCCGTCGGCGGCGGCGAACTTGGAGACCTTGAGGTAGAAGTCGCCGGCGGGGCTGAGGAGCGCGCCGGTGTAGGTCTCGGCGGTGCCCGCGGGCTGGGCGTTGACGTTGTGGATCACGGTGGAGCCGTCGGCGGCGATGAGGTCGAACTGGAGATTGCCGGCCGCGAGCGTGTTGCGGTTGTTGCCGCTGTTGCACGAGCCGCCGCCGGACTGCGAGCTGTCGTCGTAGGTCGAGCCGACGGGCGTCACGGTGAAGTTGGCCAGCAGGATCGAGCCGGTGGTGAGCTCGTGGAAGTCATCATCGCCGATCGCCTCGAGCGAGAGCGTCGAGGAGTTCGGGTCGTTCGAGCCCGTGAGGGGCGCGGGGACGGTGCCGAGGTTGATGGTGCCGATGCCCAAGTTCCCCGCAAACACGGCCGCGCCGGCCGAATTGTCGGGCTCGTTGATATCGCCGTAGTACCGCTGGATGGCGCGGATGTCGTCCTGCCGGGGGCCGTCGAACGAGGTCTGCAGGAAGGGCTCCATGAGCTGGTTGCTGTTGCTCGAGCAGACGTGGTTGAAGCCGAAGCCGTGCCCGTGCTCGTGGGCGACGGTGTTGCGGAAGAAGCGGTGCGAGTCGGAGTTGCTGCCGAAGGAGCCGTTGGTGGCGTCGCCGGCGTCGAGGACCATGTCGCCGTTCTGGGGGAAGTAGTTGTACGCGAGGATGCCGCTGGACCCGTCGATCTGGTGCATCGAGATGCGGACGTGGCCGCGGTTGTTCGCCGAGTAGTTCGACCCCCACGAGGCGCCGTCGTCCCAGTCGTTGCCGCCGACGGTGATCCGGACGTAGTCGATGCCGCCGACCTGCGACCAGCGGTCGAAAATCTGCTGGACGCGGAGGACCCACGTCGCCCGCGGCTCGATCGCGTCCATCTTGCTGAACAGGTTGCTCGGGGCCGCCGGCTCGCCGGCGCCGCCGCTGATGCTCAGACCGTCGGGCACGAAGCTCCAGTACAGGGTGATGGGGTCGCCGGTCGAGCCGAAGCTGCCGCCCGACCAGCGGGTGCCTGTCTGGTAGCGGCTCTGGCTTTCCTTCAGCCAGGCCTCGTACAGGCGCCGCTGGAACTCGGCGATGACCTCGAGGTCGGGGGGCATGTTGGGGTCGAAGCAGCCCGCGAACCCTCCGAGGTTGCTCGCCTCGGTCGGCGCGAGACCGGGGGCCGCGCCCGCCGCGAGCGCTTCGACGCACCGGGTCGCGGCCGCGGCACTGTCGCCGCCGGCCGCGAGCACATCGCGCCAGTCCTCGGACGCGCGGGCCTGCCCGCCGAGCATGCCCAGGCCGGCGCAGGTGCCGGCGACAATCGAGATCAGATTCTTCATTTCGTACCTCTCGCTTTGCAATCCCGCACGAGAAACCCAGGGACGAGCCACTCCGCCGACGTGCCGCAGAACGCGGCCACTCGCTAAGAAACAGACCAGACTAGCCCACGACCCCCCCGCACTCGATCCCGAATAATACCCAAAACGACCACACGGGGCGCAGCCTCCCCGCGTCTTTTCACAAGAGGGGCGATCGCCACTCTGAAATACATGCGCCGGCTTTGGTTTCGCCGCCACGAATCAGGCCGATTCCACGGCGGCGAAGGTCCGATCAGCATCCGTTCACGAACGCTTCGACGTAGGCGTCAAAGTCTTCCCCCGTGACGAACTCGTCCCCGTTCATGTCCGCGCCGGGCTCGCCGAACTGGAAGGCCGCGACGAAGGCGTCGAAGTCGTCGCCGGAAACAAAGCCGTCCAGGTCGAAGTCGGAAGCGCAGGCGATCTCGCCCGTCACGGTGAGCGCCAGCGAGGTGCCGTTCACCGCCCCCGGGGCGTTCGCGTCCGATACCGCGATGGTGTAGGTGGCCTCGTACATCCCGACGGCCGCCGCGCTGTCGATCCATGCCGCGCCCGGCACCGCCGACCCGATCCCCGACACCGCGAGAAGGTCGGTCGCGGCAACGGCGGTGTCGCCGGCGCCGGTCACCGAGTCGATATCGAGGGCGGCGGTGAAGCCCGGGGCGGACTGGAGGTTGTAGATGCTGAAGGGCTGGGCGTGCAGGCCCGAGCCGGCGCGCACGCGCCCGAGGTCGATCACCAGGGTGTTCACGTCGGCGGCGGGCTCGAAGGAGGCGTTGGCGTGGGCGAGCACGGTGCCCGAGACGTTGACGGTGTCGTCGCCGTCGGCCGCGCCCTGCCCGGCGGCGGCGCTGGTCAGGTCGGAGTTGTCGATCGTGAGCGAGCCGGAGTAGGCGCCCGGCAAGCCGGCGCCGGACAGCCCGACGCTCATGACGAGGCTCTGGGCGTGGTAGGTGAAGGCCCGCCCGGGGTAGGCGTCGGCCGACGCCGCGGCACCCGAGGCGGTGATGTTGAAGGTGGTGGGCGTGGAACCCGACTTGGTAACGGTGACGTTCTGGGCGGGCAGGGCGGCGCCGACGATCACGGTGCCGAGATCGACCGAGACCGAAGAGGAGCCGTTGGGCGCCGGAGTCGAACCGACGTAGATGGTCGAGTTGTTGGGCTGCGTGCCCCAGATCGCCCAGACGTACTCGGGGTGGTCGGTGAAGGGGTTGCGGTTGCCCTGGAAGTAGGATGGGTTGGCGGCGCTGCTGTAGACGATGTGGTTGCGGCGGCGCTCGCGCTCCGTGACGGGCGAGGAGTAGTGCCACTCGAGCAGGTACGAGAGGTCGCCCATCTGGTTGCCGCTGGGGAACCCGTTGACGAGGGAGAGATCGACCGTGCTCGACTGCGATCCGTCGTAGCGTGTATCCATGTAGAACATGATCCGGGCCATCTCGCCGCGGTAGCGGTAGGGGGTCGAGAGGGCGAGGTGGTCGGGGTCCCAGTAGCTCGAGCTCTGCGGCCCGAAGGGATCGTTTTTCCGCGAGGAGTTCACGCTGGGGTTGCAGGGGCGGAGTTGGTGGAGGTCGGTGTAGTCGGGGCCGGAGCCGCCCAGGCCGCGCGAATCGGGCCAGGTGTGCTCGCGGTTCCAGGTCGCGCCCGCGTCCCAGGTGTTGGGCACGCTCACGCCGGTGTAGACCAGGATGATGCGGGAGGAGTTGTTGGGGTCGGCCTCGGTGAGCTTGAGTACTTCGATCGCGTTCGCGTACGAGCGCACCTGCACGTTGGTCGAGATGATGGTCTTGAGCTGGGACTTGAGCGTCGCGCCGGTCCCGGTCGCTGCGGCGTAGTAGGCCGGGGGCGGGTCGTACACGTCGGCCAACGCCGTGGCCGCGAACGAGGTGAGCGCAAGTCCTGCGGCGAACGCGAACACGCGGCTCGATACCGCGTGACACAACCGGGGTGTGGGCATCGTGGGCTCTCGGATCAGGCGGAGGGGGTGGGCGGGGCGGGTCAGAGTTTATTCCGGCCCGGGAGTTCGGGCGACCTGCGCAGCATAACGGGGCCTCCTCCTCATTCAAACTCGAAAGCGCGGCCCGGGGGAGAGGCCGGGGACCGTGGGACGCTCAACCGTCGTGCCCGGACATCTGGGGGAGCGAGTGGCCGGCGTCCCGGAGTGTCTTCTCGCGCCGGGCGAGTTCCACGTCCCCGTCCACCATCATCGCGACGAGCTGCTCGAGGGTCGTCTCCGGCTGCCAGCCGAACTTTTCGCGGGCCTTGGAGGCGTCTCCCAGCAGGATGTCCACCTCGGCCGGGCGCAGGTAGCGCTGGTCGAAGGCGACGAAATCGCGGTAGTCGAGGCCGGCGTGCCCGAAGGCCATTTCGCAGAACTCCTTGACGCTGGCGGTGCGGCCTGTGGCGATGACGTAGTCGTCGGGCTTGTCCTGCTGGAGCATCTGCCACATGGCCTTGACGTAGTCGCCCGCGAAGCCCCAGTCGCGCTTGGCTTCGAGGTTGCCGAGGTAGAGCTTGTCCTGGAGGCCGAGCTTGATGCGTCCGACGGCGCGGGTGATCTTGCGGGTGACGAACGTCTCGCCGCGGCGGGGGGACTCGTGGTTGAAGAGGATGCCGCAGGAGGCGTGGAGCTTGTAGGACTCGCGGTAGTTGACGGTGCACCAATGGGCCATGACCTTGGCGCAGGCGTAGGGGGAGCGCGGGTAGAAGGGCGTCGATTCCTTCTGCGGGATCTCGGCGACCTTGCCGTACTGCTCGGAGCTGGAGGCCTGGTAGTAGCGGACGGCCTGGCCGGACTCCTGCTGGAACTCCTTGACGGCTTCGAGGAGCTTCATCGCGCCCATGGCGACGGTCTCGGCGGTGTAGATGGGCATGTCGAAGGAGACGCGGACGTGGCTCTGGGCGGCGAGGTTGTAGACCTCGTGGGGGCGGAGCTGCTGCATGAGCTTGGCGAGGTTGCTCGCGTCGCACATGTCGCCGAAGTGCAGGCGGAGCTTGCCGCCCTGGTGCGGGTCCATGTAGATCTGGTCGATGCGGCGGGTGTTGAAGGAGGAGGAGCGGCGGATGATGCCGTGGACCTCGTAGCCCTTGGCGAGCAGGAACTCGGCGAGGTAGGAGCCGTCCTGGCCGGTGATGCCGGTGACGAGGGCGCGCTTGGCGGGGGTGGGCATGGGCCCAGTCTATGGGTGCGCCGGGCTGATTTCAGCGTTTCAGCGCCGCGGCCCCTGGTCGGGGCTTCTCGGCGGAGCGGTCGTGCGCTGCGGGCTCGGCCGCGGCCTCGGTGGTCAAAGGATCCGCACGACCGTCCACGTGAAGAACACCACGAGCACGATCGCCGTCACGATCCAGATCGCCTTCGGCGCCCTGGGCGCGCCGGAGAACGCGTGCCCGCAGTTCCAGCACAGTTCGGCGTCGTCGTAGACCTCGGTGCGGCACTTCGGGCAGGTGCGCGTGACACCGCCGAAGCGCTCGAGGTCGGCGTCGGTGGGGCCGTCGTCGCCGCGGCCGGGGATGCGCCGGCGTGCCATCGCGTCATCGTAGTTCGGTAGACTTGCCGGATGCCCGCGCCGGACGAAGCGGAACTGCTGCGCCTGTTCCTCGCGGGGCGCGACGCCGGCTGCCCGAAGTGCGGGTACAACCTTCGGGGTGCCTGGCCCAGGTCTGCCCGGAGTGCGGCGTGGGGCTCATGCTTCACCTGCACCCGGTGATCAGGCTCCCGGCGTCGTACTCGGTCGGCGTGACAGGCCTGGCCGCGGGGATGGTCCTGGGCGCGACGGCGGCGTTCTTTGGCCTCGCGCGGGGGCCCGCCGGGGCGCTTCTGGGGGCTGCCGTCGTTCTCGCGTCCATCCCGGCGCTCATTTTGTGGGACAGGGTCTACTTCCGGACGCGCCGGCGCCATCGCGAGGCGATCGGCTACCTGGCGTGGGGCGCGTGGGCGGGAGCGGCGGCGGCGGGCGCACACCTGG
>CAZCPB010000024.1:12557-24081 GCA_964500365.1 uncultured Phycisphaeraceae bacterium
AAGCCGGTGCCCAAGAACGGCATCGTCGCCACGACGGTCGGGCGGTTGATCTTCTGATCCTTCGTGCCCCGATCAAGCCTCGGCGGCCGCGGGCCGGTTCTTCTTTTCCCACGGCCGGCCGTTGCCGTTGACGACTTCGGCCGTGACGCCCCCGGCGATCCTGACGTTGCCGGGCCCGAGGCAGGCGGTCAGGTCCTTGATCAGGGGCGGGTCGATCGCGACGCGGAGGCGGGCCTCCGCCGCGAGCACCACGGCGGAGGATTCGGCGAGCACGACGAGCTCGACCGGGAAGCCGGTAGGCCCGGCGTTGCCTTTTTCTCTGATGAGGTCCGCGGCGCGGGTCATGGCGGCGTTGCCGCTGCCGTTGAGGCGCCGGTCGTCGAAGACCAGCTGGAGCCTGCCGGGCAGGAGGGGCACGCCGTCGATGGGGACGACGCGCTCGACGACGACCTGCGGGTCGCCCCGCGAGCGGTCGAGGCGCCCGAGGAGGAAGACGGCCTTGTCGGCCTCGGCGAGGTGGCCGAAGCGGGCGTAGTTGTCGGTGAAGAGGACGCAGTCCATGGCGCCGCCGCCGTCCTCGAAGGTCAGGATCGCCATCTTCTGGCCGGCGGAGCGGCCGGACTTGACGACGAGCGTGCGGACCGACTGGACGAGCCCGGCCATGACGATGCGCGCATCCTGCGGGCACTCCTTGGCCGTCGTGGTCGTGTGCGTGGTGAAGACCGAGTGCCAGTCGCGCCAGGAATCGAGCGGGTGGCTGGAGACGTAGAACCCGAGCACGTCCTTCTCGTGGGCGAGGGCTTCGGTTTCGCTCCAGGGTGCCGCCCTGGCCAGGCCCTGGCCCGCGGCCGAGCCGTTGAGGGGCGCCTGCGGGCCGGGCTCGCCGAAGCCGAAGAGGGCGCCCTGGCCCGAGGCCTTGTCCGCCGCGGCCTTCTGGGCGGCGCTGACGGCCTGTTCGATCGACGCGATCATCGACGAGCGCAGGGCCTTGGCGTGGACGCGGTCGAAGGCGCCGCACTTGACGAGGGACTCGATCGTCGCCTTGTTGAGGATCCCCTGCCCCCGCGCGAGCACGCGTTCGCAGAACTCAAAGATCGACGCGAACGGCCCGGCGCGGCGCTCGGCGATGATCTCCTCGATGGCGCGGTCGCCGGCGCCCTTGATCGCCTTGAGCCCGAAGCGGACGTGCCCGCCGGCGGCGGTGCGGGCCTCGCCCTCCTCGAAGACCACGGAGAACTCCGCGTCGGAGAGGTTGATGTCGGGGGGCCGGATCTCGACGCCGGTCCTGACGGTCGCGCCCGACCGCGGGTCGATGAAGCGCGTGCGCCGGCAGTCCTCGAGGTAGGGCGTCCACTCGCTGACCTTGCTGGCCTGGCTCTCGTAGGTCAGGAACGCGGCCATGTACTGGTTGGGGAAGTAGGTCTTCAGGTACGCCGTCTGGTACGCCACGATCGCGTACCCGGTCGAGTGGCTCTTGTTGAAGCCGTAGCCGGCGAACTTCAGGATCAGCTCGAAGAGGTCCTCGGCCTGCTTCTTCGAGAGGCCCTTCTTCTGTGCGCCGTCGACGAACTTCGGCCGCTCCTTGTCGATCTTGTCGTGCTTCTTCTTCGAGATGTTCTTGATCAGCGTGTACGCGTCGCGGAGCTTGATCCCGCCCTCGCCGCCCAGGCCGTGCACGATCTGCATGACCTGCTCCTGGTAGACCATGACGCCGTAGGTCTCGGCGGTGTAGCGGTCCACGACCTCGTGGACCTTCGGCACCTGGTCCTGCCCGTGCTTGCGGCGGTTGTAGTCGGGGATCAGGTCCATCGGGCCGGGCCGGAAGAGGGCGTTGGCGGCGATCAGGTCCTCGAGGCGGTCGGGCTTCATCTCGACGAGCAGCCGGCGCATGCCGCCGGACTCGAACTGGAAAACGCCGGTCGTGTCGCCGCGGCGGAAGAGCTCGAAGACCTTCTGGTCGTCGTAGGTGAGGCGGTCGAGGTCGAGGGGGTGGGGGCCGCGGTGCGGGGTGCTGCGGATCGGCGGTTCGCTGCCCGCTGTTCGCTGCGCCCGGCCCGCTTCGTCCTCACGCCCGACCGCCCGCCAGATCTCCTCTTCCGGCAGCCCCTCGCGGATGAGCTTCTTCGCCCGCTCGACCACCGAGATGGTGCGGAGCCCGAGGAAGTCCATCTTCAGGAGGCCCATCTTCTCGCACGTCGGGCCGTCCCACTGCGTGACGATCTCGTTCTCGGCGGCGGTGGACTGGCGGTAGAGGGGCACGATCTCGTGGAGGGGGCGGGTGGCGACGATCACGCCCGCGGCGTGGACGCCCGCGTGCCGGACCTGGCCCTCGAGGGTCCGCGCGTTGTCGATCAGCGAGCGGGCGCGGTCGGCGTCGATCTGCTGCTCGGGGCCGAGGCGCTCGTTCACCTTGTCGAGGGCGCGCGGCTCGCCCTCGTACAGGCCCTTCAGGTCCGGCTCCTGCGCGATCGCCTCGTCGAGGGTGATGTTGAGCTGCTCGGGGACGAGCTTGGCGACGCGATCGGCCACGGGGAGCGAGACGCCCAGCACGCGGGCGCAGTCGCGGATGGCGGCGCGGGCCTTCATCGTCCCGAAGGTGATGATCTGGGCGACGTGCCCGTACTTCTTTCGCACGTGCTCGATCACCTCGGCCCGGCCGTCCTGGCAGAGGTCGATATCGATGTCGGGGAACTCGGCGCGGTCGGGGTCGGTGAAGCGCTCGAAGAGCAGGCCGTAGCGCTCGGGGCAGGCGTTGGAGAGCCCGAGCACGTAGCCGACCATGGTGCCGACGCCCGAGCCGCGGGCGTTGCTGGGGATGGCGCGCTGCCGGCCCCAGTTGACGAAGTCCCAGACGATGAGGAAGTACGCGGCGATGTTCTTGTCGCAGAGGATCGTGAGCTCGCGCTCGAGGCGGGCCCTCTGGCGGGCGCGCTCGGGCGACTCGTCGCCGAGATCGGGCCCGTACCGCCACACGAAGCCCGCCTCCGACAGGAGGCGCAGGGCCCGGTCGCACTCGGCCTTTGCCGCGACGGTCTCTTCGGGCGTGGGCGCGTGGTCGAAGGGGAGCACCTCGAAGTGGGAGCAGAAGTCCGCGTACCACGCCGTCAGGTCGCCGGCGTACTTCGGGTCGTCGTGGCGCGGCAGGGCGGGTTCGGTCGCCGCTCCCGCCGTCCGCTTCTTCGCGGGCGCGGTGCCGCCGTGGCGCGGTGCCGCCCGGATCTCCACCCGCACCATCGGCGCGTTGTTCCTCCCCAGGGGCAGGTCCACGCGGCAGCGCTCGGCGATCTTCAGCGTGTTGTCGCACGCCTCACGCCCGTCCTGGCCGTACTGCTCGAACATCTCGCGCATCTCGCGCGGGCTCTTGACGTACAGCTCGCGCGGGTAGCGCATGCGGGACGCGTCGGCCTTGTTCTTGGCGGTCGAGATGCAGATCAGGGTGTCGTGGGCGTCGTGGTCCTCGGCGCGCAGGAAGTGCGAGTCGTTGTCGCAGACCAGCGGCACGCCGAGCAGGCGGGCCAGGCGGATCAGGTGCTTGTTGATCGAGTTCTGCTCGCGGACGTGGTGCTGGAGCTCGATGAAGAACCGCGGGCCGCCGGGCGAGGGCGCGAACACGCGCCGGTGCCACTCGGCGCTCTCGAGCGCCAGGCGCCAGAACTTCTCTTCGCCCGTGCGCTCGAAGTCCAGAAGGTGTTCGCCGATCTCGCTGCCCAGGTGACCGACGATCGCGATCAGGCCGTCGGAATGCTTCTCGAGGAGCTCCCGGTCGATGCGCGGCTTGTAATAGAAGCCCGTGAGGTACGCCTCGCTGCACAGGACCAGAAGGTTCTGCCACCCGGCGTTGCTCTCGCAGAGCAGCACCGTGTGGTAGCCGCCCTCGCCGCCCCCGGAGTACGTCCGGTCGCTGCGCGGCTTGCCGGGCGGCGTGACGTACGCCTCGACGCCCAGGATCGGCTTGATCCCCTTGTCACGGCAGGCCTGGTAGAAGGCCACCGCTCCAAAGATGTTGCCGTGGTCCGTGACCGCGACAGCATTCATGCCCAGCTCGGCCACGCGCTTCACGAGCTTGTCGATGCGGTTCCCGCCGTCGAGCAGCGAGTACTCCGAGTGCAGGTGCAGGTGGACGAACTGCTCGGCGTCGGGGATCGGAGCGGCGTCCGTGCGCGTCTCGGCGGGCATGGCTTCCTCGTGCGGGCTCTCGCGTCGGGTCCGGGCGCCGGCCTCCGCCGGCGCACAACCCAGTGTACTCGCGGGGCCAGCCGTCGCTGTTCGCGCCGCTGTCAATTCCGGGAGCGCGGACTCCGGCTTCGCAGTGCCGACCCCATTCGGAAGCTCGTACAGCGAGGATCCGCCCGTCGACCAGCCTGAAAACGCGGGACGAGTTCCCCCCAATAATTCTCAAGCCCGTGCGGAGAACGCCCATGGCGCGCACATCGATCGTTCTGGCCGCGTCCCTCACGCTCGCCACCGCCGCGGCAGAGCCGCCCGCCGGAGAACCGCCGGCTGGAGAGGGGGCCGGCACGTCGAAACCCGCGCTCGCCGGGCCGTCCGTGGCGCCTGCCGCGCCCGCCACGGGGATCGTCGCGTTCGACTTCAACGGCGAGGTCCGGCGTCACGACACCACGCCCGAGGAGGCCGCGGTCGAAAAGCTGAACCTCGACCGAGAGATCAGGGCCCGTGTCCGCAAGGTCCTGAACCGGCGCGACGCGATCATCGACGAGTTCGTCGCCGGCAACATCGACCTCTTGACCAAGTTTGCCGCGGCGGCGGGCGGCAACGACAAGCTCGACCAGGCCATGCTCGGGGTGGAGGCGCTGCAGAAGCTGGCGCCGCTCCGCGAGGGGGGCTCGCTCTGGGAGCAGGTCAAGGCCGCGCTCCCGGAGAACGCGGCGGAGAAGTTCGACGCCATCATGTCCGAGTACTGGGACGCGGTGGTCGCCGAGGGCAAGCGGAAGAAGAACGACAAGGGCAAGGAGCGGTCGCGCTTCGAGATCGTCGCCGAGGAGCGGGTGACCAGTTTCGGGCGCGAGATCGAGCGGTCGTTCTACCGCCAGCAGTACTCGGGCAACATCATCATCGGGTACCTGACCCAGGGCCTGGACCTGACCGAGGACCAGAAGATCCGTCTCCGCCAGATGAGCCTGGAGTTCTCGCGCGACTCCGAGACCGAGCCCACGGAAGAGGAGCAGCAGAAGCTCGTCCTCGAGATGCTGAGCATCCTGACCGAGGCGCAGCGCGCTAAGGTGATCAAGCGGTTCTGATCCCTGTCGCGGCCAAGGCGCGGCGCTGGCCGTGGGCGTTGTCGGCCCAGCCGACGATCCAGGCTTGGTTGTTGATGCCGAGGGATGGCGGCGCGGCCGATCATCGCGCGACCTTTCATGGCGCGCTCCCCGCGGGTCGCGGGGTGTGCAAGCCCGTGTCTGCGACAGCCAACCTCACGGGCCTCTTTGCGGCCAAGGGATTTCGGGACCCGCCGGCCCGGCGAATCGGGCAGCTTGAAGGGTCTGCGTGGCGGGCCATCGCCCAGAGGATCGAGCGTTCGGCGGGAGCGGCCGATGTTGGTGCCGTGCGCCGCGCCTTCTCGCTCATCGAACTCGTGGTGGTCGTGGTCATCGTCGGGATCCTCGTCGCCGTCGCCGCGGCACGGTTTTCGGGCCAGGCCGAGCGGGCCAACCGGACGCGCATCGACGCGGACGTGCGCGTGATCACGGACGCGGTTGAGCTGTACCGCGCCGAGCACCACGGGCGGACACCCGCGCACGGGCCGGGCGGGGCGGTTGATGGCAACCCGGCGAACTTCGCGGCCCGCCTCACGGGGAAGACGACCGAGAAGGGGAGCATCAGCGCTGCGGGGATCTTCGGGCCGTACCTGCGCGAGATCCCCGTGAACCCGTACACGAGCTGCCCGGAAACGCCGGTCGGGAATTGGGGGAGCGTGACGGACTGCTCGTGGCGGTTCGATCCGGTGAAGGTGCGGGTGCGGCCGGACCATTCAGGGGTGAACCTCTCCGAGTGGCCGTAGCACGGCCGCGTCATTACCGGGCGCACGCAGACCGCGCAGAGCGTGCAGGCCGACGCGGTCCGATCGCGGGGCGCGGGTTCTTTCCGGGCACGGGCGGGCGTGAAGGCGTGACGGTCGATCGGTGTGCATCTCGGGCGCGGCGGCGCCTCGGGAAACACACGGGGGTTGGCATGTCCATGGCGAGGGGTTTTCTCGGGGCGGTCGCGGGCGGCGCACTCGGCGCGGGGTTGTGGGCGGCGGTGAGCTACTTCACGGGGTACGAGATCGGGTGGATCGCCTGGGCGGTCGGCGGGCTGGTCGGGGCGGGCATGGCGTGGGGAGCGGAGGGACGGGGCGGGCAGGGCGCGGCGGTTCTCGCGGCGGCGGTCGCGCTCGGCGCGGTCCTGCTCGGGAAGTTCAGCGCGGCGCACTACTCCGTGCGGCACTGGGTGGAGGAGACCAGCAGCGCGCTGACGCTCGACGATGCGCGGGATCACCTCGCGATGAAAGTCCAGGGGCAGCTCATCGAGGGGGGCGTCGAGATCAGCGAGGCCACGGGAGACGAGGGCTACGCGACGGTGGTCGTCATGGAGCGCGATCGGCGCTGGGCCGCGATGGACAAGGCCGAGCGGGAGTCGTACCTCGAGTCGGTGCGCGCCGAGATGATCCGCGAAAGCGAGGAAGCGACCGGGGCGCTGACCATCCTTGCGTTCATTTTCAGCTTCGGGGTCTTCGACCTCGTCTTTGGCTTCCTCGCGGTGACCACGGCGTACAAGATCGGTGGCCACCGCAGCGTGGCGGACGAGGACACGGTCGAGACTGCCGACGAGCAGGCGGGCGCGCCGGCAATCTTCCGGACGATCCCGGCCGATGTGCTGGCGCCCGTGGCGCCGCCAATCGCTCCCGAGGCCGAGCCGGTGGCCGCCGCGCCCGCTCCGCCGCCCGTTCCATCGGCCAAGCCGGGCGCGGCAAAGCCCGAGCAGCGCACCGAGCCGCCGCTGGGGGCCGGAATCTGGGCGCGGATCGGTCCCGAGACGGAGCGAACGACCCGCTTCGGCGATGCCCGGACGGAGGGCCGTCGCGCGGCCTGACGCGCGAGCGATGGCGGACGGCCGGCCGCGGGCCCTGGTGCCTCGGAATCTGGCACGGCCCGAATGAGCCGCGCGCTCATCCAGGATTCAGAGTCGATTCAGACGCCGGTTCGTAGCACCCAACAGGGCGCTCGCGGCGTCAGCGTGCGCGCCGAAGTCCCATGTCTGCCGAAGGAGATAAGCCATGGTCAGTCAGACTGCAACGGGAACGACCGGCACCGATCGGCGCGACGCGATGGGCCTTCCCCCCGCGGGGATGCGTGTGGCCTATGTGAAGCCCGTTTCGTGGGCCGCCATCTTCGCCGGCGCGATGATCGCCGCGGCGACCCACATTCTGCTCACACTGCTCGGCATCGGCGTGGGACTTGCCGTGATCGACCCGGCGTCGGCCGCGGCCGACGGCGGGGGTTTCGGCATCGGCGCCGCGGTGTGGGGCGTGATTTCGGCGGTCGTCTCTCTCGGACTCGGCGGCTTTGTCGCGGGCTACATCGCCGGGTCGTGGCGGCTGGCGAACGGGATGATGCATGGGTTCATGGCCTGGGCTCTGGCGACGGTCTTCGGCGTCCTGCTGCTGACCTCGTCCGCGGCGTTCCTGGCCGGGAGCGGCATGAGCGCGATGGCCCGGGCGTGGGATCCGCCCGCCGCCGCCGGCACCTTCGCGCCCGTCGAGTTCGGAACAGCCGATCAGGCCGGCACCACCGGCGCGGCGGCTGACAACGCGGGCAGAGGGGCGGGCGACACCGGCGGGGAGAACGGCGCCGCCAGGTTGAGCGACAGCGAGGCCCGCGCCGCCGCGCGGGCGGGCTCGAAGGCGGCGTTCTGGAGCTTCGGCGGGATGCTGCTCGGCGCTGCCGCGGCAGGCTTCGGCGGGAGGATGGGGCGCGACCGCGCGCCGCTGGCGCCCGCGGAACCTTCCATGAACTGATCGATCACGCTTCCCACCCGTCCCGGGCGCCCTTGGCCCGGGACGCCCTGCGCGCGGTCCCGGTTACGATCCTGCCGTGGTGACCGGACCGGTGTACTTTGCGACGCCCGCCGAGTTTCGCGCCTGGCTGGAGCGCCACCACGCGCGGGCGCCTGAGCTCATCGTGGGGTATTACAAGGTCGCGACCGGCCGGCCGAGCATGACGTGGCCGCAGTCGGTGGCCGAGGCGCTGTGCTTCGGATGGATCGACGGGATACGGCGGACGGTGGACGCGGAAAGTTATTGCGTCCGGTTCACGCCGCGGCGCCCGCGGAGCGTGTGGAGCGCGATCAACATCCGGCTTGTGGCGGAGCTCGAGGCCGCGGGGAAGATGACGCCCGCGGGGCGCGCGGCGTTCGAGGCCCGCCCGCACAAGTCGGGGCCGAAATCCCGCGGGTACCGCGCCCAGAAGAGGGACGGGACGCTCGACGCGGTGACGATCCGCGCCTTCAAGAAGAACCGAAGGGCGTGGGCTTTTTTCGAAGCGCAGCCTCCGGGGTACCGGCGAACGATGGCGTGGTGGGTGATGCAGGCGAAGAAGCCCGAGACGCGGGAGCGGCGGCTGGGCGCCCTCGTCGCTGCGTCGGGGCAGGGCAGGCGGCTGAAGTGACGGAAACCGTCCCGCCCGCGATCCTGGTGAAGCAGACAGGCCGGCGGCGGGCGCCGTAAAGGAGCCATCTCATGCACAGGCGGATCATCGTCACGGTTTCGGCCGTGGTGCTCACCGGGCTCCTGGCCGGGCTCACGGCGGTAGGGGCGTGGCAGCCGCCCGCGCCGGCCCCGCCCGCGAGGAAGGCCTCCTGGCCCGAGTGCGGCACGGGCCCCCTGCCGCAGGTGCGCGACCTGGAGTGGATGGCCGGCTCGTGGAACGTGACCGTGAAGTGGTTCGCGCCGCCGCCCTCGGACAAATCGTTCGACTTCCCGACCGAGTCGCTGATCGAGCCCGTCCTCGGCGGGACGTTCCTGCAGGAGCGCATCATCGTCCCGCTCGGCCAGATGCGCAACGACATGATCGGGCTGCGGTCCTTCGACCGCTTCCGCGGCGTGTACAGGATCGTGTGGCTCGACGAGATCTCGACGCTGGCCGACATCTACGAGGGCACGGCGACCGACGGCTCGATCGTCGTGACGAACCTCAAGTCGGGCACCGCCTACGTCGGCGCCGACGGCGTGGACACGTTCCTGCGGATCACCCAGCGGCCGGGTGCTGACCGGGACGGCTTCACGCTGACGTGGGAAGCGTCGCAGGACGCGGGCGCAACGTGGCGCAAGACGGCCGAGTATCACTACACCCGCAAGCCGTGAGCGGCCCGGTGCGCGGCCTCAGCGCCGGGCCGGCCCGAAGATGTCCACGTGCTCGGCGCCGATGACCCGCACCTCGACCTCGGCGGACGATTCCGACGCGTTGGTCACGACCACCGCGCGGACGGCCGAGACCTCGGTGTAGCCGCGGTCGGCCAGCACCACGCGCGATCCTCCGATCCCCTGTCCCTCGACGACGACTGTCCCCGGGCCGTGGTTCAAGACCTGCACCGAAGGCGAGGGCCCCGAGGCGGCGACGCGCAGGTGAGTCCCGGGTTCGAGCACCGTTGTCATGCCCGAGTCGGATCCGGGATCGGTCTCGCGGGATGTGCACCCCGCGAGCGCTGCGGCCAGGCCGACGATGCACACCAGGGCCCGACGCGGTGCACTGGCGCAGAGCGGCATGCGATTCTCCTCTCCCGGGGTTTGCAGGCGCGACGGTACTTTCGGCGCGCCGGGCCGAACCGATTCTTCGCGCCCGCGGCCCGAAATTCCCGGGCTTCGGTGGCCCGGGAACCCGCTGTGAGGTAGCTTCAATAGTCGGCCGCGTGCTCGGGCCGAGGGCGGTTTGCACAACAGGCTTGCGGGAGCGTCTGCCATGTATGAGCGGATCGAAGTGGTGGTGCGCGCGGTGGGGGTTGGGGTGTTGCTGGCGGGCGGGGGCGCGGCCCGCGCGGGAGTGGTCTACTCGAACGTGCAGACGGCGCAGGGCCAGTTCGTGGCCTCGACCGACTACTGGGACGACGCGACGATCGTGGGGGGCGGCGTGCTCTCGGGGTTCTCGCTGTTGGCGTACAACGCGCAGGCGGGGGGGCCGCGCGTGCTGACGACCCAGGTTTCGATCCACGTCTTCGACAGCGCGAACAACCTTCCGAACGGCGCGCTGCTCGGCACCTTCACGATCGTGACGCCCCCCGTCGATTCGGGCATGTCCCTCTTGGCGTCCACGGGCGACCTGAGCGGGCTGAACATCGTGCTTCCGGCGAACGCCAGGCTGGGCGTGCGGATGGACTTCCAGTCCAACTCCGGGGTCCGCATGTTCGACCCGCCCACCGTGGGATCGAGCGCGGACATCTTCTGGCGGGACAACCCGCCCGCGCCGCACAGTATCGCGGGGCGGGTGGGCAATCTCGGGTTCGCGATGAGCGTGGTGCCGGCGCCGGGGGCGTTGGCGCTCTTCGGCGCGGCGGTGATCGGCGCGAGTCGCCGGCGCCGCGCCTGAGTTCACGGGGCCCGGCGCGCTGGCTCGGCGCCGACTCCGCCGTCCGGGAGGCGGACCGGACGCACGAAGACGCTCGCCGCGATGAGCCGCGTCCCGGGGCGGCGCTGGGACCGCTCGAACACCCGGGCGACCGCGAGCAGGTGCCCGTGCAGCTCGCGCCGCTGCGCCTCGTCCAGCCAGCCGAACATCGACACCATGCCCGTCAGGGGCGGCGACTCGGCGTTGCCGCCGGCCGCCCGCTCGCGCGTGGCCGCGGCGCTCTCCTTTCCCGCGTACGTCCCGGCTCGCTCGATGTAGCGGCAGAGCGCGTCGAGGTCTGGCCCTTCACGATCCGGGGTCACCAGTTCGATGACGTCGCCGAGCGCCGCGAACATCGCGGCGTCGCGCCCGCCCGATTCCTCCCGGCCGGTCCGGCGGATCAGCCCCGCCTCGAGCAGCCCGTCGATGTGCCGGTACAGGGACCCCGGCTTGCGTCCAAGCTGATCCGCGATCTCACGGATCGACACCCCCGCCCCGGGCTCGGACGCCGGGGCCTGGTTCACCACGACCTGGAGGATCTGGTCGCGAACGGCGGAGGAGAGGGCCTCGAACTGCGGGGCGGTCCGCACGGCGGCGGATCCCGTGAGGCTATTTTGGTGTTTTCTTTTTTGCATTTTGACGAATCTGCAGAATACTATACACGTATCGCCCCGTGCCCTCGCGGGGGGCACCGCCCCGCGTTTATCAAAGCCGGCGCCGGGCGCGCCCGCCAGCGCCCCGCGCTCGGAAGGAGGATCGAGCAGATGCACCCGCCCCGCACTCCGGCGCTCCTGGCAGCGGCGTCGATGGTCCTGGCTCTGAGTGCCTGTGCCGCGTCCGTCGACCCCCGGGGCCTGTTCTTCCACTCCTTCACCGGCGCGGCGACCGGCACGGAGTGGGGCACGTGGGGATCGCTCGGCTCGCCGGGG
>CAZCPB010000025.1:0-24076 GCA_964500365.1 uncultured Phycisphaeraceae bacterium
CCGTCGGTGTCCATGGCGCGCGGGTACGAGAACTGGCCCGGAGAAAGGCCAACCTCGCCGAAAGTCGCGACCACGCTGATCGGGCCGCTCCCCGGCGCGGGTGACTGACCGCAGCCGCCGCCGCCTCCCGCCGCCAGGGCCGCCGCGAGCCACGCGACGCGGCAAACCCGGCCGCGCACGTTCCAGCGTGGTTCATCGATCCGGCTCATGGTCCCTCATGGTACTTGCTGGGAAGAAAAAGGGTTCACATTCGCCCGAGCCCTTCGCCGCGCCCGGGCCCGCCACGCCGTCGTCGCGGCGACGGGCACGAGCCCCAGCAGAAGAAGCCACACGCCGGCCGCGGACATGTCAGCAATCCGAGAGTAGTGCAGATCGCCCAGGATCACCCGCGCGAGACAATCGCCGGGGGGCATCACCTGGACGGTCGCCTCGATCTCGTGCAGGCTGAGCACCGCCGTGGCCCCTGCCGCGGCGAGGTGAACCCCCAAGACCGGCGCGACCGCACCCGGGAACCAGTCCGGGCCCCTGTCCGCGCCGTCGAGCCTCGCCTGGTCGCCGACGAGCCTCCGCGCGGTGTTCGCCGCCCAGCATCCGGCCAGGACGCCGATGAAGCCGAACCGTGCCACGTGAGCGCAGACCACGGGGAGGATCGAACGGTCGAGCCACGCGGATCGGAAAAGTTCCACCGTGCCCGCGACCGCCGAGCCCACAAGCACGCCGGGCACGAGCGCCCAGGCAAGCGCGAGCCTGGCGATGAGACGCGCCGCTCGCCCCGGCGTGCGGGCCCCGGACATGGCGCGCCCGGTGCCCAGGCTCAGCAGCAGCGATCCGATCGCCGCTCCCAATGCCATCCACCCGCTGTTGCGGATCGCGGGCGCGTGAAGCTCCCAGACCCGTCCCAGGGCGGACGCCTCGCCAAGATTGGCGACAAAGAGGGCCAGCGGCACGAGCACGCCGAGCGCCCAGGGGATCGCGCCGGGCGCCAGTTCGGACGCGCTCCCCGTCGTGCCCCCGCTCCGAGACTCGCCCGGGTCGAAGTCCGCGGTCCATCCGCCGAGCCACCAACCCGCGGCCAGGGCGATCACGATCAGCGGCCAAGCCCCGGCCCACGCGCGCCACTGCTGGTCCCGACCCAGGTTGTCCAGCGCAAACCAGACCTGAATCGCGAGGGTTTCGATCTGGGCCAGGTGCAGCGGCACGGACGAACCAAGCAGCAGGAGGGTCATGAGGAGCCAGCCCCGCGCGATGTCAGGCGTGCTGGCCCGGGCCATGCCGAGCGCAACGGTTCGTCGCCCGCCGCCGTCCACCTTGAACGCTTCGAGCACAGTTGCTTCCAGGCCCCGCAGCCCGTTGTAGATGACGACCGCGCCCACGGGGAAAATCCAGAGCGCCAGGCCGAGTACCGCCAGCACTCGACCCGCGACGACGGGTGCCGCGTGCCACCCCTCCTGCGCGGCCCGGTTCAGCACGGCCCCGAGCCAGGTGTCGGGTGCTCTCAGCAGCCCCCAGCCCGCGAACGCGAGTGCGGACGGCATCAAGAGGGGCGCGGCGAGCAGCGCTCGAGCCAGAGGTCCGCGGCGCCACATGGTCCACGCCGCGCCCGCGCTGAACACGACGGCGACCAGCGCGATAAGCCCCGCCCATCCCACGCCCGCCACCAGAAGGCTCCCTGTGCCCGAGGTCAGCCCGGGGGTTCCTTCCGGAAGCGGACGGCTTCGAAGCATTCCTGCCGCGATTCGCGCAACCGTAGTACCGAGCGGGAGTACGAAGCACGCCGTCGCGATGAGCCCCGCGGCGGTCCAGAGCAAGACGGCGACGGCATCGACGCGGCGCGGCCTCGCTCCGCTTGCTGGCGGCATCGCCGATCAGTGTACAAGTTGGCCGGCCGTATGATCCGCCCATGACAGCCACTTCCACGCGCCGCCGCGCCCCCGCACCGAAGTCCCGCGCGATGGCGCCCCACGCGCTCAGGCTCGCGCGGCTTCGCGAAGCACTCCGCCCCCGCGATGTCGGGCACATGCTGGTCACCAACCCCGTGGACGTCGGCTACATGACCGGATTCCTGGGCGGAGACAGCTACCTGCTCGTCACCCTCGACGGATCGCGCAAGCCCTTGATCATCACGGACTTCCGGTACGTGGAAGAAATGGAGGCCCACCGCGCGACCGCGGACGTGTTCGTGCGGGCGCGCTCGATGTCAGAAGCGGTGGTCGAGGTGCTCGGCGGCCTCGGGGACTCGCCGGTCGCGTTTCAGGCCGACCACATGACGGTCAACGAGCGAGATGCGCTCGCGCGGCAGGTCGGTCCGAAGAGGCTTGTAGCGACCGCCGGCGTGCTGCTCGGACTCCGGGCCGTGAAGGACGAATACGAGGTCGCGCAGATCCGCGGTGCCATCCGCATCCAGGAGCGCGCGCTCATGGCCGTGCTCCCGACCATCCGCCCTGGCCAGACCGAGATGGAAGTGGCCGCGCTGCTCGAAGCGGCGATGAAGACGCTCGGCGCCAGCAAGCCCGGCTTCGAGTCGATCGTGGCCGCGGGGTCCAAGGGCTCCCTGCCGCACTACCGCCCGGGACGAACACGGATCGCCCGCAACCGAGCGATTCTCATTGATTGGGGGGCTGTCGCGGGCGGCTATACCGGCGACATGACCCGCACCTTTGCGCTGGGCAAATGGCCTGCGAAGATCGCCGAGGTGTACGGGATCGTGCACGAGGCCCATGTCCAAGCCGCGGCGTCGCTCGCGCCGGGCAAGTCCACCCGCGACGTCGATGCGGTCGCACGAGACCTGATCACGCGGGCTGGATACGGCGAGTTCTTCGGGCACGGGCTGGGGCACGGAATCGGGATGAACGTCCATGAAGAGCCGCGACTGAGCCACACGCTCCCGCCCAAAGCGCTCGAACCCGGGAACGTGGTCACCATCGAGCCGGGCATTTACCTCCCCGGGGTCGGCGGTGTGCGGTTGGAGAACGACTACCTCGTCACCGAGTCTGGGTCGCGCAATCTTTGCTCGCTCCCCCTCGACCGTGCTTGGGCCACCCTGTAGGGCCCTTCGGGCGGCGGCACCCGGCATCTGTTCGCACCCCCTCGCCGAAAGCCGTTCCTGTCGGTACCATGACGCCCTCGCGGCGGGCGTTCCCCGGCCCCCCGCGGATCCGGAGGCCGCGCCCCGATGATCGAAACCAGCAAGCTCAGGGAACTCGTTCAACTCATGGTCGACAACGACCTGAGCGAACTCGACCTTCAGGATGAGCATGAGACCGTCACCATCCGGCGCGGCGGCTCGGCCCCCGTCCCCTCGGCTCATCCTCCCACGATCGCCGGAAACGCCGCCGTTCACCCTCCGCCGTCGAGCCTCCCCGCAGCGCCGGTCCCGGCCGCCGCGTCCGACGGACTGAAACCGGTCGAGAGCCCGATGGTGGGAACCTTCTATTCCGCGGCCAACCCCGATTCGCCCCCCTTCGTCACGCCGGGTTCGGCGATCACCGCCGGCACCACCGTCTGTCTCATCGAAGCCATGAAGGTCTTCAACGAGATCAAGGCCGAGTTCGACGGGACCGTCCAGCAGGTGCTGGTCAAGAACGGCCAGGCCGTCGAGTTCGGGCAGAAGCTATTCATGGTGAAGCCGGCGTGATGCCTGAAGCAGCAGAGCAACGCGGCTGAGCGGCGAAGGGTCTTGGTCGTTCGGCCCGCGTCGGCGAGTTCGCCCGTTCCGTCCTCTCCCTTCACGCCCTCGTCGCTCGACTCGTCCTTCCCCATGTTCAAACGCATCCTCATCGCCAACCGCGGGGAAATTGCCCTGCGGATCATTCGCGCCTGCCGCGAACTCGGGATCGAAACCGTCTGCGTCTACTCGACCGCCGACGCCGAGGCGCCGTACCTCCGCCTGGCCGATCGGACCGTGTGCATCGGCCCCGGCCCGTCGAGGGAGTCGTACCTCAACATCTCGCGGATCATCTCCGCGGCCGAGATCGCCGACGTGGACGCGATCCACCCGGGTTACGGCTTCCTGTCCGAGCGGCCGGACTTCTCCGAGGCCTGCCGCGATTGCAAGATCGAGTTCATCGGCCCCAGCCCCGAGGCCATGGGCAAGCTCGGCGACAAGGTCGCGTGCAAACAGACCGCGAAAGCCAACAAGGTGCCGATCTTCCCCGGCTCCGACGGGGCGATCGAGGACGAGGAAGAGGCTGTCGCGGTCGCGGCCCGCATCGGCTACCCCGTGATCATCAAGGCCTCGGCCGGTGGCGGAGGGCGGGGCATGCGTGTCTGCCGGAACGAGGCGACGCTCCGCTCGGCGCTCAAGAACGCCCAGCAGGAGGCCCAGGCGGCGTTCGGCAACGGGGCCGTGTTCATCGAAAAGTTTCTCGAGCACGCCAGGCACGTCGAGGTCCAGTGCCTCGGCGACAAGCACGGGCACGCGGTCCACCTGTGGGAGCGTGACTGCTCCATGCAGCGCCGCCACCAGAAGATCATCGAGGAGGCGCCGGCGCCGAACGTCAACCGCAGGAAGATGGAGGCCGTCTGCGACGCCGCGGCACGGCTCATCAAGGCCGCCGAGTACGCGGGGGCGGCGACCGTCGAGTTCCTGATGGACGAGCAGCAGAACTACTACATGCTCGAGGTGAACACCCGCGTGCAGGTCGAGCACCCGGTCACCGAGATGGTCACGGGGATCGACATCGTCAAGGCTTCGATCATGATCGCCGCGGGCATGGCGATCCCGTACCGGCAGAAGGACATCCAGATCCGCGGGCACGCGATGGAGTGCCGCATCAACGCCGAGGACCCCGACCACGCGTTCCGCCCGAGCCCCGGCAAGGTATCACGGTTCGAGCCGCCGGGCGGGCTCGGCGTGCGCATGGACACGCACGTGGTGACCGGGTACGCCGTGCCCCCGAATTATGACAGCATGATCGGCAAGCTGATCGTGCACGCCGACGACCGCGACCAGTGCATCGCGCGGATGGCCCGGGCGCTCGGCGAGTTCCGCGTCGAGCCGATCAAGACGACCATCCCGCTGCACCGCCGGCTGATGGAAAACTCCGACTTCCGGCGCGGCGGCGTGGATATCCATTACCTCGAGCGGCTGCTGAAGTAGCGGCGAAACGGTGTGCAGGGGAGTGAGTGACCGGGCGATCCGCCGCTCGACCGTGATCGTCATCAACACCCGTTCTCGAACGCCGCGACGAAGCCGTCGAAGTCGTCGCCGTTGACGAACGTGTTCTCGTCGAAGTCCGCCGACGGGTCGCCCTGGACGAAGGCCCACACGAACGCGTCAAAGTCGTCTCCGTTGACGAACCCGTTGAAGTCGTAGTCGCTCGGGCAGAAGATGGTCAGCGTCGCCGGGTCGCTGATTTCCTCGCCGCACGCGTTGGTGATGACCACGTCGTAGGTGCCGGTGTCGCCGAGCTCGAGCGGGCTGATCGTCAGCGCGGCGGTATCGGTCCCCATCCGCCGCGCATCGTCGAAGATGTCGTCCCCGTCCTTGCGCCACCGGTACGAGAGCGGCTCGGAGCCCTCGGCCGCGACCGAGAACGTGAAGTCGAACCCGACGCGGTCGTGGCCGGGGTCGGGGTGGGTCAGGACGGATGGTTCCTCGCACGAGGACTGCACCGTGAAGCTCGCGGGGGCGTTGTTGGTGAACACCGCGGCACCCGGCGTGAGCGCGTAGTCGGCGTTGTTGGTGGTGCTCGCGGCGGTGGCGGCGCCCGGGAAATAGAGGGCCTGGGTGGTGGAACTCGGAAGTGGCCCGGGGAACGGCGAACCAAAGTTGCCGTCGAGATCGTTGACCGTGGTCCCCGTGTTCGCCCCGGTGTACGACGCCCCGCCCCAGGCGACCGACCAGAGCACGGAGCCGTTGTCGGCCTCGAAGGTCATCTTCCCCGCGGCCATGTAGCTCACGGGGATCGGATTGGTCATCAGAAAGTCCGGCATCGTCACCGGGCTTGTCTTGGCCAGAAACGCGTTGGTGCACACCAGGACGCGGGCTCCGGTCGGGCTGTTCGTCACGTTCGAGGCGAAGTCGATGACGATGATGGGGTTGGCGCCCGCCGCGTCCCAGACGCGGATCCGCCCCTGGGCGACCAGCTGCTGCCCCGGGGCCCGCATGCGGATCTGGATCGCCTGGGCGGAAGTGTCGCCCTCGACCCCGCCGATGATCTGCTCGATCTGCATCAAGTGGAAGTTGGCGAGCGCGGCATGCGACCACAGGACGGATCCCGCGAGCGCAAGAATCACACTCCGCGCACAGCACCCAGAATTCATTGTGCAGCGCTCCCTGACTGAGCCGCAAACCCTACCGAAGCCCGATCCCCACGGAAGATGCAGTCTACACGGGCGGGTTGGGGAACGACAAGGGGAACATCGTCCTTTCACATCGCGGGATACGCGCCGAGCGCCGGCAGGCAAAAAAAAAACCGGCGACATTCGTCGCCGGTCCAAGGGTTCAACACGGTTGGCCGCTTAGCGGCGCCGACGGGAGACACCGAGCATCGCGCCGGCGAAGGCCAGCAGACCCGCGGGGGCGGGCATCATCTGGTAGCGGCTGGTCACGCCGAAGGAGTCGTTGGCCGACAGCTCAAACAGCCACTGGGCCTGCATGTCCGAGGCGGTGCCCGCGACGGCCACGCTCGGGGTGATGCTGTCATTCTGAACGGTGCTGCCGCCGGCGTTGCCGTAGGAGCCGTTCAAGAGAGCGAAGGCCGTTCCACCGGGGATCGCGCCGTTGTAGTTGGCCCGGTACATCTTTCCGCCGGAGTGCAGACCGGTGACCGAGGCGGAGTTGTTGCCCGTGTCCGTAAGCGTCGCGCCGGTGGTCGCGAGCGCCATGAGGTTCGTCAACGGATCATCGAACGTCAGCACGCCCGACAGAATCGAGAACGTCGTGGCCGTGCTGCCGCCAACAACCGTGAAGTTGATCGCGTTGATCTGGTTGCGGTGCTGCCCCGAGGTTTCCTGCGTGTATCGAATGAAGAGGGGCGCATCGAGGCGAGCGACGAAATTGGGACCGTCGTAGAGGTCCTGGGCGCCCAGAGAGTATTCCCACGCCGGCTGGCCCGCGAACGTCGTCGAAGTGAACGACGCGAACGGGATTGTCGTCGTGTGAGTCCCGGCCCCGTTCGACGCGACGAGAGTCAACGCGGGATCGCTCACCTGCGCGCTGGCGCTCGACGCGGCCGCGAGCCCGGCAATCACGCCAAGGCCAGCCAGTCGAGCCGATGAAAATGTCTTCTGCATGATCTCCTCCTGGTCACCGCACGTTCGCCCTGAAACCCAAGATTCAAGCTTGAAGTCTCAGCGGAATGGGCTCGCGTGCTGTGATCTCCGCCGTGCAAACTCCGAAACACTCCCCCGGCCAAGAATCATGGTAACTGCTCGAGCCGATCCATGCAAGCGCACTTTTGCCCCTCACGCGCAGAATTTTATCGGGTTGGGTGAGAATGGTCGGAACATCTGATGGGAAAGGCACTTGCGAACAGATTAGGCTCCTGTAAAGAAAAAAACACCGCGACTAGCGCGGTGTTCGAGGTATCCAGTTAAATTCCAGCCAATCTCAGCGACGACGCCGTCCCATTCCCGCGATGCCCGCAAAGGCGAGCAGGGCTGCCGCGCCGGGGCTCGGGATGACTTCGTAGAAGCTGGTACCGCTGGCCGAATCGTTCGCGCTCAGGGTGAAGTCGAAACGAGAGGAGATGTCGCTCACCGACCCCATGCCGAGATAGCCCGGGTACCCGGCCGTGCTCTCGCTGTTGACAGCGCTGTCGTCCGCCGGGCCGGCGAAGTCGCTCACCAGGTTTGCGAAGGTGCTGCCACTGTTGAAATCGGCGTGGTAGGCCTTGCCGCCCCAGTCTCCCGCGAGCGCCGAACCATCACCGTCGTTGTCGGTGATCGTGATGCCAGCGGTCGCGCGACCGATCGCCGGATTGATCGTGCCGAAGCTCAGCACGCCCGAAACGATCGAGAAGTGCGTGGCCAGGGACGTCGAATTCACCGAGAAATTCAGGCTGATCTGCGGGTCGGCGACCATCTTGCAATACATCGTGTCCACGTGCGACACGAGATTGAAGTTGTCGTCGAAGATGTCGTACCCACCAATCGGGGCCGACCACTCCCACGTGTCGTTCAGCGTGTTGGTGGTGCTGAACGTGCCGTTGGAGAGGAACACCTGGAACACGCCGGTTCCGTTGGCGTTCGACGCCGTGATCACGAGCGCAGGGTCCGTAATCCCAGCCTGCGCCGTCGCGCCGAATGCCAAGAGCGCTCCCGCGCTCACGACAAGGCGCATTGCTTTCGACAGATTCTTCATGGTCTCCTCCTGCGTGCCGCCGCGCCGAACTCTGAAGTGTCTCGCGGAAACTGAGAACAACCTCAGCGGAAACGCTCGAATCGCGACGGCTTGTCTCTACCGATCAAACTCCAAAATACATCCCCGGCAAGGGATTATGCTACCTCGACGTCAAATGACTTGCAAGGCAAAGTTGAGCATGGAGCCGGCAATTTTTATCGGCTTCATACATTAGGAATATGATCGGTATTGGCATCGGTCGGACAAGAAAAACGCCGCCCTTGCGGGCGGCGTTCTGAGTGCAGTTTGGCTCGAGCCGAATCAGCCCCGCCGGCGACGGGCCGCGCCGAGCAAGCCTGCCGCGGCGAAGGCCAAGACGCCTGCGGGCGAGGGAATGATCTCGTAGAAGCTCGTTCCGGAAGCCGAGTCATTCGGGCTCAGCTGGAAGCCGAAGCGGGCCTGCATGCTGTTGACCGCACCGGCGATCGGGATGTACCCCGGGTAGCCGGCGGTGTTCTGGCTCATGCTCGCCGAATCGTCCGGGGCCGCAACCAGGCCGCCGCTCAGCAGGTCGCTGAAGATCGGGGCGCCGTTGTACGTGGAGCGATAGCCCGCGCCGCCGAAGTTCCCGCTCAGCGTCGCGCCGTCACCGTCGTTGTCGGTGATCGTGACGCCCGCGGTCGCGCGGCCGATGGCGCCCGAGTTGATCCCCGCCGGGAACGAGAGCAGGCCTGTCGTGATGTTGAAGTTGGTCGTCATCGACGTCGAGCTGACGTTGAAGTTCACCGTCACCTGCGGGTCGGAGACCATCTCGCACTGCATGAAATCGACGTGGGCGACGACGTTGAAGTTGTCGTCGAAAATGTCGTAGCCCTCGACCGGGGACGTCCAGCTCCACACGTCGTGGCCCTTGTCGTTCTTCGACCAGTTGCCGTTCGACAGGAAGACCTGGTACACGCCCGACCCGAGCGCGTTGCTCGCTTCGATGATCAGGCCGGGGTCGCTGATGTCCGCCGAGGCGGACCCCGCGGCAACGGCCGCGGCGCTCAGCGCGAGCAGGGAAACCTTCGAAATCTTCATGTTCTCCTCCATAGCCCGGCCACGAGCATCAAACGCACCCGGGCTCAACCTGAAACTCGAACGCTCCTCAAACGCACATAGCACCGGAAACAGTGCTCCGAACGGAATGCAATCACGCCGCCCGGCAACCAAATTGTACAGGCGGCGCAGAACCGTGCAAGGCCACTTTTGCATGCGTTTACCGGATTCTCACGGCCGGGAAGTCGAGAAAGTTCGCATTATGATCGGTCTGCCACGTCGGCGATTCCGCCCTTGGCACCACTTAAAGAGCTCGGCGGCAAGGCTTTGCGCGAAGCCTCACTCGGCCAGAAGCGGACGCCCGCTCATTTCAGCCGGTATTGACAGCCCCATCATCTTCAGGGCCGTAGGCATGATGTCGCCGAGATTGCCGCGCCGTGTTCGGACGTCTGCACTGAACCATCCGGCGCTGTCGGCGTCTCCGCGCAGTGATCTTCCCTTCACGGCCTGACCGACCACGATCAAGGGAACGTCGTACACCGTGTGCGCCGTGTGCGGGGCGTTCGTCGCGGGGTCCCACATCTGCTCGGCGTTGCCGTGGTCGGCGGTCACGATCAGCGATCCGCCCCGCTCCAGCGCCGCCTCGACGATCGTCCCGACACACCCGTCCACGACCTCGCACGCCTTGATCGCGGCGTCGAGATTGCCGGTGTGACCCACCATGTCGCCGTTGGCAAAGTTGACGACGATGAATTCCTCGCAATCAGGGGCTTGAATCCGCTTCAGCACCGCGTCGCGCACCGCGCCGGCCGACATCTCCGGTTTCAGGTCGTAGGTCGGGACTTTCGGGCTCTGGGGGTTCTCGCGGACCTCGCCCGGGAACGGCTGGTCCCGGTAGTCGTTGAAGAAGAACGTCACGTGCGGGTACTTCTCGGTCTCGGCGCAGCGGAACTGCCGAAGGCCCAGCGATGACAGGTACTCCCCGGCGATGTTCTTCATACGGGGCGGCTTGCGGAACGCCACGCCCTGCACGTGCGGCAGGAGCGCCTCCCAGTACTCGGTCATGATCACATAATGGAGGTCGAGCTTCGCCCCCCGGTCGAATCCCGCCCTCCCCGAGTCGGGGCTGGGCTTGACCGCCGCCCACGCCGCATCGGGGAAGCAGAACGCGGCGGAGAGCTCGCGGGGCCGGTCGCCGCGGTAGTTGTAGAAGATGACCGCGTCTCCATCCTTGATTCGAGATTCGACGATCTCCTCTGCGGACCCGATCGCCGAAGGGGTGATGAACTCGTCCCCTTTGAGCGTCTCGCCCGAAGGCTGGTGGTAGTACCCCCGTATCACCTCGGACACCGACCCCGCCCGGGGGGCGCTGCGTCCGACCAGGCAGTCGTACGCGAGCTTCACACGTTCCCACCGATGATCGCGGTCCATCGCGTAGTACCGGCCGGCCACGGACGCGATCCGTCCGACGCCGATCTCGCGGCACTTCTGCTCGACCTGCTCGGCGAAGCCGAGCCCGGTGAACGGACCAGTGTCGCGCCCGTCGGTGAAGAGGTGGATGAACACGCGCTCCGCGAACCCCAGGGTCTTGCAAGCCATTAGGATGGCGTAGAGATGCTCGAGCAGGCCGTGCACCCCCGCGTCCGAGTTGATGCCCATGAGGTGGAGCGATGAGCCGTGCGACTTGGCGTGTTCGACCGCCGCGCGGATCGCCCCGTTGCTGTGCAGCCCGGTCCGGCAGGCTTTCGTCATGACCAGCGATTCCTGCGGCACGATGCGTCCGGCGCCGATGTTCTGGTGCCCGACCTCGCTGTTGCCCATCGTCCCCTCGGGCAGCCCGACGTCCTCGCCCGACGTCTTGATCAGGGTCCACGGGTACTCGCGCATGAGCCGGTCGGCGACGGGCGTCCGCGCCAGCTTGACGGCGTTGAACGCGTCATGCCCCGGGTTCGGGTTCTCGCCCCAGCCGTCGCGGATGACGAGGACCAGGGGCGTGTTCGAGATCTTCGGCATGTATCGAGGGTAGCGCCGGGGGCCGATTACCAGACCTCGGACGTGACCGCTTTGCACGATCTCGCCCCCGCCGCGCGCCGATGCGACCCCGGGAGAGAAGCCGTGCGGGCTCGAAGGGGCGCGCGGGCGGTAAGGAGGGGGAAATGAGCAACGTCTGGATCGAGAACGGCCCGGCCTCGCGCCGGACGCTGATCCTGTGCATGATCCTCGGGCTCTCGGTCGCCGTGCACCGGGTCGTCGTCGGGTTCAAGCCCATCTCCGCAGTCGCCGGCGACCAGCTTGCTTCCGCGCGCGATGCGCTGTCGGGCGCGCGGCCCTCGCTGCCGCCAAGCGAGCCCGCGGTGCCCCCGGGGGCGCACCCCGCGCCTCCCACATCGCCCACGACCCCCTCAGCCCCGGAACGGAACGTCGAGCCGCGGCCCGAGAAGCGTGAGCCGCGCTTGAACCCCTACGGCCGCCGGCTGTGGGTGATGGACCCGTTCCGGGCGCCGAACGTGCTGCGCCTGCAGGAGCCCGAGGTGCCGGAGAGTGCCCGCCCGCTTCTCACCGAGGAGCAGACCCGCGAGGTGCTCGCGCGCACCACCATCGAGCAGTCGACGACGCCCGAGGGCGCCGCGCGGGTATCGATCACGATGCCCGGCGTTTCTGCCGAGGCCGGCGCGCACTCTCCCGAAACCCGTGCGCATACGGCGCTGGGCGCATCAGGGGCGGCGCCGGCACGGACGGGCGCCAGGCCGCGCCCCCTGCCTTTCGGCGGCCCGCTGGCACCATGTATCTTCGCCTTCGCGGGCTACGACCTCACCCGCGAGGAGGGAAGGCGGTGGACGCTGGCGCTGGCGTTCGAGGGACGCGAGCACTAGGTTGAAGCGTCGCGGCCCGGGTCACGCCGCCAGCCACGCCAGGACGTCGTCCCATTGCATCGCCTTGCTGGGCTCGCGGCTCTGGGACCACTTGACCCTGCCACGACCCTCCGGGGACTGCCCGACGACGACCGTGCCGCGGCTCGCAACGTTCAGTTCGGCCCAGTAGAGGCCGTAGGCCCTGCACACCTGCCTGTGCATGTCGGCCAGGAGCGTCGGCTTGAGGTGCTCGGCCTGGCCCCAGGCCTTGAGGACGGCGAAGCTGTCGCACGAAATCCCGACGACCTGCGCGCCCTTCTTCTGCCACTCGCCGAGCTCTTCGTTCACGCACTTCATTTCCGTGGTGCACACGCTGGTGAAGGCCATCGGGAAGAAGCACAGGACGACGTCGCCCTTCCGGACGTGGTCGGACAGACGCCAGTCGTCGCGGTTCTGATCCTTGAGCACGAAGTCCGGCGCGATCTCGCCGGCGGCGAGCACGTGGTCGCGCGGGTTGAGGTGAGCGTTCGACATCGCGGTCCTCCCGGAGCGCCCCGCGTTGCTCGCGCGATCGCGCCAGGGCTATGCTAGTCGCGATTCACGCCGGGGCGGGCGCGGCCCGCCTCCGGACGGTCGAGTCGCATTCCACGGAGGGAACGCGATGCCCGCCGCCTCGCTCAAGGTCATGCCCGAATCCCTGCACGATCGTTACGCCCGGGTCAAGGATCGCATCGCGCGCAGCGCCGAGAAATCCGGACGCGCTCCCGACGACATCGTCCTGGTCGCAGTGACCAAGCACGCCGAGCCCGACCAGATCCGCTCGCTGATCGATCTGGGGCACCGGGATTTCGGCGAGAACCGCGTGCAGCACCTTGCGCAGCAGGCGGCGCTGGTCGAGGAGTACGTGTCGCGCCTTCGCGTCGCGCCCACGCCCCGGGGCGGCCCGGCGCGGGGCGGCTCCGGGCGCGCCGACCAGCCCGGCGGACCCGTTCGATGGCACATGATCGGGCACCTGCAGCGCAACAAGGTCCGCAAGGTCGTCGAGTTCGTCCGGCTGATCCACTCGGTGGACTCGCTGCGCCTCGCCGAGGAACTCCAGCAGATCGCGCTGCGGCGCGACCATGCGATCGACGTGTTGATCCAGGTGAACTTCTCGGGGGAGAAAAGCAAGTACGGCTGCCCGGTCCCGGCGGCGCTCCCACTGGCCGAACAGATCGACACCATGATCAACGTCCGCGTGCGCGGCCTCATGACCATGGCCCCCTTCTCGGGGAACCCAGAGGACTCGCGCCACACCTTCGCCCGCTGCCGCGAGTTGTTCGAGGAGCTGCGCCAGAGCGGCATCAGCCAGGGCAACGTGAACGTCCTGTCGATGGGGATGACGGGCGACTTCGAGGTCGCGATCGGCGAAGGCGCCAACGTCGTCCGGATCGGGACGGCGATCTTCGGGGAGCCCCGGGGCGCCGGCGCCGAGGCCGAGGACGACGAGGACTGAGCCAGCGCGGCCGACCGTTTAATACGGTCGTGCCGACCATGGCGCGCTCACGCCGGGCCCGGATCGAGCCGATGCTTCTGGGCACTCCGGGAGCATCCCTTATGAACTGCCCGATCTGTGTCAAGCCCATGAAGCCGGCCTCGTACGAGGGCTGCTCGATCCACACGTGCGAGGGGTGCGGCGGGGAGTTCGTGGCCGGCGAGAGCCTGACGGCGATCGTCCGCGTCCGGCAGGAGAGGTTCCCCGAGTCGATCGTCGCGGAGGTTGCCACCCGGGTGCCCGAGTTCGGCGTGTTCTGCGAGGCCCGGGGACTGGCGTGCCCCGCCTGCGAGAACCCGATGCGCACGCTCAACTACTCGGGTGATTCGGGCGTCTGCGTCGACCGCTGCGAGCGGTGCAACGGCATATGGCTCGATCACGAGGAACTGGAGAAGGTCCAGGCCCTGCTCGAGCACTGGCAGGACCACGCCCCGGCAAAGGTCCGCGAGATCGCCGGCCGGCTCGAGAACGCCAGGGCCCAGGCCGCGGCGAGGTCGTCCAACGCGTTCCGCGGCTCGCGGTTCAGCTTCGTCAACGCGGTGATCAACCGGCTGCTCGACGCGGCGTGATCGGCGCGGGGCGTAGGGTCGAAACTCGTGCAATCTCGGCAATGCCCCGACGTTGAGCGGGTGATTCGACACCGCGCTCGGCGCTGGAGGTTCCATGCTCAGGCTCATTTCGATCGGGTTGCTCTTTGGTTCGGTGACTTCGTTCGCCACGGCCCAGCCGGACGGCCCGCCGCGGCGCGATGACCGCCCGCCCGCCGCGCATCAGGAGCGTCGCGGCGACGCCGACGATCGTCGGGGGCCGGGACGCGACGGCCCGCACCAGTTCAACCAGCGCCGGTTTGAGGATCGGGGGTTCGATCAGCGCGGGTCTGGCCGGGGCCGTTTCGACGACAGTCGGCCGGGTCCTCCTTCGCGCGATGACCAACGGTTCGGTGATTTCAGAGGTCCTCAGCGCGATGGACCGCCCCGGGGTGAAGACTTCGGCCCGCGCCCGAGGGACGGGCGGCGGTTCGAGGGCCCCGACGGGCCGGGCCCGCGGTTCGATCGTGACTTCCGCGGGCGGGACGATCGGCGCCGATTCGATGGCCCGACGGATCCCCGCCGTGCTGGAGGGGACGACGATCGAGGCCGCGGCGCGTTCGGGCGCGGCGAATTCGGACCGCGAGATCAACGTCGCGACGGCGCGCGGTCCGGCCCGGGACGCGCCGACGATTCTCGGCGCGGCGCCGGCCCAGCCCCGAAGGACTGGAAAGAGTTCAAGAAGCAGTTCAAGAACCGGGACCGCGAGCGGCCCGGTCGGGAGGGTGCCCAGCGTGGGCCGCGGCGTCCGGATTCGGCCGACCGGATCGACGGACGGCTCCCCGCGACGGATCGGCCGGCGCGTGAACCGGGCCCGCGCCGCGATGGGGACGCCCGACCTGAGGGCGAAGGGCCGCGGGAGCGTCCGCACAATCGCCGCGCGGACTAACTGACCCGTTCAGCCGGCCCGCTTGAAGAGGTCGAGGAAACGGTTCTCGTACAGTTTGAACACGCCCAGTTCATCGAGCGTTTCCTTCAGCCTGACCGCTCGCGTGCGGTCCTTGCGTGCCTCGGCGAAGAGCTCTTCGATGCGGGTGCGGGTTGCGAAGTCGGGCTTCTTGGGCTCGGGCTCCTTGGGTCCCGCCTTCTCGGATTCCTCGCCGACGCCCGATTCCTCGGGGGTTTCCTCGGGGAGCGGCAGTTCGACGCCGTCCTCGCCCCCGCTTTCCTCGCGCAGGCGCTTCAGGAGTTCGAGGATCGCCCGGTCCATGATCGAGGCGTGCTTCGAGAGTTCGGCGAAGCTGATCTCGACGCCGCCGAGCACCGCGAGGACCTCGAGCACCGCTTTGGCCGCCTTGGGATTCGGCACGCCCGCGGCGAAATAGGGGATCTCGCCCAGCAGGCAGACTCCGGGCACGCCGCGCTCGGCGGCCACGCCGAGCATCACGCCGTTGAGGCCGCCGATCTGCCCGTCGTCGAGGGGCTTGACCTCGAGCCGGCGGAGCTCGTCCAAGGCCGGCTGGTCGGTGGCGACGCCGAAGACGCGCGGCTCCTCGGAGGGGTGGAGCTGCGAGGCCATCGACGCGAAGGTGATCACGCGCTCGACGCCGAGCTTCGAGGCGTGCTCGAGCAGGGCGTGCGCGAACGCGTACGTGCTCGCCGAGGGCTGCGATTCGCCGACGAAGATGATCAGGTCGCGCCCCTTTGGGTTGTTCCAGCGGTAGAAAATGTTCCGCGGCATGCGCGTGGGTTCGACGACGCCGTCCTTGACCTCGACCTTGTCCACGTCGAAGTGGCCGACCGAGGAGAGCTCGGCGAAGGGCTCGGCCTTGAGGCGCTCGAGCAGGTACACCGCGGCGATCATGGCGACGTTGCCCATGCCCGGCCAGGCGGTGATGAGCCAGGGGGCGGGCTTGGCGGGTGCCTCGGGCAGGACCGGCTGGATTTGCGGGACGGTGGTCCCCGCGACGGTGCCCTCCAGGGCGGCGCCGGACAACGGTTCGGGCTTGGGTTGAATCGTCGACACAGTTCAGGCTCCCTGCGGCGTGCCACGGGCGCGCGCCGCGCCTGAATTGAATGCGAACGTCATGCCGTTGGTGCGCCCCTTTTTTCGGATGAAATGGCCGTCACCCTTCGGGTCCGGTTCCGGTGGGTGCCGGCGGCCTGCCGATCCGGCAGCGGGCGGTCCGGCGATCGCGCAGGCGAGCCGGAGGCGCGAGCGCGGGCACACGAACCGCGCTCACGCTCTCCGGTGTTCGTCATCTCTCTGTCGGTCGACGGCTCCGCGGCTCACTCCGCACAGCCGTTCGGCGAAGACACTAGAGATGCGGAGTCGAACGACATCACACGCGCCGCCACCTCGTTCGTCCCGTTGGCCAGTTGCAGCAGCGATTCGACCTGAGCCGCCATCGACTGGAGTTCTTTCAGGCGGTCGCTGCTGAACTCGCGTGGCCGACTGTCAAGGATGCAGAATGCGCCGAGCGTCTGCTCCCCTTTCCATCGAAGAGGCACCCCGGCGTAGAAGCGGATGAACGGGCGGCCCACGACGAATGGACTGCGACAGAAGCGTTCATCCTGGAGCGTGTCGGTGACGACCACCGGCTCGTCGAGGTACACCACCCACGTGCAGAACGAGTCGCTTCGCGTCGTCTCATCGTCCGAGAGTCCGACCCGCGATTTGTAGACCTGGCGGTCGGCGTCGATCAGGCTGATGGTCGAGATTGGCACGCGGAAGGCTCGCGCGGCAGCCCTGGTCATCTGATCGAGCGCGAGGCTGTGCGGAGAATCGAGCAGTCGGCTGGCCTGCAGTGCGCACAATCTCTCGAACTCGCAAACTGGCTTCGGTGCGGCCATGAATTTGCCTCCGGTGTCGTTGTTCACACCGGATTTCGGCGAGGATCCGCGCAGGATAAACCCGGGTTTACCCTGATGGCAGGCAAAAGGGGATCTTGAGGTCCGGACCTCAGACCCATAAAACGCGGGGATCGAGCACGCGGCCGCGTTCGCTTGTTCAGGTTTGCAGCACGCCCGTCCGGAAATCCCGTGTGTAGTCCCACCCCTGGTTTGCAGCCTCTAGGGCGGCGATCAGCTCTTCGCGGGTCGTGTGCGGCTCGATCAGCCGGTCCACCCAGCCGCGGGCGGCGCCGTGCCGGATGTCGGCCTGCTCGGTGTAGGAAGCATGGACGGCCTTGAGGATCGACTTGTGGGTCTCCTCGTCGATCGCTTCGCCCTTCTTCTTGCGGCTGGCCTCTTCGATGGTCGCGAGCGTGCCGGTGGCCTGGTTGGCGCCCATGACCGCGCACTTGGCGCCGGGCCACGCGAAGGACATGAACTGGTCGAAGGCCCGCCCGCACATCGCGTAGTTCCCCGCGCCGTACGAGCCCCCGAGGATCACGGCGATCTTGGGGACGATGCAATTGCTCATCGCGTTCACCATCTTGGCGCCCGCGCGGATGATGCCGCCCTGCTCGGAGTCGCGCCCGACCATGAAGCCGGTCGTGTCGTGCAGGAAGATGATGGGGATCTTGCGCTGGTTGCAGTCCATGATGAAGCGGGCCGCCTTGTCGGCCGAGTCGTCGTAGATGACGCCGGGCATATTGGTGGCTTTGCTCGGGCCGGCCTTGCCGCCGGGCATCTGGCGGGTGGTGAGTTTCTTCTGGTTGGCGACGATGCCGCAGGGGTGGCCGCCGATCTCGGCGTAACCGCAGACCAGAGACTGGCCATAGTCGGACTTGTACTCATCGAAGTCGGGGAAGAGCTCCGAGCGTGAGCGAGAGCGTTCTCCGGGCTCATCGTGGCGTGCATCTGCGATGCACTCAATCAATTCGCGCACGTCGTACTGCGCGCCAGGCTTGTCGGCGAAGATCGAGTAGACGTGATCGGCAAGACGAGACGGCACCGGACTCACGACGCCGCCGATCTCCTTCACCACGTCGTCTACCGACGGAACGTCTGGCGCATGTGCGGCGCGATCGAGCACGCCGATCATTGCGTCAACCTTGGCGAGATGCTCGGAGGACACTCCTGGGTCGGTGCGATCGCTCCCGTACTTGCGTACTAGCGATCGCACGCGCGCGATGCACGCGTCGTCGTCTTTTTCCTTGAAGTCGATCGTCCCCGAGATCGTCGCATGCATGGCTGCGCCGCCGAGTTCCTCATCGCTCACTTCCTGCCCGATCGCCGCCTTCACGAGCGCCGGCCCCGCGAGGTAGAGGCCCGAGCCCTCGGTCATCAGGAGCGTGTCGCACAGGACGGGCAAATACCCGCCGCCCGCGACGCAGTAGCCCATGATCGCCGCGATCTGCGGGATGCCCTCGGCGCTGATCACGGCGTTGTTGCGGAAGATGCGCCCGAAGTCGTCGGTGTCGGGGAAGACGTCTTCCTGCAAAGGAAGGAATACGCCCGCCGAATCGACGAGGTAGATCAACGGCAGCCGCGCCATCATCGCGATCGTCTGCGCCCGGATGATCTTCTTGCACGTCATCGGGAAGAACGCCCCGGCCTTCACCGTCGCGTCGTTGGCGATGATCATGCAGCGCCGGCCCTGCACGAGGCCGATGCCGGTGACGACGCCTGCCGCGGGAGCGCCGCCGTGCTCCTTGTACATTTCCCACGCGCACCAGAGCCCAAGTTCCTGGAAGTTGGCGATATCAAAGCCGCGACCGTCAGGGAGCGGAGGCTTCGTGCCGCTGTCCGTGTCGACAAGCAGCGCGATGCGCTCGCGCGCCGTCAGTCGCCCCTTCTCGTGCTGCCGGTCGACGGCCTTCGCGCCCCCGCCCTGACGCAGCGACGCCTCGACCGCAAGCATCGCCGCGGTCTGCTCTCGCAGTGAGTTGGGCGCGCCCGTGCCGGACGGCACGGGCGGAGTGGGGGGGGCGGCGGCGCCGGGCGTCTTGGCCATAGGGCTACAGCGTAGCGAGGCCGCGCCCCGGGTTGCCCGTCACGAGGCGCCGGCCAGCTCCCGCAGCGCGCCGTTGTTCGGGGCGAGGTCGACGCGTCGCTTCACCAGCGCGCCGGGGTGGTTCTGCTGGAGGTACGCGACCAGCGCCTCGCGGACCGCGCAGCGCAGGTCGAAGCACCGGCCCGCGTCGTCGGCGCTGACCAGGGCGCGCAGCTCGACCCCCTCGGGCTTGGTGTCGGTCACCTGCAGGACGCACACTTTCTTGTTCCAGCGCGGGTCGTTCTCGCAGATCCGGCGCAGCTCGGTGCGTACCGCCTCGACCGGCACGGTGAAGTCGGTGAAGATGAACGCCGTGCCCAGGATCTCGGCGCTCTGGCGCGTCCAGTTCTGGAACGGCTTCTCGATGAAGTCGTTGAGGGGCACGATCAGCCGGCGCTCGTCCCAGATCCGCACGACCACGTACGTCGTGGTGATCTCTTCGATCCGGCCCCACTCGCCGTGGACGATCACCACGTCGTCGAGCCGGATCGGCTGCGTCGCCGCCAGCTGCATCCCCGCCAGCACGTTCGAGAGGATCGGGCGCGCCGCCATGCCGACCACGATGCCGACGATGCCGGCCGAGGCCAGGAGGCTCGCCCCGAGCTGCCCCGCGCCCGGGAACGTCATGATCGCCGAAGCGCCGGCGATGATCCAGATGATGACCGCCAGCACCCGGCGCGCGATCTTGACCTGCGTCCGCACCCGGCGCGCGTCGATGTTGTCGGGCACGTCCGTGCGGTGCCGGGCGACGATCGCCTCCTCGCCGGCCAGCGCCACGCGGGTCAGGAGCCACGCCGCGGCGGCGATCAGTGCGATCGAGACGCCGTGCCGGACCGGCCCGTCGGCGCCGGCCAGGTCCACGGCCGGCAGCGCGCCCTGCACCGCGAGCAAGGGCAGGGCCAGCCGCGCCGGCGCTTTCGTGTGCTTGACCAGCAGCGATACGAACGGCGAGCGCTCCGCCCGGAAGACTCGCGCCAGGATGCCCCAGATCAGGGCGTGGGCCAGGAGGGCCACGATCACGACACCCGCGAGCACCGCGAGCGAGAGGAGCAGCGCGTTCCAGTCGATCTGTTCGACCTGGTCGGTCTGCGCGAGAATCAACGTCATCGTCGCCTCCTTTCGCTGGCGGACTCTAGACGCCAGGGAGGCGGACGGAACCGGCGCGGGGGCGCTATGTGGCGGTTTTCATCGCGGTGACGATGACCCCGCGTCGCTCACTTTCGTTGGCGCGCCGATCCTGGCGATCTCGACCTGCCCCTGGCGCGCGTAGTCGATCGCCTCGCCGAGGATCCGCGCCGCTTCCTGCGGCGCGTGGAAGCCCATCGAGTTCTCCGCGTTGACGAAATCGCAGCGCCACTGGGCCCGCCGCTGGAAGTTCCGCGCGGCCTTGAGCTGCTCGTCGGTCGCGCCCGAGTCCTTGGCGGCCTTGATGTTGTTGATCAGGTCGACCACCGCCGTCTCGGTCCGGGCCATGAGCGCGGCGTGCCGGTCCTGGATCGTGTCCACGCGGGCCTTGATCTCGTCCTCGCTCTGAGGGTGGCACGTCTGGCACGCCCGCGCGATCGAAAGGAGTGGACTGCGCACCTGGTGGTCGCTGATCTTGACGGCCCCCTCGCGGACGTACGGCATGTGGCAGTCGGCGCAGGAGACGCCGCTGCGGGCGTGGATGCCCTGGCTCCAGAGCTCGAACTCGGGGTGCTGGGCCTTGAGGGCCGGTGCGCCCGAGACCGCGTGCGTGAAGTCCGTCCACCCCGCGTCGTCGTAGTACTTTTCGACCTGCTCGACCTTGAGGCCGTTGTGCCAGGGGTAGGTGACCAGCTTCTTCTCGCCCTTGAAGTAATACTCGACGTGGCACTGCGCGCACGCCATGCTGCGCATCTCCTGGCGCATGGCGTCGGCGTTGGGGTCGTAGGGCTTCTCGCGCGTGCCCTTGCGCCACCGCTCGACGCTCGGGAGGTGGGGGACCGGGTAGTCGCTG
This sequence comes from uncultured Phycisphaeraceae bacterium, assembly GCA_964500365.1. Taxonomy (GTDB): domain Bacteria; phylum Planctomycetota; class Phycisphaerae; order Phycisphaerales; family UBA1924; genus CAZCPB01. The sequence goes on from CAZCPB010000025.1 coordinate 21,153, forward strand.
GCGGCCAGCGCCCGGATTCCCTCGATGAACGCGGGGCGGGTGACGCGGAGTTTCATCGAGGAAGGATCGTGGCAGTCGATGCAGGCGATCGGGTGATCCACCAGCTTCGTCGCCTCGGCGTAGGGCATGCCGCACACGTTCTCGAAGCCGGCGAAGAGCTGCGCCTGCCCGTGCTCGGAGTGGAGCGGGTCCGACAGGTCACCGGGGGCGCCGGCCGTCAGGCCCGCCTCGCGGTACGCGACCACGTTGGTCGCGTGGCAGTGAAGGCACGCGCCCGGCTGGGGCTTCTTCGTCACGCGCTCCGTCTCTCGCTGGTCGCTGAGCATGAAGGCGTGCCCGCGCCGCTCGCGGTAGTCGATCGCGAACGCGTAGCCCGCGAAGATCGTCCGCAGCAGGGGGTCGGTGTCGAGCTTCTGAACCGCCTTCGTGTGCCCCCCGCCTTCGACCGGCAGCGCCTCGCTCCCGCCGAAGCGCGTGCGCTCGTTGTCCACCGTCCGCAGGTAGGCGTCGTACTGGCGCGGGAAGTTCTTCCCCCATTCCGCGGGGTCCACGGTCTGCTCCGTCAGCGTCGTCAGCGGGAAGGCCACCTGCAGCGCCTCGGCCTTGCGCTGGCGGATGTTCTGGAGCAGGAGCATGACGCCCACGGTCGCCGCGGCGACGAGGATCACCAGCAGCCAGTACGTCGCGCGCGGGCCCCGGGTCTTGGTGCTCGGGTCTGTGGCGGCCATGGGATCGCCCTCCGAAAACGGGACTATCGCCGTGAGTCGTGACCCACGTGGCTGTGACAATGGACGCAGTCGAACTCGGTCGCCGCGGCGCCGGGCGCGCCGTGTCCGGCGATCGAACTCACGAACTCCCCGTGGCAGCGCAGGCAGTTCTGCTGCACCACCTCGAGGCTCGACGGGGTGATCCGGATCGGCTCGTGGAAGTTCTGGAGCGTGAAGGCCTTGGAGTGCCGGTAGCCGTGCTCCACCTTGGTCAGGTACTTGCCGAGAAAATCAACAGGCACGTGGCAGTCGTTGCAGGTCGCGGCCGTGTGGTGCCCGGAGTGCTGCCACGAGTCGTACTGCTCGCGCATGATGTGGCAGTTGACGCAGGCGCGCGGGTCGTTCGAGAGGTAGCTCGTGGCCTCGGCCTCCTTGGCCGTGAACGCGCAGAGCCCGACCAGCAGCCCGGCGAGGACGGAGAGGAGCAGGGCGGCCACGCTGACCCGGGCAACGCTTCGAATCGCGCACCTCCAGTGACGGGAGAATAGCCAAAGGACCAGACACTCCGCGAGCCGCCCATGATTTAGCGCAACGTTAGGTATGTTCGCACCAACCTGAACTTTGACACATCGTTCGGTTCTTGGTAAAGTAACGCCGCCAAGCCCGCGTCCGACGCCGCCCTTGGCCTGAATTCCCGAGTTTTCTCGGCCATCGGCCGGGCTTCGGGAGAACTCAGCACCCGCGTCGGCGTCCGCGGACCCTCCCCCTTCACGGGACCGGGCGGCCATCCGCGGCAAGGAGATTCGCGATGCCGTCAGCCACGCCCGCCGTCGAAGTCAAGCTCGAGGACAAGCAGAAGAACCTCGCCCTCAAGCAGACGCTCGTCCAGATCGAGAAGGCCTTCGGCAAGGGCTCGATCATGAAGATGGACGAGGCCGCCTACCAGGCCGTGCCGGGCATTTCGACCGGCGCGATCTCGCTGGACCTGGCGCTGGGCGGCAAGGGCATCCCCCGCGGACGCATCGTCGAGATCTTCGGGCCCGAATCCAGCGGCAAGACCACCCTGGCGCTCACCGTCGCGGCCAACGCTCAGAAAGAGGGCGGCGTCGCGGCGTTCATCGACGCCGAGCACGCGCTCGACCCCTCGTGGGCCCGGCGCATCGGCGTCAACATCGACGACCTGCTCGTCAGCCAGCCCGACTCGGGCGAGCAGGCCCTCGAGATCTGCGAACTGCTCGTCCGCTCCAACGCGGTCGATCTCATCGTCGTGGACTCGGTCGCGGCCCTGATCCCCCGCGCCGAGATTGAGGGCGAGATGGGCGAGGCCCAGATGGGCCTGCAGGCCCGCCTCATGAGCCAGGCCCTGCGCAAGCTCACCGCCATCATCTCGCGCACCCGCACCGCCGTCATCTTCATCAACCAGCTCCGCCAGAAGATCGGCGTGGTCTACGGCAACCCCGAGACCACCACCGGCGGCAACGCGCTCAAGTTCTACTGCTCGGTGCGGCTCGACATCCGCAAGAAGCGCGTGCTCAAGCGCGGCGAGGAGTCCATCGGCAGCGAGGTCCGGGTCAAGGTGGTCAAGAACAAGCTGGCGCCGCCGTTCCGCGAGGCCGAGTTCGAGATCCTCTACGGCACCGGCGTCAACAAGCTGGGCGAGCTCGTCGACACCGCCGAGAAGCTCGGCCTGGTCGAGAAGAGCGGCGCCTGGTACTCGTACGAGGGCGCGCGCCTCGGCCAGGGCAAGGACAAGGTCCTGGCCCACCTCGACGAGCACCCGGCGCTGGCCCAGCAGCTCCGCGAGCTCCTGGTCAAGCAGGCGCGGGTCGCCACCGCCGGCGGCGTCAGCCCGGGCGCGGGAGCGGCGTCGTGAGCCCGCGCCGCGGTGACGGCGCGGTGGCCCTGGCGCCCAGCGCCGGCCCCAACCTGGCCCAGCTCCTCGCCGAGGAGCTGATCGCCGACCTGGTGCGCCGACACATCGACGTGGTCGGCCTGCTCGAGCTCGAGCGCGAGGTCCTCGAGTCGGTGAGCGGCATCGCCGACGGGCTGGGCGCCACCCCGGGCGCGGTGCCGGCGCCGGCGCTGGCCGCCGCGCTCGTCGACCAGGCCGTCCACGCCGTGCTCGGCGACTGGCAGGCGCAGCGCCAGACCGTCGCCAGCGACGACTGCGTGTGCTGCGCGATGGAGGCGGTCGAGCTGCAGCGGCGGGCGCGGGCG
>CAZCPB010000026.1:0-23932 GCA_964500365.1 uncultured Phycisphaeraceae bacterium
CAGAGCCGCCCGCTGTCACGGTCGGCGAGGTACAGGAACCGCCCGTGATCGTCGCGCGCCAGGTCCATCTCCCAGCGCGTCAGGACGCTCAACTGGCTGTTGTCGAGCCAGGAGAAGCCCCCGCCGTTGTGGCTGACGACGAACCCGTACCGGCCGTTGCAGACCACGTTCACCCACGGGGCGGGCGCGCCCGGGTCGGTGACGGTGAACGCGCGCCCCGTCTGGTCGAAGTGTCCGTAGCGGCTGGCGAACATGAGCGTTCCATGCTTCCCGGGCGGGCCCGGCGGGACGCGAATACCACGGCGTGAAACCGCTTACAATTCAGTATCTCCGGGACCGGGAGGGGTGTCAAGGCGCCCTTGGCCGGGCCGGACACCAAAAAAGACAAGGGCGACCCTCGCGAGCCGCCCCCGGTCTCCGTGCTGGGGTTCGTGGCTCAACGCCGACGACGCGCCGCGAGCAGCCCGGCGGCGCCGATCAGCCCGAGCGCCCCGGGCGCCGGGATGAAGTACATGTTCTCGAAGCGAGCGCCGCCCGAGTGCTGCCCGGAATCAAAGTTCATGATCTGGACGCAGCCGCCGACGCGAGCGTCGTTCAGGATGCCCCACAGGCCGTATGGCGGGTCCTCGGCGGGGTTGCCCTGATCGAAGGCCAGTTCCGGGCTCGTGTACGTCCCGCTGCCGTCCGTGTATTGATAAACGATCGTTCCGGGGCTGGCCATCGAGAGGCCGTTGGGGCGGTAGATGATCTGCTGGCGCACCGTCGTGCCCATGGCGTACGTCACGCCGTGGTTGGCGGTGAAGCTGTAGAAGGGCAGGCGCCCGCCGAAGACGGCGACCTCGCCGGTCCCGCCGTTGAGGTTGAACTGGCCGTCCACCTGGGGCGACCACCACGGCGAGACTTGAAGCCCGCCCTCGATCGGGGCCGTGCCGAGCAGCGTCACGTCCGACGCGAAGACGAACCCGTCGTTGTTGGCGAAACTCGCGTCAGTGACCCCCCCATTGTCGGAGAGGCGGAAATTGTGACGGTTGGCAAACGGGCCCGGGCCGATCGGGCCGTCCATGAACTCGACGATGTTGGGGTAATTGTTGACGGTGGTCAGCGTCGAGCCGGGGAAATCGTTGAAGACGCGGGTGTGCAGATTGGCGCCGTTGATCACGGGAGTGGCCAGCGCGGTCGAAGCCGCGGAGCCGGCCAGAACGCACAGGGCCGTGCATACAGACACGGGGCGACGGGACATCATGGACGACTCTCCTTTTGCTCGGTGAAGCACAACACTCCGGCGACTCTTCTCGCGTGCTTCCGGTGCCGGGCGGGCCGAACCCGACTCCCGCCCGATATGAAACACGCTGAAACCGCTTACATTCTGCCGAAGCGCCCGATCAGCGTCAAGGGTCTTCTTGCGTTTTCGCCGGTCGCTCAGCGGTCCCGGGGCTCCGGCTTGAAGTGCAAACCAAGCCGATCGCAGGCCGAACGAACGGCCGGGTGCGCGTGAAACAGCCTCCAAATGAGCCCTGTTCGGGCATTTTCGATGCACAGGAGGAGCGGACCCTGGTCGATCGCCACGCAGTCCGGCGCGGTCCAGCTCGTTGCCGGGTTGAACGCGTCCTGGAATCCCATGCCGCCCTCGCGAGGATCGCGCCACGCGAGCGGGCGGCCCGCAGGGTCCGCTGCCGCGGCGTACAGGTGCAGCGCCGCCAAGGACTCGCGCGGCGTGAACATGATCGCGCAGCCCGCGTTGTACGGCGCGACCGTGCCGTCGCCCCAATCGTCCTTTACCTTCGCGTCCGCGAAATCGACCCCCTCACGCGCGCCGGGGAACTCAACGGCGTCGGGGTACAGATCGCGCACGGCGTACCCGCCTGCTTCGTCGTTGGCCCCGAGGCCCCACGCGCCGGCCGCGAACGCCGGTAGACCGCGCGGATTGTCGCGCGCCTTTGCCCGCTGCATCACCGCGGCGCGCCGGCTGTTCTCCCACCAGTCCACGCGGGGCCGGCGCTCCACGCCGAAACGTGACGGGTCGTCCGGGCCCATGGCGGCGTAGCCGATCCAGCAGTGCGCGAAGAAGTGCGTGAACATCGCGCCCGACCACGGGAACCACACGAACGGGCCGGAGTCCTTGTAGCCGCCCAGGCGTCTGCGGAGCCGGTAATACACCGACGGATCCACGCCCTTCGACGCGTCCGCGCCGACGGCCAGAAAGGTGACCAGTTTCTGCTCGTCGCCCGCGTCGGCCCAGTAATAGGGGAGCAGCGCCCCCTCGCCGCCCGGCGCGCGCGGGTCGGCCGCGCGCCAGCCCAGCGTGATGAAGCCGCGGGCCCAGTCTTCGGGGGGATCCGCGGCGACGAACGCCCGCCAGTCCGCCGCGCCGATCATGCGGTCGGCGCGCTCCGCGACCGCGCCGCCGAAGTAGGACGAGGCGGTGATCATGCCCGCGATCAGGATCGCCGAGTCGATCGTGCTGACGACGGTCTCGTACCCCTTGGAACTGGGCGCGCCGGTGCCCTCGTCGAGATAGTGAAAAAACAGCCCGTGCCGCCGGTTCGCGGGCTGGCCTTCGAGGCTGCTCAGGATCAGGGCCGCCCGCTCCGCGCCCTGGTCGCGGGTGATCCAGCCGCGCTCGACCCCCACGGGGATGGCGCCGAGTTGGAAGCCCACGCCCGCGACGCTGATGACCCGCACGCTGGTGCGGTCGAAGACCATTCCCGTCGCCGGGTCGGCGACCTCCCACAGGTAGCGGAACGCGCCGCGCTGCACCTGATCGAGGAACGCGCCGTCGTCACGGTCGAACTCGAAGGGCGGACGCGGGTGAGCACCGCGGTCGACGACGTCGAGGTCGGCGCGGGCCGGCCCGCCGCGCGGCGGCTCGGCGCACGAGGCCGAGAGGGAGAGCGAAACGGCGGCGATCCCGGCGCGGGTCGCGTTGATGAAAGCGCTTTCGGAACGCTGGCCTGAAGAACGGCGGGTGATGGAAGGCCGAGTCGCCATGGCGTGAGGGAATGCGCCGAGCGCGCCGCGCGCCGGCCGCACCAGCCCCGATGGTATCATGGAGTCGATGGCCCGGGGCAAGGCGAATTCGGCACGCACCAGCCGGGGGGCATCGATCGAGACCGTCGCGCACACCGCCGGGGTTTCGATCGCGACCGTGAGCCGCGTGATCAACAACTCGGGCGTCGTCTCGCCGACAACGGCCGAGCGGGTACGCCGGGCGATCGACGAGCTCGGATTCCGCCCCAACCGCTTCGCGCAGGGCCTGATGACCCGCAAGAGCGGGGTGCTGGGGATCTCGCTCCCGGACCTGCACGGCGAGTTCTACTCGGCGCTGATCCGCGCGGCCGACTCGGCGGCGCGGGCCCGCGGCTACCACCTGCTCGTCGGGGCGGGTCCCCACGCCGGCGACCGCGCGGGGGAGGAGTTCTTCATGCCCGTCGGCCTGCTCGACGGGGTCGCGCTGATGATCACCGAGCCCAACGAGCGGCTGCTTTCGCGGGCCCGGCTGTTCGACATCCCCGTCGTCCTGGTGGACGTCGATGCGCCCGACCGGATGGTGGACAGCGTGCGGGTGGACAACGGCCCGGGCGCGCGCGAGGCGACGCGCCATCTCCTGGCGTCGGTCCCGCCGGCGCGCTGCTATTTCGTGGGGGGTCCGTCGAGCAATTACGACACCGCGGAGCGGGCGCGGGCGTTCGAGGAGACGCTGAGCCAGCGCGGGATCCTGCTGCGGGACGGCCAGTGCTCGTTCGGCGAGTACTCGCTGGAGTGGGGCTACACGTGGGCGCACAGGATGCTGAGCGCGGGCGCGCTCGACGGGGCCGGGGTGCTCGCGGCCAACGACGAGATCGCCTGGGGGATCATGCAGGCGGCCCAGGAGGCGGGGCTCGAGATCCCCGAGCGTCTGAAGCTCATGGGCTTCGACAACACGCGCCTCTCCACGCTCGTGCGGCCGCGCCTCTCGACGGTGAACATGCCGCTGGCCGAGCTCGGCTCGTCGGCGATCGACCTCCTGGTCCGCCGGATCGAGCAGCCCGCGTCGGCGCCGCAGAACCTCCTGCTGGGGACGTCGATCATCGTGCGCGAGACCAGCGTCAACGGCCGGCGCGCCCCGCGATAACGGGTCAGCACCCGCCGACGAACGCGAGCGTGAACGCGTCGAAGTCCTCGCCGTTCACGAAGAGGTTGAGGTCGAAGTCGGCGCCTGGGTCGCCGAGCACGAAGGCCTCGGTGAAGGCGTCGAAGTCCTCGCCCGTGACGAACCCGTCCATGTTGTAATCCGCGGGGCAGAGGCACGACGGGTACGGGCCCGTGAGCACCGCCGCCACCGACCCGGGCGCCAGGAGCTCGGCCAGACCCAGGCCGCCCAGCGCCACGTCGGGCAGCCCGGCGGAGTTGGGCTGGTACCCTGGGTCCACGCTCGAGCGACGGTACAGCAGGCTCGCCCCGCCCGCGAACGTCTGGCGGGCGCCGCGCCGGTACGCGTTGTACGCGGCGACCGCGGGAGCCGTGGGCACGGCGCTGCCGCCGGTCGCGGCGCACATCGCCATGAGCGACGGAAACGTCGCGACGTCGCCGGGATGGTCGCCGAGGGTGTCGGCGTGGTAACCGCCCCAGTCCGACCGCGTCGTCCCGGCCGAGAACACGGTGTTGTACACCGGCCCGTTGTCGTCGGTCCACGCCATGCCCGAGAGGCGGAGGTTGACGATCTGGGTGCGCCACGCCGTGCTCGCGCGGTAGTCCTCGATCAGGAGGAGCGGGTAGAGGTTCACGAACGCCGGAGAGAAAACACCCGCGCCGGTGCCGGCGATCGGGCGTCCTGTGACGAGCGTCGCCGTCAGCCAGTTCGAGCGGTTGATCCAGTGCGTGTAGGGCGCGGTCGTGGAGCCGTACGCCGCGTGCTGCTCCGCGAAGATGATCCCCTCGTGGAATCCGCCCGAACCCGACGAAGTGACAGGCCCCCCGCCGGCGAGCGCCTTCAGGTACATCGCGCTGTTGGACGGGAAGTACGCATCCCAGTTGGACACGCCGCACACGATCGCGCGGCAGGATCGGCGGATCGAGCCGTCGCCGGGATAGAACGCCGCGGCCCGCGCCGCCGCGAGCACGATCTTCATCGTGCTCATGGTCGCGTACTCGGGGTCCCAGCCGGGCTTGACCGATCCCGTCACAGGGTCGATCCAGTGCCGGTAGATGCCGTCGGCGGTACGGCTCGGCGCGATGCCGTCCGGGGCCAGGCCCGCGTAGCGCTCGAGCACGGTGCGCACGAGCGTCTGCGCCTGCGGGTCGGCGTTCACGTGGTCGCTCATGAGCAGGAGCAGGACGGTCCACGCCGCGCCGTCCGGCGTGGCGGGGTGGAAACGCGTCCAGCCCTGCTGGACATCGCCGTCGATCACCCAGCCGTCGGGCTCGCCGTCCGGGGAGATCAGGCTCTTGCCGAAGGCGATGACCTGCGCGAACTCGTCGGCGGTCCACGCGTCGAAGTCGAGGCGCGCATCGGAAGAGTCGGTGATCAATGCCGCGTCCTCGTCGGCGCCCGCGAGCAGCGCGCCGTCGGCGGTCGCGGCCAGGTCGTGCCGGTCGGTCGCGCCGCTCAGGTACGACGCCGGGGCGAAGGCCTGCTGGCCGCGGGCCTGGGCCGGGGGGATGTGCCACACGCGATGAAACGCGGGCGAGGTCGTCCCTTCGAGGGCGAACAGCCCGGCGTTCGCGGTGCCGCCGAAGTGGTCGGAATACGCCAGGGCGCGGAGGTTGGCGATCGCGCCCACCGCCGTGAACGACATCGTGGAGAGCGGCGCGCGGTAGATGTGATCGCCCCACCCGGCGTAGAGGGTGTCCTGCGAGCGGTCGATCGTCAGGCCGTTGACCATGAGGCCGGGGCCTGCCGCGGCGGTCGAGAGCAGCGGCCCAGTGAGATCGTTCATCTGCGCCCTGTAGAGGCGGACCTGGCCGATGACGCCGGCGTAGAGCCGGCCTTTGTAGTGCGCGAGCGCGTTGTGCGGCCAGGGGTGATCGGCGCTGGCGATCTCAAGGCGCGCGAAGACCGTCAGCGCGCCCGTCTGGGTGTCGTACCGAAGGACCGCGTCGCTGGGCATGCCGTCCGCGGGCACGTTGGCATCGTGCACGCCGATGAAGAGCAGGCGCCCGGAATCGGAGAACGCCAGGCTACCGGGCCCGTCGGTCGAGCCGTCGAGGCTCATCCAGGGGAGCAGCGAGAGGATCTCGGCGCGCGAGATCGTGCGGAGCAGCGTCTGGCGCACATCGCGGATCTCGACGGTGTCCTCGTACGAGTCCGCCGCGGCGTACCACCCCGCGAGCGACGCCGCGGCAACGGCGGCGGTGTCGTCGGGGCCGGAAACGGTCCAGGGCGACTCCACGGGGGTTGCCGCGGCGCAAGCGGTGAAGAGAAAAGGGATCGCGGATGAAAGTGCCCGGGTCTTGCGCGGCGGGAGTGAGGGAGGCATTTCAAATTGGTATGCCGGCCGGTTCGTCGGCTCGTGGCGCGGCGCCCGAGATTTCTGCGACGCAAGGGAGCCGATAACGGAAGACGGGGCTTCCTGCGGGCCGAGATCGGGGCGCGTGTTGAAATGCCGCGCGTGGGCCACGCGCCGGTGGGTTGGTCGCACGACATTCGCGGAGGGAGTGGCGCGAAAGTCGTGGCACGTAGGATGTCCGCCCCCTCTGTCCCCGAAGACTCGGAGATCTCCCCCGCGGGGCGCTGGGGAGAGAGCGGATCGTGGGACGCGCTGGAGTGGGCAGGCTGTGAGCGCGGCGAGGAGGACCGCGTGGCGGTGTCACTTCTTTCGCCATGTGCCGCCTTCGTCCTTGAGCATGTCGCCGGCGCGGGCGTTGTCGAAGTTACGGCGGGCGGTGCGGGTGGCTACGGCCGATGGTTGGATGCCCTCGGCCCTCGCCGCGGCGTTGTATTCGGCGGTGCGGGCGGCGTTTTCCTCGCTGACGAAGCGGGCGAGGTCCTGGTCGGGATTGTCGCCGGGGTTGACGGCCTCGACGAGTCCCGCGGCCGTCTCGCCGACTTTGCCCTGGGCCTTGAGCGCCTGGAGGCGCTGGTAGCGCGGATAGTCCCTGACGCGGATCCAGTGGCCCTTGGCGACACGCAGGAACTCGTCGGGACGGGCGTGCTCGATGTTGCGGGCGGCGTTGCGCACCGCGATGGTCTCGATCGTCGCCTTGACCTTCGCGTCGGGGTGCTCCCTGTTGATCTCGTCGGCGAGGATCTGGTAGAGGCGTCGGCGGTCAGCGTTCTCATCGCGGACCACGGCCGCGGCCTTGTCGTCGGGGGCGGCGCCGGGGACGGCTTCGACGTAGCCCTCGAGCGTCTCACCGATGACGGCGCGGCGCTTGAGCTCGCGCAGGTCGGTGGCGCGGGCATCGAACTGCGACTTGAGTTGCTCCTTGGTCGCCTGGGCCGAGGCCGGCGCGGGCGCGGCGGCCAGCGCGGCCAGCGCGGCGATGCACGCCAGGATCCGCGTCATGGTGTGGCTCCTTCATGACCACCGGCGCCGGGCTCCGCGGCGGGGGGCGTCGGGGCCGGGGCGGCGCTGTCCTCAAAGAAGGACCTGAGCTTCTCGTCGGCTTCGAGGTGGATGCGCAGGGTGATGTCGATCGGCTCGAATTTGATGGGGTCTACCTTCACCTTGTGGGCGCACGAGGGCGACGCGAGGAGCGCGACCGCGAGCGCGCCCACCGCCTGTGCTGCGCCCGCGGCCGCACATCCGCGGAACTCGGGGTTGCGTCTCATGGCGCGCCTCCGGGTGAGGGGGTGGCGAAGAACTCTTCCAGGGCCCGGCGCGCCGCCGCGTTGAGCTCGGCACGCGACCCGACGCGCGAGGCGAGGCCGATGAGCGCATCGTCCACGTGCAGGTACAGGGTGAGGTTCAGGCCCTGCGGGTCCGGGCCGTGCCGGCCGTGACCGGAGATGTACGCGCGAGCGACGGTCTGGTTCCCATCGCGGGACACGTCCACGGTGAGCCACTCGAAAGTGAAGTCGCGGAGGGCGCTCACGATCCTGTCGCGGAGGGGACGCGTCAGCTCGTCGGCCCGGGAGCTTTGCCGGTCGAGCAGGGCGCCGAGCGCCTCGGCGTCGCGGACCTGCAGGAAGCCGTGGCCGGGTTCGGCGCGGAGGGCTCCGCCGAGTTCGACGAGTGTCGGCTCCTCGCCCGAGAGGTCGAGCGCGACGTCGATGCTCCCGCCGAAGCGCCCCTGGCCCGTCGCCCGATCGCCGGTGAGGAGCGGGAGCCAGTCGGCGAGGCTCAGGTTGGTCAGCGTCACGCGGGCGCGCGCGACGGGGGCGGCGGTGTCGAGCGCGAACGGCGCGATGCTCAGGCCCCCGCCGTCGCCGACCACGCCCTCGAAGCGGGTGAGGCGGATCTCGCGCGGGGACCATTCGAGCGCGGCGTCGACGCCGGAAAGGCTTGTGTCTCCGAGGGCCGCGGCGCCGCCGCGAATCGCGATGTCGCCACTGAACTTGTTTTCGCCATCGTCGGCGCGGGCGATGACGGCGTGCGCGGCGAGGGAGTCGAACGAGGCATTGATCCCGTGGGGCTCGAGCGCGATCGCGGCGCGGTGCGTGGTGGCGGCGTCGAGCACGATCCCGTCGCGTCCTTCGCGGGCCGTCACGGTGACACTCACGTCGGCATCGAAGGCGCTGAAGCGCAGGTCGCCGCGCAGTACGCCGGGTGATCCGTCGATCGTCGCGTGCATTTCTATTTCATACGTACGGTCGCCGGCGTCGATGCGGATGATTGAATCCTCGATGTCAACCCGCTCGAAGGGCGCTGCGAGCGAGAGCGGGGCCGAACTTTCGCCGGTGCGCGTGCCGGGATCGAGTGTGTTGTTCGCGCGGATTGTCCATTCGCCGCCGCGGACAGAGATGGTGCGCACGCGGGCCGAGGCAAGGGCGGCGAGGGAGTAGGTCACGACGACCGAGTCGGCGGTGAGCCAGGGCGGCGAGCCGGCGCTGATGTTCGTCAGATGCAGGCGGGAGAGGTCGACGGAATCGATCGTGAAGTTCACCGGCGCGATGCCGGTGCCGGCGAGCACGCGGCGGATCGCCCAGGGGACGGCGATGAATCTCGCGCCGACCAGTGCGAGCAGCCCGAGCAGCGCGAGCAGCGCGGCGGCGCGCAGCGCTCGGCGGCGTCGGTTGGTCGGTCGGGGTGGCATGGGGCCGGGGGTCCTGGTCGCGCGTGCTACCGAGGTGTACGGTCGGGCGGCGCGGGCGTTCCGGATGATCCCCGGAGAAATCGGCACCCCTGGAGATAGTCAACGCTGGGATTCGGACGTCCTCGGCCAGTGTGACGTGCCGGCGCGGTCGAGCAGCGGATGAAACCGGAGGGCGCGTTCGGGGTGGCCCCACTTGTCGCAGATGGCGACCGCGAGTGCGGCGGCCTCGGGAGTGTTTGATGCGCGGGGCGCGCCGGGGACGAGCTGTGCTTCGAGCGTTGGAGCGAGCGCGTTGAGCGCGTCTTCGAAGCGTCCGGTGTCGCGCAGGGCTCTGGCGTAGCTGGCGCGGATGTTCACAAGGCGCGGGTCGGCGGGGTCGAGCGCGGCAGAGGCGTGTCCGGCGGCTTCCCTTAGTTCGCCGACGGCCTCGGCGGGTCGTCCGGCGTGGCGGAGCGCGACGCCGTAATTGGCCTGGGCGGTAAACGCCGGCTCGGCCCCGGGCCCGAAATGGCGGGCGGTCCGGAGCTTGACATCTCTGATGACCGCCATCGCTTCGTCCGATCGATTCAAGGCGATGAGCACGTTTCCGAGCGACGCGCGCGCGGACAGAACGGCTTCCTCGTCGTCGGCCCGGGTGCGCTCATATCCGTCGAGGACGCGCCGGATGATGGCTTCGGCCTCTTCGTGGCGGCGGAGCGCGTGGTAGGTGTCGGCGAGGCTCTTTGCGGCGAAGAGCGTGTCCGCGTCGTCCTCGCCCACGAGCCTCACCAGCGACTCGTAGGCACGGCGGTGGCGGTCGAGCGCGGCCTCGAGGTTGCCCGAGACGGCGTCAATGGTCCCGAGCTTGACGAGCAGCAGCGCGGTGTCGGGGTGATCGTCGCCGTGGCACTCGCGGAGCACTCGATGCGCCCGCTCCATGAACTCGGCCGCCCTCTCGTGATCGCCCATCGACAGGTAGGCGCCGCCGAGCGCATCGAAGGCCGCGGCGGCGACCTCGCCAGGCTTTGGCGGTTCGGCGGTGACGCGACCCGCGCACGCGTCAAGCCATTCGCGCACGGTGAGCGTCCCGGCCCGTTCGGGGCCGGGGCCGGCGAGAACGTCGAAGAGCACGTCGGCCGAGGCGCGGGCGATCCGCGCATGGCGGTCGGCGCGGGCGACCTGCTGCTCGGCCTCAAGGCGGGACTCGGCCTCCAGTTCGCGCAGGGCGACCGCATCGGCCCGCGCGTGCGACTCGCGGATGGCGAAACCGACAGCCACGGCGGCGCCCATCGAGACGCTCGCGAACCCGGTGACGAGCGTGGTCGAGAGGACGCGGTTACGCCTCGCGAACTTCCTTACCTGGTACCACGCGCTGGCCGGCCTGGCCTCGACCGGCTCGTCGTTGAGGTAGCGGCGGATGTCCGCCGCGAGGGCGCCGGCGGAGCGGTAGCGGCGTTCGCGGTCTTTTTCCATTGCCGCGGCGATGACGGTCTCGATGTCGCCCTTGTAGAGGCGGCTGACGGAGCTCAAGGGCGGGGGCTCGGTCTCGCGGACGATGCGAGCGCCTTCGAGGGGCGGGATGTTCTCGACCTGGAAGGCGGGGCGGCCGGCGAGGAGTTCGTAGCCGATGACGCCGAGGGCGTAGACATCGCTGCGGGTGTCGACGTCGTCGGGGTCGCCGGCGATCTGCTCGGGGCTCATGTAGGGGAGGGTGCCGACGAGCTGGCCGGTCTGGGTGTTGAGGGAGGGGAGGCCGGCGAGGCTGGAGTCGAGGGCGGGGGTGGTGGCGCGGGCGACGCCGAAGTCGAGGACCTTTACAAGACCGGTGCTGTGTGCCGGGTGCTGGGTGCTGCGTTCCGCGGCAGTGTCCGCGGGCATGACGAGGATGTTGGCGGGCTTGAGGTCGCGGTGGATGACGCCCTTGACGTGGGCGTACTCGACGGCGTCGCAGACCTGGGCGAGGAGCGCGAGCCGGGCGCGCGCATCGAGGTTGCGCTCGCGGGCGTGCTGCGTGATGGAGACGCCGTCCACGAGTTCCATCGCGAAGTAGGGCTGGGGGCCGTGGCCGGTGTCGGCGGTTCCGGCGTCGTAGACCTGGGCGATGCCGGGGTGGTTGAGGCGGCCCAGCACCTGGGCCTCGAAGGCGAATCGCTGGAGGGCGCCGGGGGTGGCGAGGCCCGGGCGAATCACCTTGAGGGCGACGGTTCGCCTGGTGCCGTCCTGCTCGGCGAGGTACACGACGCCCATCCCGCCGCGCCCGAGGGTGCGCAGCACGGTGTAGGAGGCGAAGCGCGGGGCCCCGGTGTCGTGCGCGCCGTTCGAGCCGTTCGAAGAGGCGATCGCGGCGGCGCTGGACGAGGGCGGCGGGGTGTGGGCGGGCGCATCGAGGAATCCGTCGGCGCTTTCGAGCTGGCCGAGGAGGAGGAACGCCTCGGACGCGAGTTCCGAATCGCCCTCGCACAGGTCGTGGATGAGGGCGGCGCGGCGGCCGGGTTCGGCCTCGACGGCTTCGTGGAAGACGCGCTTGAGGCGTTCGTAGCGGTCGTTGTTCACGGGGCGGCCTTCTCGCCAACACGCCCCTTGAGCCAGGCGCGGGCCATGAGCCACTGGCGGAAGATGGTGCGTTCGGAAACGCCGAGGACCTCCGCGGCTTCCTTTGCCGTGAGCCCGCCGAAAAAGCGGAGCTCGACGATGCGGACCTGCTCGGGGTCGATTTTTTCGAGTTCGACGAGGGCCTCGTCGAGCGCCACGATGTCGCCGGAGCGGGCCTGGGCCTCGGCGAGGGCTTCGTTGAGGGCGAGGCGGGCCAGACTCCCGCCGCGCTTCAGGGCCTTGTGGGCCTTGGCGTGGTTGACGAGGATGCGGCGCATCGCGGTGGCGGCGACGGCGAGGAAGTGGGAGCGGTTCTGCCAGACGACGCGGTTCTGGTCGGCGAGCTTGAGGTAGGCCTCGTGGACGAGGGCGGTGGGCTGGAGGGTGTGGCCGGAGCGCTCGCGCGAGAGGTACACGCGGGCGATCTCGCGGAGCTGGTCGTAGACGAGCGGGAAGAGGCTGTGCGCGGCGGGCGAGGCCGGCGGCCGGGCGGGCGCGGGATCGGGATGGAGTTCTGGGGCGGGCTCGACCACGAGGTTTCCCTTCGTGCTGGTCACACTCCCTTACGCAGTGTACCGGCCGATGCCCTGACACCGATCAGCAGAATTGTAATAGCGGCGCGTGCGAATCCGGTTCTATTGGGGCGGGTCCGGGGCGGGGTCGAGCACCGAACGCCAGCGGTCGGACGCGGCGGGGTCACCGAGGGCGGCGAGGACTGCGGCGAGGTCTTCGGCCCAGACTTTTCGCCAGGAGACGGCGGGGGTCATGAGGTGGAAGTAGAGATCCCAGGCGCTTTCGAGATTGGCGCGGGCTTCTTCGTGGCGGCCGAGCAGGTGGAGGACGTGCCCGCGGGTGAAGCGGTTGTGTGCCAGCTGATCGTTGGGGGTCGCGGGGAGGCGCTCGGCGAGGGCGAGGGCGCGGGCGGAGGATTCGTCGGCGGCAACGAGGTCGCCGGTCTCGGCGAGGCAAAAGGCGAGGGTGGATTCGGCGAGGGCGTGTGAGCGGTGCTCGGCCCCCACTGCCGCGGCGATCTCGGTCATGGCCCGGCGGAGGTGCGGGATAGCCTCGGCGGGCCGACCGTCGAGAGCGAGGTACCAGCCGAGGCGTCGGCGGGTGTTGGCGGCGAGGAGGGTGTCGCGGGCGTGCTCGGGGATGGCGTCCCAGATGTCGCAGGCGCGTGTGCCGAGTTCGACCGCGCGCGACTTGCCGCCGATGAACGTCTGGAGCATGGCGGCCTGCTCGACGTAGAGGAGCACGGAGAGGTCGGTGGGCCCGAAGCGTCCGGCGAGGATTTCGGCGGCGCGCTCGGCCGCTTCGATCCGCAGGGCCGAGAGGTTTTCGGCTTCGGCGGCGCGGAACTGGGCGTGGAGGACCGCGACCATGGCGGGGTCCGTGGGGGAGAGCAGGCGCGCGCAGAGCCGGGCGAGGCGCTGGAGGGCGATGGTGCGCCCGGTGGGGGCCGAGCCGGGCACGTACTCGGTGTCGGGGCGGGCGATGCGGGCGGCATCATCGCGGACCGGGTTCGCGACGCCGGCGGGCTCGGTTTCCCACGCTTCGGCGAGGGCGCGTGCGGCGGGTCCGTCGGGCCGGGCTTCGGCGGCGTCGGCGCTGTCTATGAGGGAAGCGAGGAGTTCGGGGTCGTCGGGGGGGAGGTGCCTGAGACGGCGAGCGAGGGCGTCGAGGATCAGTGGCTCGGCGTGCTCGGCGCGGCCCTGCTCGAGGAGCACGCGGGCCTTGAGCGAGGCCATGGAGGCGACGGTCAGGTCGGCGTCGGGCGCGGGGGCGCGACGGAGCGACTCGAGCACGGCGTCGGCCTCGGCGACGGCGTCGTCCGGCCTGGCGCGGTGGTGGAGGATCCGCGCGAGCAAGGCGCGCGACTCGATGGCGGCGGGCGACTGCGCGCCGACGAGCCGCCGGCGCATGGCGAGGGCTCGGCGGCAGGTTTCCTCGGCTTCGGCGGCCCGCTCGCGGACGAGCATGACGGCGGCGAGGTCGTGCATCATGGCGGCGACTTCGGGGTGCTCGCCGCCGTGCTGCGCGCGGAGCCTGACGAGGCCGTTGCGGAGGGAGTCCTCGGCGTACTCGATGAGTCCGGCGGCCTTGCCGCTGCCGAGGCCCGTGTAGACCTGGCCCCAGAGGCTTCGAACGGCGCGGTCGAGGTCGGGCTCCTCGGCGAAGGCGCCGCTTTCGAGGCGGTAGTAGAGCCTCCCGAAGCCGGCTCCGATGATGCCGGCGAGCTCGGGGCGGTCGGGGTCGCTGCCGGGGAGCGCTTCGCGGAGGAGCTCGGTGACGGCGCGGGCGCGGATGCTCTCGGCGCGGGCCTGCTCGCGCTGGCGCTCGGCGATGCGGGCGGGGTCGGCGGCGGCGGCGACGCTCCACGCGACCGCGCCGGCGGCGCCGAGGAGGATCGCGGCGCCCGCGCCGGCCCAGGCCAGGCGGCGGCGGTTCAGGGCGACGGCCTTGCGGAGCAGGTACCAGCCCGAATCGCTGCGGGCGTCCACGGGCTGGCCGGCCAGGAAACGCTCGAGGTCGCGGGCGAGGCTGGCGGCGGACTGGTAGCGGCGGGCCTTGTCCTTCTGCATGGCCCGCGAGACGATGGCTTCGAGGTCGCGCGGGAGGGAGGGGTCGCGGGTGCGGAGCGGCGCGGGCTCGGTCTCGCCGATGACGCGGGCGATCTCGAAGATGTCGCCGCTGAGTTCGTAGGGCATGGCGCCGGCGAGCAGGCGGTAGAGGATGACGCCGAGCGAGTAGACGTCGGTGAGGGCGTCGACGTCGTCGGGCCTGCCGCGGGCCTGCTCGGGGGAGGCGTAGGCGGGGGTTCCGGCGAACTCGCCGGTGATGGTGGCGCCGATGCCCTTGGCCTTGGCGATGCCGAAGTCGAGGACGACGGGGCGTCCGTCGGGGGTGACGAGGATGTTGTCGGGCTTGAGGTCGCGGTGGATGACGCCGTTGAGGTGGGCGTGGTGGATGGCGGAGCAGACGGCGGTGCAGACCCTGAGGAGGGCGCGGCGGGACTCTTCGTCGCTGCCGCCGGGGGGGCGCCAGGCGTCGAGGGGGACGCCGTCGATGAACTCCATGACGACGGCGATGCGTCCGTCGGAGAGGGAGCGCGATTCGAAGACGGTGACGATGTTGGGGTGGCGGAGGCGCGCGGCGATCTCGGCCTCGCGCTCGGCGCGGGCGCGGCGGCGGGCAGAGGCGGTCTCTCCGGCCGCGATGGCCTTGATCGCGACGGGGCGCGAGGTGGATTCCTGCACGCCGCGGTAAACCACGCCCTGGGCGCCGGAGCTGATGACGCCGGTGACGCGGTAGCCGGCGAGGCGAGGGGCGCCCTCGGGGGCGAGGCTTGTTCCGGAGAGGACGCGGACCCGCTCGAGGAACACCGCGTCGTCACGGGCGGCTTCGAGGCGCAGGCGGCAGGATTCGCAGGATTCGACGTGCGCCGCGAGGTCGGGGGCGTCGGCGCCGCCGCCCGCGAGGCGCTCGATGTCGCGGGTGCCCGGGCATGGCGAGGCGGCGGGCACCTACACGTCCTCCTCGAACGCGGCGGTGAGCTCCTCGACCATCGCGCGCAGTTTTTTCGTCACGCGGCTGCGGGCGACGTAGACCTGGTCGGTGCTCATGGAGCACTGGCTGGCGGCCTCGGCGGGGGGCACGTTCCGCAGCGCGGTGAGTTCGAAGGCCAGGAGCGTGCGGTCGTCCACGGCGGCCTCGTCGCGGAGCATACCCAGAGCGCGGGCAAGGATGGCGCGGTCGCGCTCGTCCTGCCAGATCGAGCGGAGGGCGGGCTCGTCGGGCACGTCGGAGAGTGCGGTGCCGCCGGCGGCCTTGCGCACCCTGCCCGAGCGGACCATCTTGAGGGCGGTGTGGTGGGCGATGCCGAGGATCCAGGAACTGAGGCGTCCCTTCCCCCGGTCGTAGCGGCCGTCCCGGTACGCGTGGACGAACTCGCTGAGGGCCTGCTGGGCGACTTCCTCGGCGTCGGCGCCTTCAAGGCCGAGCCGGCGGGCGAGGCCGGCGATCACGGGCCGGTAGCGGGCATCGATCTGGGACCAGGCGGGCTCGTTGCCCAGGTCGCGCAGGGCATCGAGCAGCTTGGTGGTCGTGCGCGTCGCGAGGATGGCCTCCTGTGCAGCCAATCGCGGCCCTTTCGCGGGCAGTATACAGGATTGTTAAGATTCCGCATACCGCGCGGCGTCAGCGCTTGCGATTCCATTCGGGGAGCCGCCCGGGGGTCCACGGTGCGCCCGTCGCCTCGATCTCGGCCTCAAGTGGGCGCAGATCCTTTTCGACCAGCGTCCGCAGGTCGGCGAGGGTCTTTTCAAACTCGTCGCACGCGTAGCGGTACTGGTCGCGCTGAGTCCCCGTGGGGGGCTGGGTGGTGGCGAGGAGGGCGCCCAAGGCGGAGTTCACGCGTTCGGAGATCGAGGGGGGTTCGGGCTCGACGCGGCGACCCAGGGTGGGATCGCCGCGCAGCGCGCGCTGTACTTCGGCGAGGCGTGACCGGAGCGCTTCGAGACGCTCGAGGAGTGTCCAGTCGGCGCCGGGCGTTTCGGTCCACGCGCGGCGGAGCATCGTGACGCGGTCCTGGGCTTCGTCGGCGGCGCGGGCGGCGCCCTGGACCGCGCGCTGAAGGTCGGCGAGCTCGCGCTCGAACTGGAATTTTGCCGCGCGGGCCTCGCCGGCGGCCTTGAGCGTCGCCTGGTCGAGATCGACGATTTCGAAGGTTTCGGGGGGCGTCAGTTCCGTGGTCGCGCCGTCCGCGATCTTGTAGAGCTGGGCCGTGTACTTCCCGGGTGGCGCGAGCGTACCGCCGCCCAGGTCCGATTCCCAGGGGGCGCGGTCCGACGAGCCCGAGGAGACCGGCGTGCTCTCCGGGTAGCGGAGATTCCAGGAGACGCGGCGCATGCCGTCGTCGCGCGGCACGTCGAGCCGGCGGATGACGGTGCCCTCGGCGTCGCGGATCACGAGCTGGACTCTGGGGTCGAGGGCGCGGTCCTCGGCCTGGAGGTCGGCGAGGGTCGGGTACTTCCAGTCGTCTTTCTTCTCCGCCTCCTTGCGCTGCTCTTTGAGCGACTTGACCTTGTCCTTGAGGTGGTAGGTGAAGACGGCGCCGAGGGGGGGGTTCTTGGCATTGAAGAACGCCGTGCCCGCCCAGCCGCGCCCGTAGGTGCCGCCGAGGCGGTCGCGCTCGATGTAGCTCAGGGCCTTGCGTATGGGGAAGAGGTGGGCGGGTTTCTCGAGGAGTTCATCGCTCGCCACGCGGAGCGGCGAGTAGTCGTCCACGATGTAGAAGCCGCGTCCGAAGGTGGCGAGCACGAGGTCGCTTTCGCGTCGCTGTATCTCGACATCGCGGACGGCGATGGTGGGCAGGCCGGCGAGCTTGAGCCACTTTTCGCCGCCGTCGAGGGTGAAGTAGCAGCCGAACTCGGTGCCGACGAAGAGGAGGCGCGGGTTGGCGTGGTCCTCGGCGACGGCGTAGCAGATGTCCTTCTTGGGGAGGTCGCCGGCGATCGACTTCCACGTCCTGCCGCGGTCGTCGCTGCGGAGGATGTAGGGGGAGAAGTCGCCGTTCTTGTGGTTGTCGAAGCAGGCGAAGACGGTGTCGGGGCTGTTGACGGAGGCTTCGAGTTCGCTGACGTAGGTCATGTCGGGGACGACGGGGAAGTTTTCGATCTTGCGCCAGGTAGCTCCGCCGTCCTCGGTGACGTGGACGAGGCCGTCGTCGGTGCCGACGTAGATGAGGCCCTCGACGAGCGGCGACTCGGAGAGCGCGACGCAGTTGCCGTAGATCGACGTGGACATGTGCTTGGCGACGGCGTCCGGCTTCTGGACCTTGCCCATCACCTTGAGCTGGTTGCGGTCGATCTTGCGGGTGAGGTCGCCGCTGACGACGGTCCAGGAGTCGCCGCGGTCGTCGGAGCGGTGGAGGACGCGCGAGGCGACGTAGAGCCGGCGCGGGTTGTGCGGGCTGATGATGAGGGGCGTGTCCCAGTTCCAGACGTAGGGGGCCTCGCCGGGCTTCTCGCGGGGCTTGATGTCCACCTCTTCGCCGCTGGCGCGGTCGTAGCAGAGGAGCCCGGCGTGCTGGGACTGGCTGTAGACGATGTCGGGGTTCTCCGGGTCGATCGCGGGCTCGAAGCCGTCGCCGCCGGTGGTGACGAACCAGTCCTCGTTGGTGATCCCGACGCGGCTGGTTGTGCGCGAGGGGCCGCCGAGCGTGTTGTTGTCCTGCGTGCCGCCGTAGACGTAGTAGAACGGCCGCGAGTTGTCGGCGGCGACGCGGTAGAACTGGGTGACGGGGAGGTTGCCGAAGTGCCGCCACGCGGCGCGGTCGAAGGTCTCGTAGAGGCCGCCGTCGCATCCGGCCAGCAGGTGGTCGGTGTTGGCGGGGTCGATCCAGAGTGCGTGGAAATCAACGTGCACATCGGGGATGGGCACGCGGCTGAAACTCGCCCCGCCGTCCTCGCTGACGCGGAGGAAGGTGTCGAGGGCGTAGACGCGGTCCCGGTCCTTGGGGTCGGCGACCAGCTCGTTGTAGTACTGGGGGCTGCTGGTCATGTACCCGGAGCGCTTCTCCCAGGTCTCGCCGCGGTTGGTCGATCGGAAGACGCCGCCGCCCTCGGCGGCCTCCACGATGGCGTAGAGCACGTCGGGTTCGGCGGGCGAGACGGCCATGCCGATGCGGCCCTTGTCGCCGCCGGGCAGGCCGGACTCGACGCGGCGCCAGGATCGTCCGGCGTCGGTGGACTTGAAGAGGCCGGATTCGGGCCCGCCGTTGATCAGCGTCCAGACGTGGCGGCGGCGCTGGTAGGCCGCGGCGTAGAGCACGTCGGGGTTGCGGGGGTCCATGTGGACTTCGTTGAAGCCGGTGTCGTCGCTGACGTTCAGGACGCGGCTCCAGCTGCCACCGCCGTCGGTGGACTTGTAGATGCCGCGGTCGCCGCCCGAGCGCCAGAGCGGTCCCATGGCGGCGGCATAAACGACGCGCGGATCGCGCGGATCGATCGCGATCATGCCGATGTGCTCCGAGTCGCCGAGCCCGACGTTCTTGAAGCTCTTGCCGCCGTCGCGCGAGACGTAGACGCCGTCGCCGAAACCGACGCTCCGCTGGCTGTTGTTCTCGCCGGTGCCGACCCACACGACGTCGGGGTTGGACGGATCGAGCGCAACGCAGCCGATCGAGTACGAGCCGTAGGAATCGAACACGGGCGAGAGCGTCACGCCGCCGTTGTTCGTCTTCCAGAGATTCCCCGAGCTGACGGCGACGTAGAACTCGGCGGGGTTGGCCGGGTTGACGGCGAGGTCACCGATGCGCCCCGACTTCAGGGCCGGGCCGATCGGGCGTGCGGAGATCGCGGAGAATGTGCCGGCCTTGAGCTTGGAGGTCTTGGGCGCGCCGTCTTCGGCGCGTCTTCCCGACTGGCCGGTCGCGGGGGTCGCAGCGGCGATCGAGGCGATGAGGGCGGTCAGGGCGGCGCGGGCGATCGTCAGCATCGTGTGGTCCTCGCGTTCCTCGGGCCGTGCGAAAGGTCCGGACGGAGAGCGTACGCCGAATGAACCTCGCGCTCATGGCGCGGGCGCGATTCCGGGAGGAATTCCCGGTGAACATCGGCCCGAACTCGGTATGCTGTCGGGGCGCCCCGAGGGCGCTATCCGGAGCGCTCCCATGGATTCCGCATTCGCCCGGCTTGGTCGGGACTTTGCCGCCCTGCTGTTGACCCTTTCAGTCGCGGCGCCCGCCGCGGGACAGATCGAACGACTCGGCGCGCTGGGGGACAGTCTGACCGACGAGTACAGCGAGGAGACGTATTCCTACGCGCAGAACTGGACCATGCAGCTGGTGCTCTACCGAGGGGTGAGCATGGGCCAGACGGCGTCGCAGGACGGTCAGCCGGGGGGGACGTGGGGCGAGCCGCGCCGGACGGGGTACCAGAACAACTGGGCGCGATCGGGTGCCGACAGCGCGACGCTGCTGGCCGACGGCCAGCACACGGGCCTGGCGGCGCAGGTAGGCCCCGGGGGCGTGTCGCACGCGGTGCTGGCGATCGGGGCGAACGATTTTTCTCCGGCGACGGGGGCGTACTTCAACATCTACTGGGGGCTGTGGTCCACATCGCAGATCAACACCTACGTCAACCAGCGGATCGCGAACGTCACGGCGGCCGTGAACACGCTCGACGCGAGCGGCGTGAAGCTGGTCCTCGGGAACTTCGTTGATTACGGGGTCGCGCCGGCGACGCGGCAGTTCTACCCGAACGCGTCGCGGCGCAACCGCGTGACGGCGGCGATCGCGCAGGTGAACGCGGCCCTCCTGATCCTGGCGTACCAGCGCGGGCTGGTGCACCTCGACCTCAATGCGTTGAGCACGGCGATCTTCGGCACCAACACGGCCCTCAACGCGACGCTGGTGATCGGGGGCGTGTCGATCGACCTCAACGCGGAGGACACGCCGCAGCACACGAACCCGACGGCGGGGTTCGTGGACGACGGGGCGCACCCGCACACGACGCTGCAGGGCGTGTTTGCCAACGCGGTGCTCGCCGCGCTCAACGCGCACGGCGCGGGGGGGATCGAGCTGTTTTCCGACCAGGAGATCCTGCAGCACGCCGGGCTGGCGTACGGCGGCCAGGACACGCTGGAGGGCGAGGTCGGCCCGGCGGTGTCGTTCGTCCGCAACTTTGCGTGCCCGGCGGACTTCGACGCGAACGGGTTCGTGAACGGCGAGGATTTCGACGCGTTCGTGAGCGCCTTCGACGCGGGCCTGCCGTCGGCGGACATCGACGTGAACTCGTTCGTCACGGGGGATGACTTCGACTTGTTCGTGGATCGATTCGCGGCGGGGTGCTGACGTCACGGACCCCGCGCGGACGGCGAGCGCACGACACGCTCGCGCTCCCTAACACGCAGGAGTTGGCGCCTCGTTCGCGGGCTCGCGCGGTCAGCATCCGCCGAGGAACGCCGCTACGAAACCGTCGAAGTCGTCGCCGTTGACGAAGTCGTTGCGGTCGAAGTCGGCCGGGCAAAAGTACTCAATGACCAGGCGCGGCCGGTCCGCGGGCACCGCGGATTCGTCGCTGTCGAAGCGCTTGGCCGTGGTCACCAGGCCCTCGGGGCCGCGAAGCAGCCAGCCGAAATTGTCTTCCGGCGTGTCCACCCATCGCTGAACATCGGCACGCACTTGAGCGGACGTCCACGAGTAGGTGCCGATCAGATTCACGCTCGTCGTCGCGCTGGGGGTGCCGTCGAAGGTGCCGCCCGCGACGGACCAGGCCACTGTGTTGAAGAATGCGAATGTCCAGGTCGCGTCCCCGGGACCCGCGAGCGTCCCTCCACCTCCCGGATCTCCCGCGTTCGACGGGCCCTCGCCCCAGTCTTCGCGGAGCGCGTGGAGGTCGAAATTCGCGGCCCCGGACGTGGTCTTGTTCATATGGAGCGTGAGGGTCGCGCTGGCGATCGGCGCGTGCAGGGGGATGGCGGAGAGATCAAATCGGAGGAGCGCTCGCCTGTGCTCTCCCGTGGCGGTTGTGCCCGCGAACAATCCGGGCCCCTGCCCGTTGCTGTTGTTGCTTCCTGAATAGATGGTGTTATCCGCCGCGGCCTCGAGCGAGGCGCTGATCTGAGCGGCCGCGGGCGCGGAAGCGCCGAACAGGGCCGCGCCCGCGACAAACACCAGACGCATGTGGAGTCCTCTCGTCGATTCTGCAAGTGGCCGTGTGCGCGGACAATCATAAGCGCAGGCTGAGCGCTAGCAGCCGCCGCCGAACGCTTCTGAAAAGCCGTCGAAATCGTCCCCGTTCACGAACGTGTCGTGGTTCCAATCGGCGCCGGCATCACCCGCGACGAACAGACCGACGAAGGCGTCGAAGTCATCGCCGTTCACGAACCCGTTGCGGTCGAAATCGGACGGGCATCGAACCGCCATCCGCCACACATTCACGTTGGTGCCGGCGGGGCCGAGGCTCGAGCTGGTCAAGAGATACAACTCGCCCATCCCGTCGCGTCCGATCCCCTTGACAAACAGATTCAGCGCGTGGTTGTCGGCCCCGAGACGGATCCGCTTGATGACCGACCAGTCCACGTCGGGCTCGATATAGAACAGGTGACCGTCCGGCGACGCGAAGCTCGTGCTGAAGTCGGCGAAGAAGTACTTGCCGAACGCGACCGGCGGCCACGCGGCCCTGTGAACGAACCCCGCAACGACGGCGATGCCCACTCCGTGGTCGTACTCAGCGACGGGGTCCGTCAATCCAGTGGTGTCGCAGTTCAGCGGCGGGGTGTTGGGATTGAACGGGTCGAAGCAATGCATCCCCTCCCTTATCACCCACCCGTAGTTCTTTCCCTTTTCCACGAGGTCGATCTCTTCGTACAGATTCTGACCCACGTCCGCGACGATCAACTGCCCGGTGCCACCGGGCCCTCGTCGAAGCTGAACGTGTACGGATTCCGGAAGCCGTACGCGTACACCTCGTCCAGCCCCGGACCTCCCACGAACGGGTTGTCCGCCGGAATGCCGTACGGCGCGCCGCTGTCCACGTCGATGCGGAGAACTTTTCCCAGGGGAACCTCGATGTTCTGACCGTTGCCCGTGGCCCCGTGCGAGGGCGGAGCGTCGGCGAGCCCGTCATGGGCTCCCCCGCCGTCGCCGAGGGTGAAGTACAGGTAACCGTCGGGGCCGAAGTACACCGCTCCGCCGTTGTGATTGAACTGGGGCTCATCGACTCGGAAGATGATGGTGCCCTGCGTATCGGCCAGGTTGGGGTTTCCGGCCGACACGTGGTACTCGGCCAGGAGCTCCTCGTGGCAGCCGCGCGAGGTTCCGAAGCACGGCTCGCCCGAGACGCCGGTTCTCGGCTTGCTGTACCGCACGAAGAACCGCCCGTTGCTGGCGTAGTCGGGATGGAACGCGATGCCGAGCAAGCCCCGCTCGTCGTAGCCGGGGTTCACGTTCACGATTTCGCCGAGGGCTTTGAGGTCGAGGAAGGGCGCAGGGAGCAGTACGCCGGCGTCGATGATCCTGACTTGCCCGGGTTGATCGCACACGAACAAGCGACCGGACCCGTCGTTGGCGTGCGTGAGGGTGGTCGGAGCGGCCAAGCCAGAGGCGACCAACTCGAGGTCCATCGACAGATCACCCTGAATGACCTGACCAGCGGCAATGTCGCCGACGATGAAAGGGAGCGTCGCCGACAGAACGAGCCGCGACATCGAAAGGGGGCTTGCTGCGCGAGCCATGGATGAGCTCCGGCTGATTTGGGGCTTGTGCGGCCGCTCCCCGGCAAGGTCCGCTTCTCATCGATGTGGCGACGCACGCCAAATCTCGCACGACTTGATCTATTTGTTCCAAGTCCGCCGCGGATCACGGGGGAAACCCAGGGGTTTGCCGCTCCGACGCGGAGATCGATCCCGGCGTGCGACCGAGAATCGGAGCGGGGGCGCCGACCGGCGCGGGATTCTTCTGCTTGCAACGCTTGTCGGCGGACCGAGAACCGGATGCAAAGGCGGCCAGCCAGAAGGCCGGACCGCGCAGGACCGATCTTGGCAGGACATGGTGTCGCCGAGATCCGGAATCCGCGTGACCCCTGACGAGCCGCAGGCGGACAACCGCCGTCGGCACGGCCGGATCCGCTGCGACATGGCGACCTGCGAGCTGGGCAGCGTGATCAATCTTTCGGCGTCCGGGATCATGATCCGCACGTCCAAGGCCCTGAAGGAGGGCGAGGACGTGGCGTTCTGGATCGAGGGGCCCGACGCCCGCTTCACGGTGAGCGCGAAGGTGATCCGCTCGACGAAGAAGAGCTGGTTCCGCTACGAGGCGGCGCTGCAGTTCGAGTCGCTGAGCGACGAGGCCCGGGCCG
This sequence comes from uncultured Phycisphaeraceae bacterium, assembly GCA_964500365.1. GTDB lineage: Bacteria > Planctomycetota > Phycisphaerae > Phycisphaerales > UBA1924 > CAZCPB01. The sequence goes on from CAZCPB010000026.1 coordinate 23,604, forward strand.
GTCTCACGGAGATCGCACGGCTCGCGGCGACGCAGCAAGAAGTCCTGTAGTCGCACCGGCGCGCCGGGTTTCACTCGGCGAACAGCGCGTCCACGAACGCTTCGGGCTCGAAGGGCTGCGCGTCGTCGGGTGTCTCGCCCACGCCGATGAACTTGACGGGGATGTCGGTCGCGTCCTTGATGGCGATGACGATGCCGCCCTTGGCGGTGCCGTCGAGCTTGGCGAGGAAGATCCCGGTAACGCCGCGGCTCCCGGGCTCGGCGCTCATGGCGCGGCTGAACTCCTCGGCCTGGCGGAGCGCGTTCTGGCCGGCGGTCGCGTCAAGCACG
>CAZCPB010000027.1:0-2380 GCA_964500365.1 uncultured Phycisphaeraceae bacterium
TCATCGCGACCCTGACGATCGAGGAGATCAACAAGGACCGCGAGAAGTTCATGAAGCTCATCAACGAGAACGTCGCCAACGAGATCAACAAGCTCGGCCTCGAGCTCATCAACGTCAACGTCCGCGACATCACCGACGAGTCGGGGTACATCGCCGCCATCGGCAAGCGTGCCGCGGCGGAGGCGATCAACCGGGCCAAGGTCGAGGTCGCCCAGCAGGAGCGCGAGGGCGCCACGGGCGAGGCGCTGGCGGTGCGCGAGCGGACGGTGAGCGTGAGCCGCGAGATCGCGGCGGGCGTCCAGGGCCAGAAAGAGGCCGAGCAGGCGCAGCGCATCGCGGTGGCGGCGATGGAGGCGCAGGCCGTCGCGGGCGAGATGCAGGCCAAGCGTGACCGGGAGATCGCGACGGCGCAGCGCGAGGCCGAGGCGATGGCGGCGATGAAGAGGGCCGAGCAGGAGCAGCGCATCCGCGTGGCGGAGGCCGAGGCGCTGGCGATCACGGGCGAGAATACCAGCCGCGCCCAGATGGCCGAGAGCAACGCCAAGCTGCTGGAGATCCAGGCCGAGGCCCGTCGGCGGGCCGAGGTGGCGGCGGCGAACGCGCAGCAGGCGATCCTGACGGCCGAGCGTGAGCGGGAGCTGGCGCGCCTGGCCAAGGAGACGCTGGCGCCGCAGGAGATCGAGAAGAAGCGGATCGAGATCGCGGCGGAGGCCGAGGCCGAGAAGCAGCGGCGCGAGGCCGGCGGCGCGGCCGACGCCATCCTTGCCCGCTACAACGCCGAGGCCGAAGGCATCCGCAAGGTCCTCGAAGCCAAGGCCGAGGGCTACCGCAAGCTGGTCGAGGCGTGCAGCGGCCATCCGGAGGTGGCGCCGACGCTCCTCTTGATTGAGAAGCTGCCCGAGCTGGTGCACGAGCAGGTGAAGGCCGTGCAGAACCTGAAGATCGACAAGATCACGGTGTGGGACTCGGGGCGCCACGGGGAGAGCAAGAATGGAACGCCGGCGCGCGGGGCGACGGCGGACTTCCTGAGCGGGCTGGTGGGGGCGCTGCCGCCGATCCACGAGCTGGCGCACCAGGCGGGGATTGAGCTGCCGGGGGCGCTGGGGAAGATTGCGAAGAATGGGGAAGGCACCGACATCAAGCGCGTGCCGTGAACGCTCGACACGGGGGGAGGACCTTGCGATCGTCTTCGAGCCCCGGTGGCACGAACTCTTCACGCCCGAAGAGATCGAAGAAGCCCGGCGACGCCTCATCGAACACGGCGTGGCCGCTCCGCCGCCCGTGAAGGCGTGATTTCGGATCGAGAAGCAACTCCCGCCTACTCCGGCTCCGGTTCTCCTCGTGCACCTCAAGTCGGCGCTCACCTGCGACGACACCGCGCCCACCCAGCCACGCTTGCTCCTTCGTCCCGTTTCTACTTCACTTCCCGCGGCGCGCCAGTGCTGCAGGCCCTACCCGACTTGGTGCGCAGCACGGCGACGTTGCGGCAGTCGCACGGGTCACTTCGTCGAGCGCGCCGAGGACCCCCGAAGTTGAATGCCGCGGTAGCATGAACCGATGGAGTTCGGCTCCAACTCGGACGCACCGCCTGACACATTGCCAGAGCAGTCGGCATCCGTTTCGCCGTATACAGCCGATCAGTACATCGTCACTCGAACAGTGGTCGACGGCCTCGAACTCTTGTCCGTCTCCTGCGACGGTCACCGCGACGCGCTGCGCGTGCACCGGCGTCTCAACCCCGCGCTCGACGCCTGCGCCCGCGTGGCGATGCTTTTGACGCTGTTCGGCGCGATGGGGCTCGGCTGGCCATTCATCCACGGAATGACCGGCTGGCCGCGCACGCTCATCGGCTCGGCCATCGCCCTCAGCGGTCTCGGCGCAGGCTTCGCCATCATGCGGTTCACGCTCTCCGGGCTCAACGTCGCCGTGCACGAGGAGAGCACGTCCGGCCCGATCTTCGTGCAATTCACCGAGAGCAGGACGGTCCCATGGCGCACCGCGGCCATTTCCGTCTCCGATGCAAACGGAATTCCTGTCGGGACGCTGACCATGGCGCGCGGCATGAAGCCAATCTGGAAGTGCACCGACGCCTCATCACGCGATCTCTGGTCTATCTCGTTCGACTCCGTCGGTCAGGTCGGCGGACTCGCGACGCTTTCCGCGATCTTCGGGCACGGTCCGTCGCTGCAGGAAACCGCAACGGCCACATTCGCGGTGAAGACGGCCGACGGCCACCAACGCGGCCAATGTGTCTACAACGAACCAGATCGTTGGTGCGTCACGCTCGACCTTTCGTCCGATCCGGACTTCACGATCGACCGCCGTCTCGCGGTGGCTCTCGCCGTCAGGATGTCCATCGCGACACCGTTCTGATCGAGGA
>CAZCPB010000027.1:2390-23857 GCA_964500365.1 uncultured Phycisphaeraceae bacterium
GACGGTACTCTCGGATCCCATGGCCAAACGACAAACCGCGATGGAAGCTGCGGTAGACCACGCGAAGGGTTTGCCGGAATTCGATGACGCCGACACGGCGCGCGAGTTCTTCTTTGCCCGGCTCATGGAGTGGCGTGAGCGACTCCCCGCGATCGCGCAGGCCGCCGGTGGACCTCCGGTACAGTTCTCGCTCGAAAGCCTCCGGGCGCTCGAGCAATGGCAAGCGTCGGTCCCCGATGACCCACTGACCCTCGCAAGGTCTGATCGTGAAGAGCTTGCGTTCCTGATCCAGTGGCACGCCGCGGCCACCGCCGTTCGCTGCGTCCCGCACGTTGAATGGGTGGTCCAGGAAAGCAGCTTCGTTCCCGGCCGCTGGGAATTCGGCGTCCGCTCCGGTCTCATGACCCAGTTCCTGAGTCTGTCCTTTTCCACAGAACCCCCGGCGCGGAGCAGACGTGCGAAGTCCTCCTGGACAGACTGGGTGGAAATGTGGCGTGAACGCGTCGCGGGCGATCCGACTCTTCATCCGTCGGTACTGGCCAACCGCGACAGGCTCAGCACCGACCACCGCCTTCGACATTGTCAGACGTTGGCACTCGCGCATGGCGTCGATGCGTTCGATGAATCGTCACTCTTGGCCGAACTAAAGACGGCGCGAGGTTCACGCCTTCTCGAAGCCATTCGATGCCTCGAGCCCTTCCCGTCGCTGAGCGACAGCACGATCGCCGAATTGCATCGAATTGCCGAGAAGAACGGTACAGACTCACCTCACGCCATCGGCCTTGTGCTCCGCCATCGACCGGGCGCCGGTCTGGGCCTTGCGGAGAGGCACTGCGAGAGGATCAGCGAGTACAGCTTTGGGCCAATCGTCGACGCGGTAGTTTCGATCCACGACCTTCAGGCCACCGCGGTTCTCGCGTGCGCAGTTCGGAAGATATCCGAGCGAAAGCACCCGCTCTGGCAGGCGAGCGAGGCATTCGCCCTCGCGGTGGGCCGCCTTTGGGCTTCCGCTCGAAACGGCGATCTTGAGGCACAAGGCGCGATCAAAATGATCGGTCGACGCTGGAAGCGCATCCCGCCGGAAACGCTCGAATCGTTGCGGCGAACAGCGCGAGGACTCACGCAGGCCGTCGCGAAGTCCGGGGGCGTTGGTGGGCGGAATAGAGAGCAGTAGCGACACTAGCGGGCGGCTACCGCCAGCATCGAACTGTCTTTCGCGCCAGGGAAGACCACGTCCGCGATGAGTCCTCCCCTCCTTCGACTACGATCCTGGGCCCCGAGCACGCGCGCCCCGCACCGCTCTTCCGCACAGTCTGGCCCACGCGTACGCCCCCGCATCGCAATGAACCCGATCATCCAACTGGGCGACTGTGCCCGCACGGTCGTGTTCGCGGTGAGCGGCGCCCTCGCCGCCGCCCAGCGCCGCCTCGACATCACCGGCCTCCCCGCTCTCGCCACCGCCGTGGGCGGCGGCACCATCCGCGACCTGCGCTTTTCCCGCACAGTCTTCTGGATCGCCGAGCCGCTCTACCTCGTCCTCGGCGCCGCTCCCGGCATTCTCGTCTTCTTCGACCGCATGAAGAGCCTCGAGCACGCGATCGCCTGCGCGGACGCCGCGCTCCAGCCCCTACCACCTCGCCGTCAGCGCCAGAAGCAGGCGAAGCCGCCGCGACCGGCGGCGCCCGTCGGCTAGAGAAACCCCGGCATCCCCGCGGCGAACGACCCGGAAACCACCCTGTTACCATCCGCTCCATTGCGCCCCGAGCCGCGCTCCGTTGATGCGCGGCCGCCGGCGTCGGCGAAGAAGGAGTTTCTCAGATGGTCATGCGGCTTGTGTGCGCGATTCTGGTGCTTAGTGTGACGTTGTGCGCAGCATGGGCCCAGCCGCCATCGCGCCCGAACATCGTCTACATCGTCGCCGACGACCTGGGCTGGGCCGATGCCGGCTTCAACGGCTGCAAGGACATCAAGACCCCAAACCTCGACGCCCTCGCCGCGGGCGGGGCCAAGTTCAAGCAGTTCTACACCCAGCCCATGTGCACGCCCACCCGCGCCGCCCTCATGACCGGGCGTTACCCCTTTCGCTACGGGCTGCAGACCATGGTCATCCCCGGCACTGCCCCCTACGGCCTGGATACCAGCGAGTGGCTTCTCCCCCAGTGCCTGAAAGAGGCCGGGTACAACACCGCGATCATCGGCAAGTGGCACCTCGGCCACGCCGACCTCAAGCACTGGCCGAAGCAGCGCGGCTTCGATTACACCTACGGCGCGACCATCGGCGAACTCGACTATTACACCCACGGTGACATGGGCGTCCTCGACTGGTTCCGCGACAACCAGCCCGTCCACGAGGAGGGCTACACCACCAACCTGATCGGCGACGACGCCGTCCGCTACATCAACGCCCAGGACCCCAAAGCACCCTTCTACCTCTACCTTGCCTTCAACGCGCCGCACACCCCGTACCTGGCGCCGAAGGAAACCATCGAGAAGTACGCCGGCATCGCCGACCCGACGCGCCGCACCTACGCCGCGATGGTGGACTGCCTCGACGAGAACATCGGCAAGGTCGTCGCCGCGCTCGACAAGAAGGGCCTGCGCAACAACACGCTGATCGTCTTCCACAGCGACAACGGCGGCACGCACAACGCGATGTTCGCCGGGCAGATGGCCGACGTCTCGAAGATCAGGATCCCCTGCGACAACGGACCCTACCGCGACGGGAAGGGATCGCTGTTCGAGGGCGGCTGCCGCGTCGTGGCGTGCGCGAACTGGCCGGGGCGCATCAAGCCCGGGACGGTCGATGGGATGATCCACGTCGTGGACCTGTATCCCACTCTGGCCGCGCTCGCGGGGGCTTCCACGGCCAAGTGCAAGCCGCTCGACGGCGTCGACGTCTGGCCCGTGATCGCGGAGAACAAGCCGTCGCCGCGCACCGAGATCATCTACAACGTCGAGCCGTTCCGGGGCGCCGTGCGCCAGGGCGACTGGAAGCTCATCTGGCGAACGCTTATCCCCACGAGCGTTGACCTGTACAACCTCGCCGAGGACCCCTCCGAGAAGAACAACGTCGCCGCGGCACACCCCGACAAGGTCGCCGCGATGCAGGCACGGATCGAAGCACTCGGCAAGGAGTCAACCAAGCCGCTGGCCCTTGAGTTCCTCGCCAGCGTGGGCATGAAACACGGCAAGCCGATCATCGGGTCCCTGAGCGGCGAGCAGGCGATCATCGGCAACGGGCCTTCCATCACGGACGAAGGCTTCGGCGACGAGGATGATCATCGGTAAGTTGCGTGGCGCCGACGCGCAGGAGGGCGCCAAGGAGCAGGGCCGGACCGGCGAAACCCGGTGGGCTTGTACCACTGACGATCGACACGGGCGCCGTGGCCGGGCCCGCCTCACCGCCACTCACGCCCCCAAGACCCCACGCCCCCCATGCCCCCGCCCATCCAACTCGCCGATTACGCCGGCACGGTCGTGTTCGCGGTGAGCGGCGGCCTCGCCGCCGCCCAGCGCCGCCTCGACATCACCGGCTTCGTCCTCCTCGCCCTCGCCACCGCCGTCGGCGGCGGCACCATCCGCGACCTCCTCCTGGCCCGCGAGGTCTTCTGGATCGCGCACCCGATCTACCTCGTGCTCGCCGCCGTCCCCGGCATCGTCGTCTTCTTCATCGCCGACCGCCTGCAACGCCTCGAGCACGCGCTCACCTGGGCCGACGCCGCCGGGCTCGCCGTGTTCACGGTCATCGGCACCGACATCGCCCTGTCGCACGGCGCTTCGCCGCTGATCGCGATGCTCATGGGCGTCCTCACCGCCAGCGGCGGCGGGCTCATCCGCGATGTCCTCCGCAACCAGTTGCCCCTCATACTCCACCGCGAGCTCTACGCCATCGCCGCCCTCGCGGGCGCGGCGGTCATGGTCGGGCTCGCCCGTGCCGGCGCCCGCATCGAACTCGCCGCCGCGGCAGGGCTGATCGTCGCCTTCGCCATGCGGGCCGCCGGCATCCTCTGGCACATCCACCTGCCGGTCTTCACGGCGCGCCGCGGGGCGTCCTGATCGAGAGGACGGCCGGGCCCCCTCGCTCGCGCGTCGGGCTCGTGAGGGGGGCGTCGCGCGCTCTTGAAAAAAAGGGCGGCCGCTTCACACGGCCGCCCTCCAAGTTCCACGTGCTCGAATCGACGCGGGGCGTCCGCCCCGCAACCCTCAGCACCCTTGCTCGAAGTGCGCCACGAAGCGGTCGAAGTCGTCGCCGTTGACGAACCCGTTGCCGTCGAAGTCGGCGCCGATGAGCCCGTCCACGAAGAGGGCGACGAACTCGTCGAAATCGTCTCCGGTCACGAACCCGTCCTGGTTGTGGTCGGCGGGGCAGTAGAGCTGCTTCCGCAGGAACGCCACCGGCGTCGAGAACGACGGGTTGCCGTTCAGGTCGGCCGTGCTGCTCCGGATGTTGGCGATGAAGTACAGCATCATGTCGTCGGTGAGGACGAAGTCGTCCGGGTTGAACGGCGCGAGCGTGTTGTTGAAGCGTCCGATGAAGACGTCGTCGTCGAACATTCCGTTGCCGTCGAGGTCCACGGGGTCGCCCTCGCGGACCACGACCCGAAGGCCGGACAGGACGACGACGTTGTCCCCCGCAGCGCCCGCGCTGGTGTTCCCGACCAGGATCCACTGGTTGAACTTGTTGCCGGTAAACGCGCTGAACGTGTTGCCCCACGTCTCGGCGTTGCCGGGCGTGATGGGGTCGCCCGTCTGGGCGACGAGCGCGCCGTTGCGTACCGCCCAGTCGTTGTCCGCCGGGTCGTCGCCGCGCGAGAACCACGTCCCGTCGGCCAGCATGTTCGTGAAGAAAACGTCCGCCATGGTCGGCGTCCCGACCCCCGCCACCGGCGAGCCCTCGCGGAGCACGACCGCGTCGTCCACGGCCAGGATGCCGTCGATCGCCGTGTTGCTGTTCTCGGTGTCGCCCTCGGCGTACCAGTGCATGCCGTCGGGCGTGCCGCCGGCGTCGGAGAGGCCGAAATTGTCCCACGTTTCCCCGTCGATGAGGCTCACGCCCGACTGGCGGAACGAGGTGTTCCCTTTGAAGAACGCCGGGTACCGGGTCGAGTGGCAGTTGGTGATGGGCGTCTGCACGAACCGCTGCGTGCCGTCGTCGAGCAGCTGGACGCTGCCCATCGAGTTGCCGAACAGTTCGTCATCCGCGGGGTTGCCCGGCACGTCCGTGAGCCCGAGCGCCGGGTCGCCCATCTGGAGCTGGATCGTGTGCACCCCGCCGACGACCCGCACCAGCTTCTCGAACACCGACGACGACCCGCCCTTGGCCCGCGCCGAGAAGCCGATGTTCCCGCTGCTGTCCCACGAGACCGGGCTCGGCGAGTCGAAGAAGTCGTACTTCTCCCCCGCCACGCCGCCCTGGAACGGCTGGTCCTCCTGGCAGAACATCGTCCCCGACGTCCCCGATCCGAGCACCAGGATCGTCTCCTGGTCCGGGGTCAGCTGCGTGCGGCCCTTCAGGCACCACTGCTGCCCGTCGGCCCGCATCACGAGGTCCTCCATCGCCCTCCACTCGGTGAAGGTCGGCACCCCGGCCCCGTTCAGGGCCCCGGGCACCACGGCCGTCGAATGGCCGGGGATCTTGGTGTAGATCACTTCGATTTCCTGGGCACCGGCCTCGACGGCCAGCCCGCAGGCCGCGATCAGACCCCCCGCACACAACGACGATGCACGCAGCTTCATGGCGACTCCTTTGCTCGGACGGCCCCGGGGGCCGGAACGCTTCGTTAGCCGTTGCCCCGCGACGCGGCGCGGCGATTCCCGGCTGCCCACGAACCTACCACCACTTGTCACACGATTCCACACAATCCTGCCCAGGATCCCCGGGCCGTCCCCGCAGCCCCGCCAGGAATCACGGGACAGCCTCTCACACAGGTATCATGCCCAGGACCCGGAGAACACCCCATGCACGGCCCCCGTCTGGCCCTCGCCGCCCTCGCGACCCTCGCGGCGGCGACCGCCGTCGCCGCTGACCCGCCCGACTCCCACACCATCAGCAATGTCACCGTCATAGACGTGGAGGCCGGGCGGGCGTTGCCGGCGCAGACCGTTCGCATCGATGACGGGGTGATCTCGTCGGTGCGGGGCACGACCCCCGACGACGGGCGCGGCAAGGCGTCGACGGTCGACGGCACGGGCCTCTACCTCATCCCCGGCCTCTTCGATGCCCACGTCCACTACGTCAGCCCCGACACGTACGACCCCCTCTGCATCGCCCACGGCGTCACCTTCGTCCGCGAGATGGGCAACGACACCTCAACCGTGATCGCCCTGCGCGACCGCCTCAACCGCCCCGACGCCGTCGGACCCGAGATGGTGTGCACCGGCAACATCGTGGACGGCAAGCCGCCGGTCTGGCCCTTCTCCGAGGCCTGCGACACCCCCGAAGAGGCCCGCGCCGCCGTCCGCAAGCTCAAGGATGCCGGTGTCGACATGATCAAGGTCTACAGCCTGCTCAAGCCCGAGGTCTACCGCGCGGCCGTCAAGGAAGCCCACGACCTCGGCCTCAAGGCCGTCGGGCACGTTCCCAACTCCGTCGACCTCGACATCGCCATGGACGCCGGCCAGGACTGCAACGAGCACATGATGGGCTTCGAGACGCTTATCGCGCGCCTCGTGCCGCAGGAATTGAGCGACGCCGAAAGGCGGGCCGGCGTGTGGGCGGGCATGTTCGCGTGGAACCGGCTGCCGCGGGCCGACCCCGCGGCACTCGACGCCGAACTCAGGAAGCTCGCCGACAAGAAGATGATGCAGTGCCCGACGCTCGTCGTCATGGCCGGGATCGGCTCGATCGCCGGCGGCAACCCCGACGCCGACGAGCGCGTGTCTCTCGTCCCCACCGAGATCCGCTCGTTCTGGAACGAGGAGCGCTACCGCGGCGGGTTCTCCCGCCTCGCGCAGCAGAACATGCCCCATCTGAAGGCGATGGTCGGCCTGCTTCACAAGGCCGGCGTCCCCATGATGATCGGCACCGACCTGGCCAACCCCTACGTCTTCGCCGGCGCCTCGGTGCACGACGAGATGAAGCTCTTCGCGGAGGCGGGGGTCCCGGCGGCGGACATCCTCCGGGCGGCGACGATCGTGCCCGCGAAGTTCTGCGGCGTGGACTCGCGCCTGGGCTCGGTCGCCGCGGGCAAGTCCGCGTCGCTCGTTCTCCTCTCGGCCAATCCGCTCGAGGACATCGGCAACTCGACGAAGATCGCGGGGGTCTTCCTGCGCGGGCGCTTCTTCGACCGCGCTGCGCTCGACGCCATGATCGACTCGGTGCGCGAGATCGTCGCCGCGACGCGCCCGGTCGAGACGAAGGTCGATATGGACCTGCCCGGAGAGGTAGTGGCCAGGGGGACGTACGTGCTCAAGTTCGGCCCGTACGACGCCGGCACCGAAGATTTCATCATCACGCGCGTCGACGACGGCTACAGGCTCAAGGCCCATTCCCAGCCCAAGGGCGGGCCGCAGAAGCCGTTCGTCCTCACGGCCGAGTACGGGGCGGACGGCGTGTTCCGCAGGGCCGAGTACAGGGAACTCACGGCGACCCCGCTCGAAGCGAGCTACGCGCTCGAGGGCGGCGAGATCCGTGCCGCGGCAAAGCGCGGCGACAAGCCCGAGCCCGAGCAGGAGCTCGCGCGCTCAACCGACGCGCTGATCGCCCTGCCGGTCCAGAGCGGCGAGTACCTGACCTTCCTCGCCGCGCCGCTCAAGCCGGGCGAGACCAAGGGCTACCAGGCGTACTCGTTCGGCTTCCCGTCGTGGCAGGTGCAGGGCTCGCCGACCACGCTGAAGCGCGAGGAAGACACGACGCTGAAGCGGTCCTCGGGGGAGGAGGTCAAGGCCCGCTTCTACACGGGCACGACCAAGACGCCGATGGGCCCGTTCCGGGCGAAGACCTGGACCGACGAGCGCGGCGTGGTGCTCAAGAGCGAGGTCACGATGCCCTTCGGCGTGATCACCGCGGAGCTCAAGTGAGGCCGGCGTGGGTGAGGGAATCGGAGGGATTCACCACGGAGAGCACAGAGAACCACAGAGACGGGTGAGTTGAAACTGAAAGCCGCCCAAGATGACCCAGATGGGCCCGGATCAAGGCCTGAAATCCGGTGTCGGGGGCGTGCTACTTCTGGGCCAGGGCGATGATCAGGACGATCACACCGATCGCGGCGAGCCCCGCGGCGACCGCGCCGGTGATCTTCCACGCGCTCCACGGGCGCTCGCCGGAGATCTCGCCGGTGCGGCCGTTGACGAGGAAGCGGTAGACCTTGGCGCGGTAGCGGTACGCGCTGACCCAGATCGGGATCAGGATGTGCTTGAAGGTGATCGCGTCGTACTTCGGGGACATGCTGGTGATGCGCTGGTGGTCGCCGCCGATGTCGGCGCAGATGGTCCCCTCGATGGTCGGGCGCATGATGGCCTTGGCCTGGTCGAAGCCCGCGGGCAGGTCGATGGTGTAGCTCTCGGCGCGGAAGCCGCTCAGGAACTCGTCGGCGTAGGGCGTCAGGCTCTTCAGGTCCCAGCGGCCGAGGCCGTCGAGGCGCGAGCGTTCCAAGGAGGTGCTCGCGGGAACGAGGACATCGTCGAAGGCGTTGCGAACGGTTCCCGCGGCGGGGCTCCAGCGCGTGCGGCGCTGCTGGACCATGCGGACCTGCGGCTTGCCGTTGACCATTACGGTCGTCGGGACGGTGACCCAGTAGTCGTCGCCGCGCATCCCGGTGTAGGGCGTGGTCGCCTTGCAGTCGTAGGTCCAGTACGGCAGGTAGACGCCGCCGAGCTTTCCTTCGATCGCGGCGAAGCGCTTGAGTTTGGTGGGGGCGAACCAGAGGCCCTTGAGCCAGGCGCGGAACTTCTGGCGGGCCAGCGCCTCGGTGACGGCGAAGGGCAGGAGCGCGTGGGGCTTGATCAGCCGCTGCGAGACGGCGTGGGCGACGATGGGCGTGCCGCAGAAGGCGCAGGCCTGGGCCGTGACGTTGGCCGCCATCTCGACCGTCGCGCCGCAGGAGTCGCAGTGCACGGTCAGCCGCTCGACGGTGCCGCGCGATTCGCTCAGCTCGCGGAGCGCCTCGGAGTAGTCGAGCTCTTCGACCTTGACCTCGGCCTCTTCGGGGATGTCGTTCTCGGCGCCGCAGTACCGGCACTTCAGATGGCGCGTGCCGGGCGCGAAGACGAGCTTGGCGCCGCACTTCGAGCACGGGAACTCGCGGCCGGCGCCGCCGACGGAGGGGGCTGTCGTGGTGGTCGGCTCGGTCTCGGGCACTCGCGATATCACCTCAAACGTTCTCGGGATTTCCGCGCACCATCGTGGTCGTTTCTCCGACGAAGACCGTGCAACGGTTGGGATCGTGAATATGGAACTCGGTCATGCCGTAGGGCTGGTCGAACAGGTCGCGGATCTTGAAGCGTCCACGGAATTGCTTCACGTGATCCCAGAGGGCGAGTATGCCGCGGACTTCGATGTAGATCTCCGTGTGCGTCCTCGCCGCGGCGAGAGCTTCGTCCGACCAGGAGGGCTTGACGTGGATCGTCCGGCCATCGCGTTCGACGATCGCGTACCCGGGAGTGTGCATCGTCGGAGTGAAGCCGAGCACGTCGCGGTAGAAGGCGACGGTCTGGTCCACGTCGGCGGCGAGGAGCATCGGGCTGATGTGCGTGACCGTGCACGGCGTGGTCATGGCGTGCCCCTTGCGGCGTGCGGCCCGGGCTAGGACGGCAGCGGGGGCGGGACGCTGGCGAAGGCGCCGGCGAGTTCGGGCTGTTCACCTGCCGCGGCCCACGACGCCATGCCCTGCTTCCAGACCAGCGACTGGCGGGTGACGCGTCCGCTCCGGATCTGCTCGGCCATGGTCTGGGCGTCGAAGGGGCCGGCCTGCTGGCCGTTGACGGCGACAAAGAACGCCGCGGCACCCGGGATCGGCGGGGGTGTCGCGCCGGGGGCTTGTGCCGCGCCGCCCATGGCGTTGCCCATCTGCCCGGCCATCATGAAGCCCATGCCCACGCCCATGCCGCCGCCGGCGGCACCGCCGGGGTTCTTTGCCGCGGCTTCCATGGCGTTGGCGGCCTGGAACTGGGTGTAGGCCTGGAGGTTTCCGACGATTCCCATGCTGCTGCGCTTGTCGAGGGCTTCCTCGACGGCGGGCGGGAGCGAGATGTTCTCGATCAGGAGCTTCATGAGCTCCAGGCCGTAGCCGGCGAACTCCGGGCGGATGACGTTGGCGACGAACTCGCCGAGCTCGTTCAGGTTGCCGGCCATGTCGAGCATGGGGATCTTGCTCTCGCCCAGCGTGTCGCTGAAGCGCGAGACGATGATGTTGCGGAGCTGCTCGGTGATCCCCTCGGCGGTGAAGGCGCCGCTGGTGCCGCTGACCTGCTTGACGAGGGCGCCGGGGTCGCTGCAGCGCATGGCGTAGGTGCCGAAGGCGCGGAGGCGGATGGGCCCGAACTCGGGGTCGCGGCGCATGACCGGGTTCTGGGTGCCCCACTTGAGGTCGGTGAACTGGCGGGTGACGACGAAGTAGACCTCGGCCTTGAAGGGGCTGTTGAAGCCGTACTTCCAGCCCTTGAGCGTGGCGAGGATGGGGAGGTTGGCGGTGTCGAGGGTGTAGGTGCCGGGCTTGAAGACGTCGGCGAGCGCGCCCTCGTTGACGAAGACCGCGGCCTGGCCCTCGCGGACCACGAGCTTGGCGCCGTTCTTGATCTCGTTCTGGTAGCGCTCGAAACGGTGGACGAGGACGCCGGGCGTGTCCTCCATCCACTCGACGATGTCGATCAGTTCGGCGCGGAGCTTGTCCCAGATTCCCATGTGCTTCTCCCCGGCGCCGGGGCGGCGCCTGTGAATTTCACTCGGAGTTTATCACCGGTGGTTTCAAGAGAACGCGGAGGGGCGGAGAAGGCGGAGAGTCGCGGAGAGAGCCGGAACCGCGTTCAGATCCTCAACTCGAAGGACCCGAAGGGGGACAGGGCCTCTCCAATCTTCGAGTTCTTCGAGCCCTTCGAGTTCCTCTTTCTACTTCTCCCTCCGCGTCACGCCGCGCCCTCCGCTCCGCCGCGTTCTCTTGGGTAGCCCCATGCTCCGGCCCCTACGATTCCGGCGATGTCCAACGCACCGACGCCGCAATCCTCAACGAAGCCTCTGCCCGACGTGAAGCGCATCATCGCGGTGGGGGCCGGCAAGGGGGGCGTGGGCAAGTCGACGATCGCCGTGAACCTCGCGGTGGGGCTGGCGCGCCGGGGGCACGCGGTCGGGCTCATGGACGGGGACATCTACGGGCCGTCGCTGCCGACGATGCTGGGGCTCGACTCGCTCGAGACGGCGGTGCTGGCGGGGAGGCTGCAGCCGTTCTATGTGCACGGCGTGAAGGCGATGACGATCGGGAAGCTGGTCGAGCCCGAGAAGCCACTGATCTGGCGCGGGCCGATGGCGCACGGGGCGTTCAAGCAGCTTGCCGAGCAGACGCAGTGGGGGGAGCTCGATTACCTCGTGATCGACCTGCCGCCGGGCACGGGGGACGTGTCGCTGACGATGGCGCAGACGCTGCAGCTGACGGGCGCGGTGATCGTGTGCACGCCGCAGAAGGTGGCGCAGGACGACGCGGTGCGTGCCGCGAGGATGTTCCAGCAGCTTGGGATCCCGGTCCTGGGCGTGGTCGAGAACATGAGCTACTTCATCGGCGACCCGGACAGGGACGGGGCGGTGAAGGAGTACGACCTCTTCGGGCGCGGCGGGGCGGAGCGGATGGCGCAGCGGCTGAACCTGCCGTTCCTGGGGGCGGTGCCGATCACGATGGCGCTGCGGAGGAACTCGGACGAGGGGAACCCGACGGCGAACTTTTCAGGCGGGGGTGGTGGGGAGGCGAGCGGGGGGGCGAGTGGGGGGGCGCTTGCGGCGGCGCTCGAGGCGGTGGTGACGAACGTCGAGGGGCAGGTGGCGGTGGCGGGGATGGGGAAGGGGACGGTGCGGCCGAAACTGACGATCAGTTGAGGCGCGACCCCTCACTTGGCTGAAAGTCCCGGCCGGGACGTAACGCCGACGCGCTTTCACGCGATTGAATCGGGTGAGGCGCGCACAGTCCTGCGCCAGGGGGGTTCCATGATCGATCTGGACATGCTCTTGTGCGGCTTGCTGGTCGCCGTGTTTTCGCTCAATCGCTTCAACAGCCTGCAGGACCGGGAGTTCCCGCCACCGTCGCGTTCGACGACGACAGCGATCCGGTACCACATGGCGCAGGCGCTGTATGTCCTCTTTTCAGTCGCCCTGCTGGTGGCGTTCGCTGTCTCGCCTCAGCTCTTGCGGTTGTTCCAGTTCGACCCGAGCAAGATGCCCGAGCAGGTGAAGAACCTGCCCTCGTCGTACGTGGCGGCGCTGCTGCTGACCTCGCTCCTGCCGAATGTGCCCCTGCTGGGCCGGGTGGACGGGTGGATCCGTGAACGTCTCTACGCGGCGGCACTCATTCCTTCGGAAGCGCGACGGCTGAAGAGGCAGCTCATGGGCGTCCGCTTCATCGTGCCTGATTCATTGCTTGGGCCTGTGAGCACCGAGCTGGGTTCGCTTGCTCCACGCCTGCTCGGAGATCGCGGCGACGAATGCAGGTCGCACCTGTCCAAGTGCGCGAGCGTGCTCCAAGGTCTGAACGCGGGTTCGGGCCAGCGCTGGTTCGCGGCCGTTCACGGCCGCTTTGATGCCGACCTGAGGGCGCTTGAGACGCGATTCCGGGAGCTGAGAGATGCGGCGGTCGATCACTTCGAGGTGCACGTCGTGGCCGAGCCGGGCGCTCGCGCGAACAAACGGTTCTACGAGGAACTGGTCGTGCGCTCCAGGGCGCTCTTCGAGGATTTGTGCCGGCTCGTCGCGCGCGCGTCCCTTCAGACGCACGCATCTGATCGTCGGCGCGCGGAATTCCTGAGGCGGCTGGGCTTTGAAGTTTCATTGCCGGGGTCCCGGACCACCACGGCGATCGTCAACCGAGCGTGCCAGGCGTTCGTGGTGGTCGCTCTCGCGATGCTGGTGGTGTTCGTCGGTCTGTCGGCGGGCGAGCGCGGATCGCGTCAATTCCTTCCAATCGTTCTGAAGTCAACGATGATCGCGTGTGTCTACGGGGCCGCCGTGGCTTGGGTCATGGTCCTCATTCCCGGTCCCAAAGGTGGGACAGCCGGGGAGCGGCGCTGGGGCCGGTACATCATGGTTGTGCTGGGGGCGGTGTGTGCTGATCTTGTGATCAGGTTCTTCTTCAAATCGCTCGCCGCGCTCAATTCGACCGACGGCATAACCCCGGCGCAGGCCGCGTGGAACGATCTGATGGACAAGCTGCCGTGGTCGGTGCTGACCGTTGTGGTCTCGGGCGTGTGTGCTTATCTTGCGGACTCACCGATCGTCGATCACGCGGCCGAGGCGCGTCGCCGGTGGATGGACGGCCTGGTGCTTTCGGGTTGCTCGGCCGCTGCGTCGGTGGTTGTCTGGAAGTTGTTGATGGATCCTCCGCCACTCCCGGCGATCATGGTCACCATGGCGTTCATCGGGTTCACGCTGGGCTTTTGCGTGCCCGGAACCTGCCGACGCGCGGGTCGAGCACAAGACGGCGACGGCGCGACGGGTCCGGCGGGGATCGCCTGTGCGATGGACGTACTTTGATGAGCGGAATCAAGGCTTTGCGGAGGAACGCGTCGTTGGCGGCTCCAAGATCGAGCCTTTCCTCGATTCTTTGATTAGGATATCTTCCGGTGGCTTCTGTATCAAGGACTCACATGCCTGCCACGCTGACCATCCGTGACGAGACCGCATCGGGTGCGGTGACGCGCCGGTTCGAACTCGAATTCCCGACCGAGCGGATCACGGTGCGCGAACTGATCAGGGAGCGGGTGTACCAGGAGGTGCAGGACTACAACCGGCGGAAGGATGCGCCGTTCGTCGGGCTGGTGCAGCCGACGGAGTCGGAGGTTTCGCTGAACGGGTTCAAGGTGAAGCGCGGGCGCGACGTCGACTGGAAGCGGCAGTTCGAGAAGGCGTGCGAGGCGTTCGAGGGGCGCCAGGTCCTGGTGCTGGTGGGGGAGAGGCAGGCGGCGACACTGGAGGAGACGATCGAGATCGGGCGGGGGACGGAGGTGAGCTTTCTGAAGCTGGTGCCGCTGGTGGGGGGGTGAGGGATGGCGACGAAACAACGGGGGCCGGCGGCACGTCGCCGATCAGCCGGTTCCGCGGGCTCCAAGGCGCCTGGATCGAACGCATCCCGGGCTTCCACGCTCTTGAGACGGCTCGTCCGAACGGCACTCAGCCCGCACCGTCCGCATCGCTGGGCGATGTACTTCGCACGTTCCGACTTGCTCAAGACGGAAAGCGCGAAGGACTTACAGAGCGCGCCGCCGGAAATCCAGGTAGAGATCGTTGCGCTCGCTTTGGCGCTCGCGCGAAAGTCACGCCGCGATGCCAAGGGCACCGCTGCGCAGATCGCTCTCGCCATGCTTCTGCGACGATCGTTGCCTCTCGAGCCCGACATGATCGTCCGGATTCTCAGCGTGCTGCGCAGCAATCCGTCGATCCACCTGTCGGACGCGCTTGTCATTGGATTCTTGGAGCGATGGACGCGAGCGCGGGCTCCCGATCCCAAGATACTTGCACCGATGAGCCGGTTTCACGAGTCGCTGGAGGCCGGCCGGCAACGAAGCGCACGGAGGCGCCTTGCCGAGGTCATTGATCGGTGGTCCGATCGTGCCGATCAGGGCCGATCGGAGCGCCCTCCCGCGAAGCACGCCGAACCCGGGCGGCAGTCGGCCCTCGAAGAGGTGCTGCTCACGCGTGAGACACTCGGGGGCAGCGCCAGCGCACCACTGACTCAGCGGATGACCGCCGCCGTCATCGTTCCGTCCGAGGGCGATGACGATCGATCCACAACGGTTCCGTGCGTCCCGGGCGCCGATCAGTCCGCTCTCAGCGCCGTCAATGAGATCATGCGTGGAGCCCGCGCCGGGCTCGGAGGCAACTGGAAGCATCATTGTCAACGAGCTCCCGGTAAGAGCATCGCCGAGCCCGTCTCGGCGCGAGTCGCCGCGACATCGTTCGCTGCCGCCGCGGCGCTTTCACAACGACAGATCAAGCACCAGTTCGACAACACGCGCGCCGAACGTTTTCACAACGGAACCGAGCTTGTCATGATGCTGTCGATCGCGGGCCTGGAAAAGCTTCGATCTGCGCCGGCGGAGGCGTTGGCGGAGATCGCCGATGCCGCAAGCCGCTTTGCGCGCCTCGAGTTCGTGTACCCCCCGTGGGGCGCGATGGCGTTGCACATCGCACGGCTTGCAAAGCCACTTCTGAAGCCCGGCGTGGCCCGCGACCTGACGGTAGCCCTCCTGCGGTTCCGTGAACGGCTCGCCCGTACGGACGACGCCAGCGATCGGGCGGCGGTCGTAGCTTTCGACAGCGCGCTCGGACTGGGCGAAGGATTTGGAGTGGACCTCGGCGAACGCTGGTCCGACCGCTTATTCCTGGATCTGCGTGTGATGAAGCCTGCCCATCGCGCCGCTTGGGAGAAGGTTCTCAACCTTTGCATTCGTTCAACCGGCAGCCAGCCTTCCGCGAAGTGGCTCACACAGGTGGGAGAGGCCCTGGCCGACCTCCCCGGCGGACATGTCGAGAAGCACCTGTGCTCGTGGTTTTCGCTTGTCGGCAAGCCCCGCCCGCCCATGCCCGGCGGCAAGATCGAGGGGCGCGACTCTTCTGTTCCTTCCGATCGAGCCGCCGACATCCTCCGCGGCATGGCGTGGGCCGCGGCGCGGTTCGACACGGCGCCCATGGCCCGGGCGCTGGGCGACCTCGCGATGGCCTGCTACAAGATGGTGCCCGGCGTCGGAGCGCGCTGCATCAAGCCCGGGACCTCGGCCATCTGGGCGCTCACGCAGCTCAAGACGCCCGAGGCGCTCTCGCAGCTGTCGCGGGTGCGGCAGCTCGTCAAGTTCGGCACGGCCAAGAAGACGCTCGACGCGGCGCTCGAGCGCCTGGCCCGCGGGCTGGCCCTGAGCACGGATGAGCTCCACGAGATCGCCGCGCCGGACTTCGGGCTCGATGGTGATGGCTCCCGGCGGCACGAGGCCGGCGAGTTCACGCTCGAGCTCCGCGTCGAGGGCCCCGGAGCCGAGGTGCGGGTCATCGACGGCGCCGGCAAGGTGCGCGCCTCGGTGCCCGACATCGTCAAGCGCGAGCACAAGGCCGCGCTCGCTGAGTTCAAGCAGGGCGCGGCGGATATCGGCAAGATGCTCCCGGCTCAGAAAGACCGGCTCGAGCGGCTCTTCCACGCCGACCGGTCGTGGCCGCTGGCCACCTGGCGCTCGCGGTACCACGATCACCCGCTCGTCGGGACGCTCGCGCGCCGGCTCGTCTGGTCGTTCGAGTCCGCGGGACGGTCGGCCGAGGCGCTGTGGGTCAAGGATTCGTGGGTGGATGTCAAGGGCAAGCGGTTCGAGCCCCCCGCGGGCTCGACGGTGCGGCTCTGGCACCCCATCAGCGCCGAGCCGGCCGTGGTTCTTGCGTGGCGATCGTTGCTCGAAGACCGGCGGATCCGGCAGCCGTTCAAGCAGGCTCACCGCGAGGTCTATATCCTGACCGATGCCGAGCGGCGCACGGGGGACTACTCGAACCGCTTCGCGGGCCACATCATCAAGCAGGGGCAGTTCAACGCTCTCTGCCAGCAGCGGGGATGGAAGCACACGCTGTTCGTGCTGGAGTACGGCGAGCCGGCCATGCTCCCGGTCCAGCGCCACGGGTTGACCGCGCATTTCGTCGTCTCGGCGATCGGCGACGAGATGTACGGGACGGCGGGCGCGTACTCGTACCTGCAGACCGACCAGGTCGCGTTCGTCCGCGACGGGGCCGAGCGGACGCCCCTGCGCACCATCCCGCCCTTGGTCTTCTCCGAGGTCATGCGCGACGTCGATCTGTTCGTCGGCGTCTGCTCGGTCGGGCTCGACCCGGCGTGGACGGACCAGGGCGGGCACGAGTTCGGGAATCAATACTGGCGCGAATTCTCCTTCGGCGACCTCTCCGAGACGGCCAAGACGCGGCGCGACATTCTCCAGCGGCTTGTGCCGCGGCTTGCGATCGGGCCGGTGTGCTCGATCTCGGACAAGTTCCTGAGCGTGAAGGGGAAGCTGCGCACGTACAAGATCCACCTGGGCTCGGGGAACATCCTGATGGAGCCCAACGACCAGTACCTGTGCATCGTGCCGTCGCGTTCGGGGGAGGTGGCCGGGGGCTCGGCGCGGGACGGCGCTGCGGGCGGAGAGATCTTCCTGCCGTTCGAGGGGGACCGGACGCTTTCGATCGTGCTGAGCAAGGCGTTCATGCTGGCGGAGGATGACCGGATCAAGGATCCGTCGATCACGCGGCAGATCAAGAACGGGTGAGCAGAGGGCGTGCGGTCGTACACTGGCGCGATGCCGCCGATAGATCCGGTTGCTGCGATCTTCGTGGTGATCGTCGCGGTCCTGCTGCCCGTCGCGGCGGTGATGTCGAGTGTGCGGCTGGAGCGCGGCGGGGAGATGCCGCCGGCGCGGGCGATTCATGTGCAGGCGGTGGTGGTGCTGGCGGCGCTGACGGGGCTGGCGGTGTGGGTGGCGCGGCGGACGGGGATCGACCTTTTCCCGGCGTTGCGGGTGAACTGGGTGGCGTGGGGTGTGGCCGCGGCGTTGATGGCGGGGATGCTGGGGTTCGGGTGGTGGCGGTGGTCGAAGCGGCCGGAGGCGGAGCGGCGGAGGATGGCGGGGTTATTGCCGCGGAACAGCGGGGACTGGGTGCTGTGGGTGCTGGTGTGCATCGCGGCAGGTGTGGGCGAGGAGATCGTGTACCGCGGGGTGCTGCACACGCTCTTCGAGCGGTGGGCGGCGGCGGGGCTGGGTGGTGGGGGTGGTGCGGGCGTTGGGCCGGGCGCTGGGGTCGGGGGGAGCGGACCGGGGGCCGGGGGCGTCGGCTCGACGTGGGGCGCGGCGTCCGCGGCGTGGTGGATCGCTGCGGTGCTGAGCGCGGCGGCATTCGGCGCGGGGCACGCGGTGCAGGGGTGGACGGCGGCGGGGATCTCGTTCGTGATGGCGCTGGTGCTGCAGGGGTTCGTGCTCTGGACCGGCAGCCTGTATCTCTCGATGGCGGAACACTTTACGTACGATCTGCTGGCCGGGCTGATCTTTGCGCGCCTGGCGCGGGGGGACGGGCTCTTCGAGGGGCCGGGGCCGGCGAGGGGCGTGGCCGTCGGCGCGGTTGAGGGGCGTGCAGAGGGTGGCGGTTTGTGATAGAAGTAGTTTCCGTGCCGCGCCGCGGTGCGCGGCTGAGGCAAGGAGAACTTCGGGATGGCCAAGAAGAAGAAGGCAGGGAAAAAGGCAGGGAAGAAGGCCGGGAAAAAGCGCGCGGCGCGGAAGCCGGCGAAGAAGAGCGCTCGGAAGAGCCCGAAGAAAAAAGCGACGAAGAAGGCTCGGAAGGTGAGGATCGCGGCGCCGAAGATGCCGAAGCGAGCGACGAAGCTGACGCCGAGCGCGCCGGCCGAGTCTGCACCGCCTCCCCCTCCGCCGCCGCCGTCGTTTCCGCCGCTGATTTCCCCGCCGCCGATGGGGATGTAGAGACGCTCGCCGCGCCGGTCAGCGCCGGCGCGGGCGAATTTCAGGCGCGTGCGGGGCGGCGACGCCTTCGCTCGGCGCGGACGAGTTCGACGGCCCGTGCGATCGATTCGTCGAGGTTCTCGTTGACGATGAAGTCGTTGTAGACGCCGCAGGCCCGGGCGTTCTCCATTTCGCGCTTGGCTTCGGCGAAGCGGCGCTGGATGCCGTTCTCGTCCTCGCGGCGGCGGGCGCGGAGTCGGTCGAGGAGGACCGTTTCGCTGGGGGGCATGATGAAGAGGGCGTAGGCGTCGGGGATGCGGGCCTTGACCTGGCGCGCGCCCTCGACGTCGATCTCGAGGATGACGAGGCGGCCGCGGCGGAGTTGTTCCTCGACCCAGACGCGGGGCGTGCCGTAGCGCTTGCCGTAGATGTCGGCGGTTTCGAGGAACTCGCCGCGGGCCTTCATGGCGAGGAACTCGTCGTCGGAGACGAAGTGGTAGTCGACGCCCTCGACGTCGACGCCGGTGCTCTTGCGGGTGGTGGCGGAGACGGAGAAGACCGCGTCGGGGATGGTGCGTTCGACGCCGCGGGTGATGGTGGTCTTCCCGACGCCCGAGGGCCCGCTGATGATGAGGAGCATGCCGTCGTCGGTGTCGGTGGGGAGGCGGTGGTCGGGTGGCGGGGGGGGCATGGGCTGACGGTATACCCGGGAGGAAGGGGGCCGGGAGAAAGGGGGGCCACGGCGGGGGTGATGGATTGCCGCGGCGTGCCGCGCGAGGGTCACCGTGGCCCGGGCGGGGCGGACGTGCCGCCCTGGGCGATGAGGAGGTCGAGCAGGGCTTTTTCGGCCTGGCGGTACTTGTCCGTGGCGCGGTCGAGCTCTTCGCGGAGGCGTTCGATGGATTGGCGGTCGGCGGCCTGGGCCGCGGCGGGGGAGCCGGGGGGGGTTGAGAGCGCGCCGGTGACGGCTTCCAAGGACTCGGAGGCGGCGCGGAGGTCGCTGGCGGCGGTGGCGTAGGCGCGGGCGGTGTCGTAGAGGATGGAGGTCTGGCTCTCCTTGGGGGTCGGGGTGTACAGGAGGCGCCAGGGCTGGGAGCGGATTTCGACGGCGGCGAGCTTGAGCTGCTCGGAGGCGAGGCGCGCGTTGGCGAGGATGCGCCGGAGGGATGGGGACTCCTCGCGGAGAAGGCCGCTGACCTCGCCGGCCACGGAGGCGAAGACGTCGAGGGAGTTGTTGGCCTGGTCGAGGGCGCGGTTGAAGCGGTCGATGGTCTCGCGGTTGAGCTTCTCGGCGGCGCTGCGGGTCTCATCAAGGATGGCGGCGACCTTGGGGGCGCCGTCTTCGATCACGGCGTCGGCCTTGCGCACGGTCTCGCGGGCCTCGTCGACGCCCTTGGCGACGTCGTCCACGACGGGGCCCAGCTTCTTGGCGCCGGCGAGGGCTTCGTCCACATCGCGGGCCCAGTCGGGGGCGCGCTGGCCGACGGTCTTCGCGGCGGCATCGGCGTTGGCGACGATGGAGTCGAACTGAGGCTCGTAGCGGTCGACCATGGCGCTGAGCCGCTCGGCGGTGCGGCTGGCGGAGGAGATGATCTGCTGGATCTGGGTGACCTGCTCCGAGCCGACGCCGGCCTGGGCGAGGAACGAGGGCGGGGCGAGCGTGCCGCGGATCTCGCCGCCGGCCGGGAGCGGAGCGGCGCCGGCGGCGGGGCTTCCGACGCTGGCGATGTTGATGGTGGAGAGGGAGCCGAGGAGGGGCTTCTCGAGATAGAAGGCGGCGTTGGAGTAGAAGGTGAATTCGCCGCGGATGGCGATGTCGACGGCGATCTCGAGGGCGCCGGCGTCGGCCCCGGTGGCGGGGCGGAAAGAGACGCTGCGGACCTTGCCGATTTCCTGGCCGCCGAGGAGGACGGAGGATCCGGGCTTGATGCCTGCGGCGCCCTCGGCGAGCGAGACGAGGACGGTGTCGCGCTTGGAGACGGTGAAGGCGTCGGCGGCGCCGGAGAGAACGACGCTGACAGCGACGGCGAGGGCGATCCCCGCGAGGAGGAAGATGCCGGCGAAGAGGTTGTTCCGCCCCGCGGAGCGTGAGGACATGGGGGGAGGGTACCGCGCCGGGGGAGGCGGCGTTGGTGTGAGCGGGGGTGCGACAGCGGTTTCGGCGTTTCCGGTCGTGACGAAGTAGGTTCGGCGATGAGTGCATGCTCTGTAGACTGGGCGCGTGAGCGCGAGCGAGCAAAGCGTTGACGACGGGCGGCAGGAAAACGGCCTTGCCACGGCCGTGTACGCGCAGCTCCGCGCCATCGCCCAGCGCCAGATGCAGGGCGAGCGGCGCGGGCACACGCTGTCGGCGACGGCGCTCGTGAACGAGGCGTACCTGAAGATGAGTCCGCGCGAGCTGGCCGGGGCGGGGCGGAAGGAGTTTTTCTATGCCGCGGCGGGGGCGATGCGGCGGATCCTGATCGACCACGCCCGTGCGCGTGGGGCGGACAAGCGGGGCGGGAGCTGGAAGCGGCTGGAAGCGGTGGAGGGGGTGGTGGACCTGGCCTCTGGAGAGAATCCCGAAGATTTCTTGGCGCTCGACGAGGCGGTGTTACGCCTCGAGAAGGAGGACCCGGATGCCGCGGCGGTGGTCCGGCTGCGGTTCTTTGCGGGGCTGAGCGGGGAACGGGCGGCGGAGGTGCTGGGGATTTCGGCGCGGCAGGTGGACCGGGAGTGGGCGTTCGCGCGGGCGTTCCTGATGAAGGAGTTGCGGGGCGGGGGGCGTGAAGAAGAGGCGTTCACCACAGAGACACAGAGGCACCGAGAAAAGAGGACATGAGGAATGGGATGGATTGCACGGGCGGACGGCGCGCGAC
>CAZCPB010000028.1:0-23278 GCA_964500365.1 uncultured Phycisphaeraceae bacterium
GACGTACAGCCGCTTCATCTAGCAGATCGGCACGGGGCCGATCTCTCGGAGCGCGATGCAGCCGGCGGGTTCGCCGCCCTCGAGCGCCATCAGCAGGCGGCCCGACGGCGGTGCGTACCGGCCCGGGAGGGTCGCCAGCTCGCGCTCAAAGCCCTGGAAGCAGAGGCTGAACGGAAGGCTTGCCGCGTATTCGTTGAAGAGCGTGCGGACCGCGTCGAGATGCTCCGCGCCGTGCGCGTCGACGATCGTTGCCATGGCCAAGCCTAGCCGACGGCGGCGTCGGGCTACTTCAGACCCTTGAAGAACCGCTCGGCGCGGGGCAGGTACGAGCGGTCGGGATCGAGCGAGAGCACGACCGCGGGCGAGCGCCCGAGGATCCGTTCCTCGGGCACGAAGCCGAAGACGCGGGAGTCCCCGGAACGGTCGCGGTTGTCGCCCATCACGAAGTATTGACCTCCGGGCACGGTCAGGGTCGCGAAACTCCGCATCGCGCG
This sequence comes from uncultured Phycisphaeraceae bacterium, assembly GCA_964500365.1. Classification (GTDB taxonomy): domain Bacteria; phylum Planctomycetota; class Phycisphaerae; order Phycisphaerales; family UBA1924; genus CAZCPB01. Next base: position 495 of record CAZCPB010000028.1, read on the forward strand.
GACGGAGGGGGTCGCGGCGACCGCGTGCGGACGCGCGGCGAGGCTCTCGATCGCGAACTGCTGCCCGTCGCGCCCCGCCCTGTCGATGTCGGCGAGTTCGGCGTCGCTCAGAGGCCGGTACGAGAGCGGCGAGCCGTTGATGAACAGCGTGTTGCTGCGCAGGGCGATCGTGTCCCCAGGGCCTGCGATGACGCGCTTGACGAGGCGCGTGCCGTCGGCTGGGTGGAGGAGGGTCACGATGTCGCCTGGCGCGGGGCTCGCCCAGCGGGCGATCCACGTGGTGGAGAACGGGACGCGCAGCCCGTAGGACAGCTTGTTGACGAAGATCCGGTCCCCGGGCAGGATCGTGGGCTCCATCGACCCCGTCGGCACGTCGTTCCAGTCGGCCACCGCCGAACGCAGCGGCAGCATGATCGTCAGCACGATGAGGATCGAGCCGAACCAGCTTCGGCTGAACCGTTGCCAGCGGGACCGGGGCGGGTTGTCGGCGCGGGACTTCTGAGTTCGGAGCGTGGGACGCTTCACGGTCGGCCTCCTCGTTTCCCGGGCCGCGCCCGGCTCCCAGCGGTTCTACGAGGCCGGCCGGCGGCGGTTCGTCCGCCGGGGTTCTCGGGCGCGGCGCGTGGTCCGGCTACCCTCCGCCCATGGTCCAATACTCCTGGAGGCTGCTGCGCGCGGGCGAGTTCCGGCTTGACGGCGGGTCCATGTTCGGCCTGATCCCGCGGTCGGTCTGGTCCCGCTCCGTGCCCTCGGACGAACGGGGGCGGATCACCGTTCAGCACAACTGCCTGCTGCTCGAGCGGAGCGGACCGGCGCCCGCGGACAGCCCCGACGCACCGAAGCTCGTCGTGATCGAGGTCGGCAGCGGGGACAAACTCGACGACAAGAGCCGCGAGATCCTTGGGATGGAGCGGCGTTCCATTCTGGATGCGCTGCGCGAGGCGGATTGCCGCGCCGAGGACGTGGGGGCGGTGGTGACCTCGCACCTGCACTTCGACCATTCGGGCGGCCTGACGCGTCTCTGCCGCGCGGGAGAACGGCCCGATTGGACGGGCACGGCGGGCGGCATGGCCGGCGCGCGGCCTGACCACGGCGTGAAGCGGTCGTTCCCGAACGCGAGGATCTATACGCAGGCGCGCGAATGGGCCGACGCGCTGGCGAACAAGAGCGTGATGACGCGAACGTACTTCCGGGATCACCTGGAGCCGATCCGCGAGCAGGTGGTGCAGGTCGATTCGCCCCGCCCGTTCCCGTCGGGGTATGTCCCCGGGCGGGACGAACTGCCGCTGGTGCCGCAGTACAACCGGGCGACGCCGTTGCCGGGCGTGCCGGGCGTTTCGGTGTTCCTCGTACCGGGGCATACCTGGGGGCAGCAGGCGGTGCAGTTCGAGGACACGAAGGGGCGGACGGTGGTGTTCACGCCCGACGTGATGCCGACCGTCCACCACGCCGGCGCCGCGTACAGCCTGGGGTACGACGTCGAGCCCTACACGAGCATGGTCACCCGTCACTGGTTCCTGGCCGAGGCGGCCGAGCACGGCTGGCTGCTCGCGCTGGACCACGAGCCGGGGAACCCGCTCCAGCGCGCGGTGCGTAATGACCGGGGATGGTTCGATCTCACGCCCGCGGAGGCCTGAGGGCGGGTTTCTTCGTACGACCTGAAGAATCGCGGCCGGGCGCGGCGGAGCGCTCCGGCTAGGATTGGCCTTCGGAGTGCCGCGTGACCCAGGACGCGCCGACTCAATCGCCACCGCAGGACGTGCCGGCGCCGGCGCGCGACCTCGACGAGCACGTGGTTCGCCCCTCGTCGGCGGCGATCGCGCGCCCGAGGTCCTTCATGGACCGGGTGGACGTCTTCATCAGCCGCCTTTCGACGCGGAACAACTTCTGGCAGCGGGTCTGCTCGCTGTTCTGGCTGCCGTACGCGTTCAAGAGCGGGATCCGCATGAAGCGGGTGAAGGAGGACACGTTCGCGGCGGTGCTGCCGTACAACCGCTTCAACCGCAACTGGTACAACGCCATGGCGGGGGCGGCGCTCCTGGCCAACAGCGAGATCGCGGGTGGGATGTACGTCTTCGGGGCCTGCGGCGGGGAATACACGGTGGTGTGCAAGAACCTGGAGTACCGGTTCCTGCGCCCGTGCTTCGGGCCCGCGGTCTACAAGATCTCGCCGCGCGAGGACCTGAGGGCGATGCTGGCCTCGGGCGGGGAATTCAACCTGACGCTCGACATGGACATCGTGCAGCAGTCGATCCTGCCCGAGACGATCCGGCCGGGCGCGGAGGCGGTGCTCCCCAAGGCCGTAGGCGAGCGGGTCGCGGGCAAGGAAAAGCGCGTCGGCCGCTGCACCGCGGTGTTCCACGTCACGCCCAAGGCGCACCAGCAGAGCAAGGGCCGTCCGATCCGGCCGTGAACCCCGTCAGCGGGCGCGGCTCACGGGGGCGTCGCCCGGGAACTGCTTGATCCCGTCCTGCCTGTTGACCCGGCCCGTGCCCGCGGCGGTGGGGCTCTTCTCGGGGACGACGAAGTCCTTGTTGGGGAGCGTCTCCGTGAAGCGGATCGCGGCCGAGGCCGCGTCGAACATCGTGTCGTCGGCGTGCTGGTACAGCTCGCGGAAGTTCTGGTGGATCTCGAGCTCGGCGAGGTCGAAGAAGTGCATCGCCGCGGCCTTGTCGCGGGCGAACTCGGCGTCGCCGGCGCCGTTGCCGGCGTGCCGGCGGAGGTCCGCGTCGAGGCGGGAAAGGGTGCAGAGCCAGCCGTGGAGCATGACCGCGGCGTTGGCGAAGCGGGCCTGCACGGCCTGGCGGTCGAGCATCTTGACGTCGTGCTTCTTGCTCATCGCCTTGAACTGGTAGGTGAACTCGCTGACCAGGCGGGCGGCGCGCTCGGCGACGGGGCGGAGCTCGGGGACGACCCTCGAGACCGCGGTCGGGCGGCGGCGGATGCCGAGGTAGACCTCGATCCCCAGCGGGATCGCGATGCGCATCAGCTCGGGGCGGAACGTGTTCCTGAGCGCCTTGGCGAGGTAGGCGCCCAGCGGTTCGTCGGGGTCCTTGAGCAGCGCGTTCTTGACGCCGAGCATCTGCTCGGCGAGCTGCTTGCCGCCGTAGCCGAAGAGGTACGACTGCATCACCTCGTTGGCGCCCTCGACGATGAGGTTGATGCGCGAGTCGCGGAAGACCCGCTCGACCTCGTTCTCGGTCATGTACGACTCGCCGCCCATGATCTGCAGGGCGTCGTTGACGGCGCGCCAGCCCATCTCGGAGCAGAAGACCTTGCAGAGCGCGGTCTCGACCTGGATGTCCTCGTCCTTGCGGTCGAGCATGCCGGTGGTCATGTAGAGCACGGCGTCGGAGGCGTACACGTACGCCGCCATGCGCGCGATGCGCTGGCGGACGAGCTCCTTGTCGGCGAGGGGCGCGCCGAACTGGAAGCGGGTCGAGCCCCACTTCACGGCCTGGTCCATCGCGCGCCGGGCGCCGCCGAGCATGCCGGCCGAGAGCGTGCAGCGCCCGTAGTTGAGGCACGAGAGGGCCATCTGCAGGCCGCGCCCCTCCTGGCCGAGGAGGTGGGCTTTGGGGACGCGCACGCCGTGGAAGCGGATGCGGGCCTGCCACGTGCCGCGGATCCCGCACTTGCTGCGGTTCTTCTGGAAGATCTCGACGCCGGGCATGTCGGGGTGCATGACGAAGGCCGAGACCTTGCCCTTGCCGTCGGGTTTCTTCTCCTTGGCCATCACCGTGAACAGGCCGGAGAGCGCGCCGCTGGTGGCCCACTTCTTCTCGCCGTGAACGACGTACTCGTCCCCGTCGCGCTCGAAGTAGGTCTCCTGCCCGCCGGCATCGCACCCGACGTTGGGCTCGCTGAGGCAGAAGGCGCTCAGCCAGTCCTTGGCCAGGTGGGGCAGCCACTTCTTCTTCTGCTCGTCGCTGCCGAAGAGCATCACGGCCTTGCAGCCGATCGACTGGTGGGCCGAGACCATGACGGCGGTCGAGCCGCACGAGGCGCCGATGCGCTCGAGCACCCGGTTGTAGCTGGTGATGCCCATCCCCAGGCCGCCGTACTCCTTGGCGATGGTCATGCCCAGGACGCCCAGGTCGAAGAGCTTGTCCACGACCCAGCGGGGAATCTCCTGCTCCTGGTCGATGAGCACGGCGGGGTGCTCGGTGCGGAGGTACTCGTCGAGGCGGGCCAGGAGCTGGTCGCACTCGGCCTGCTCGCGGGCGTCCTGCTCGGGGTAGGGGAAGTAGAACTCCTCTTTAACGTTGCCCAATAATAGTTTCTTCACCGTGCCCATCTTCGTCGGCTCGGCGCCAAGCCACTCCTCGGCCTCGGCCAGGAGCTTGCGATCGGCCTCGGAGATGCCCTTCATTTGCTTGAGGTCGGCCATGGGGAGATCCTGGAGAGGTGGTGGGTGCTGAGTGCTGAGTGCTGCGGAGAGATTCTATTTTCGGGACTTGGCGAAGAAGGCTTCGAGCGCGGCCTTGGCGGTGGGGGTGTGGCGGAGTTGGACGAGGCGCCGGCGCTCGACCGAGAGAGCCGCATTCCAGCCGCGGGTGAGGCCGGCGTCGACCGCCTCGGCAACCGCGCCGGCCGACTCGGTCTTCGGCAGTTCCGCCCGCACCGAATCGAGCGCATCGAGCGCGGCACGCGCCCGGTCGGGCCGTCCAATCCACTTGCGGGGCGCACCGTCTGGTTTCATCCCGCCGCGCAGCTCAAGGCAGAGCTGGCGGGCGGCCGGGATCAGGTCGCCCTGGTCCTTGGCGACCCGCTCGAAAAGACGTGCCGCGGCGGCCTCGTCGAAGGTCATGGGCTGGCCAGCGGCCGTCCGTCGGATCGCCTCCGCCGCGTCCATTCGGGCCGGGAGCAGGTTCGTGCCGCCCCAGCCCGGGCAAAGCCCCAGGCCCGCCTCGGGCAGGCCCACGGGGTACGGCTTGCCGGGCTGGCCCTCGCGCGCGGGCGGCGGCGCGGCGACCATCGCGTCGCAGTGCATGGCCAGTTCCAGCCCGCCGCCGAGTGCCGCGCCGTTGATCGCGGCGACCGTCGGGAACGGGGTTTCGGCGAGCATCATGAAGACCCTTGCGGCGTACTCGAGGTAGCGGGTGAGCTGGTCGTCGGAGTGCTCGCTGATCGCCTTGAGGTCCGCCCCGGCGACGAAGACGCGGTCGCTGGCGGAAGCGAGGACAAGCCCGGCGGTCCCCGGCGGGACGGCCTTCATGGTCGCCTCCAGGCGCCGAATCAGGTCGTGATCGAGAACGATGACGGGCTTTCCGGGCTGCTCGAGCCGGAGCGTGAGGATGCCCGAGTAAGGGCCGGCGGGGGCGGGCTCAAGAGGAAGCAACGCCGGGGAGAAAGTTGCGGGGGTGGTGGTCATGGCGCACTGTCTCCGGCCGGGCGGACAGGTCTACCGGAGCAAGCCGGCGACTCTCCCATGCTATGCCGGAGCGGCTGAGTGCCCAAGCCCGATGAGGTGCGCGGGTGAAGGTCGGTCGGGAGCGGTGTCTATGTCTGGCTTGTTCGGGCGCGCAGGCGCCGCTGCGCCTCGGGCGTTGCCAGCACCTGCGCCGAGATCTCGGCGCCCCGCATTACCACGCCCTCGTCGGCCGAGCCGTCGAGCTCGTTGAGGAGGCGCTTGGTCGCGCGGAGCGCGTTGGGCCCGCCCTGGGCGAGTCGGTCGACGAGCTCGGCGGTCGCGCCGTCGAGCCCCGCCAGGTCGGGGGCGCAGTGCGTCGCCAGGCCGCGCTCGAAGGCCTCGCGCCCCGACATCAGGCCGCCCGAGAGGAGGACCGCACGCGCCCTCCCCGCGCCGATGCGCCTCACGACCCACGGCGCGACCACGGCGGGGCAGACGCCGAGGTCGACCTCGGGGAACCCCATCTTGCTGTCGGCGTGGGTGACCGTGAAGTCGCAGACGCAGGCCAGGCCGCAGCCGCCGCCGATCGCCGCGCCGTTGACCCTGGCGACGGTCACCATGGGCAGGTTGCGGAGCCTGACCGTCAGTTCGGCGAGCAGCCGCAGCAGCCGCTCGGGCATGCCGGGGTTGTCGAGCACGGCCTTCAAGTCCATCCCCGCGCAGAACGACTTGCCGGCGCCCGTGACGACCAGGACGGTGACGTCCTCGCGCGACTCGAGCTCGGCGGTGCGCAGGAGCATCGCGCCCAGCAGCTCGACCGAGAGCGCGTTGCGGGCGTCGGGGCGCATCAGGGTGAGCGTCGCGGTGGGGGGGGTGATTTCGAGCGGGGCGAAGGGCATGGTGACGGTGGGGAGGTGAACGGTGGAGTGGGGAGAACAGGAGAACAGGAGAACAGGAGAACAGGAGAAGGACAACCTGCGAGCGGAGGAGCTTGCGTTGCGGGGAGTGGGGGCGGAGGTTGTCGGTCAGGCGATCTCTTCGCTCAGGCCCAGGGGCGTGCCGATGGTGGCGAACGCGCCGGGGAAGAACGCGTCGTAGTGGTCCATCGAGGCCACGATGGGCGTCGCCGACTTGACGGTCAGGCCGTAGAAGGCCAGCACGTCGCGCCGGCTGCCGGTGACGAAGTCGTGGATATTCAGGTCCACGCTCTGGCGGGCCGGCACGGTGGCCCGGAACGTCTCGGTGCCGAGGTTGTTGTCGAAGCGGATGGTGATCTCGACCAGCGTGTCCGAGTCGCCGGGGTTGAAGATCTTGAGCCGCTCGGTGACGACCCCGTCCACCGGGTTCCGGAAGCCCTCCCCGAAGCCCCAGTACGTGTATGCGCGGTCAGAGAACGCCGTCGCCCCGCCCTCGCCGTACTCAAGGGCCCGCAGCGTGATTGTGACCGGGGCCGTCGAATCGTAGAGCACCGAGTACGTCTGGCCCGTCGGGAACGCCGGCAGTTCGGCCACCTCGACGATCTTCTGGCTGCGCGGCGGGACGGCGACGACCGTCCGGTACGTGCTGCCGTTGGAGAGCAGGAACGAGAGCGTGACGGTCGCCGACGAAGCGCCGGGGTTGACGATGCCCAGGGCCTCGTCCGTCGAGCCGATGCCCAGCTGCCCCTCCGGGATCACGCCCGTCAGGGTCCCCGCGCCGGGGACGCCGCTCAGGCCCGAGGCCGAGCGCGTGCCCGTGTCGTAGTGCGAGAGCGCCGCGACGATCGGGGCCTCGGCGTTCACGAGGACGCCGTAGGTCTTCCCGGCTTCGAGCTCGGGCAGGTCGTTGATCGCCCACCCGCCGCGGCGGAACGGCTCGACCGTCCGCGTGGCCTTCACCGCGGCGCCGCCGTCCTCGGGGAAGAACGTCGCCTCGACCTTGATCGTCTGGTCGGAGACGTTGGTGAACAGGATGAAGTCCGACGTGCCCGCGGCCTCGCCGATGCCGCCGCCCTTGGTCACCTGCCCGAAGGTCCAGTCCGTCCCAAGGCGGGTCGTGAACGACTCGCCGACGGCCGCGCGGCTGCCGGCGAGGATGAACTCGTCGTAGTGGCTGAAGGTCGCCGCCACCGGCGACTCGCTGCGGATCTCGATCGAGTAGGGCGTGTCCTTGCGGACCAGGAGCTGGTCGAAGCGGTACATGTCGGGCGTGGTGATGGTGATGCCGCCGCGGCTGGAGGCCGGGAGCGTGAACTGCGAGATGATCTGGTCGCGCTCGCCGGTCTCGTAACGGGCGATGATGACGATCCGGTTGGAGGACTCGGAGGGGTTGAGGACCGGGATGAACGTGTAGGTCTGGGCGTTGGCGAAGCCCTCGGGGTAATACGCGCGGTACGGCAGCGTCGGGACGAACTGCCCGTTGGAGAGCTGCTCGCTGGCGGGCTGCGCGGAATCGACCGTCAGGTGCCCGGTGCCGGTGCCGTTGTTGAGCTGGTCGTACAGGGCCTCGGCGGCGCCGGGCGTCGAGCCGAAGAAGATGAAGTAGCGGGCGTGGACGACCGACTCGGGCCCGCCCGCGGCGTCCATGGTGCCGAAGTCGAAAGCGATCGAAAGGCTGTCGTCGGACGAGGCGCCCTGGGGGTCGATGCTCGGGAGCGCCAGGAGCTGGAAGGGGTCGCGGAGCGTCTGGGTCGAGGGGACGAACTTGACGGTGGCGCGGTCCTCGGCGGCGGGCGCCCCCATCGCGACCGTGAGGCCCTGCTGGAACGTGTTGTTCTGGTAGCTGGCGCTGCCAAAGCGTCCGTCGACGTCGTTGCGCGTGAGCGTGGTCTGCGGCCCGAGGTTCAGGCCCTGCTGCGGATTGAAGGCCTCCATCCAGCCGACCTCGCTCAGCGGCGATGCGCCAAGGTTCGTGAGCGTGATGTCGAACGCGATGAAGCTGTCGTTCACGCCGAAGGAGATCGCCCGCTCGACGCGCAGGTCGCCGAACGAGCCCGTCACCACCACGCGCCGGTTGAAGGCATCGTTCTGGGCCGAGAGCGCGACCGGGAGCTGGAGCAGCGTCGCGGGCTGCCCGTTCTGGACCGTGTTGTAATTGACGAACGTCGCGCCGGCGGCCGAGGCACCGAAGAAGGAGAACGGCGCGGGGGCCGCTTCCGAGTCGTCGAAGAGGAACTCGATGCCGTTCCACCGCAGGCCCGCCGCGGTCGAGTTCGTGCCCTGGATCGAGCCGGGCGGGGAGAGGAACGTGCCGGCCCCGCTGATGCCCACGTCCAGCGCGTTGCCGTCGAGGAGCATCGGCGAGTCGCTGACGCCGAAGTTGAGGGAGATGGTGAGCGTGTAATTGCCCGTGGACGCCGCCGCGACGCCGCCGGTGACGATGAAGGGGTTGTACGTGAGGTTGGCGCCCTCGGAGAGCGCGAGGTAGAAGATGCCGCCGTCGCGGAAGACGAAGTTCTCGATCCGCGCGTCCTTCGTATCGGTCGGCGCGGCGAAGGAGATCTCCTGGCCCGCGATGTCGAAGAGCCGCAGAGCGGTGTTGAGGTTCGCCGGCCCGTTCAGGGTTGCCGCGCGCGGGACCGCCGTCGCGTTGAGCGTCGTGCCCGCGACAACCACGATCCGGAAGACGTCGCGGTCGAAGGTCCCGAAGCCGCCGTCACCGAGGAAGCCGTCGATCGTCGTGGTGCCGACGCCCACTCCCAGGCCCGTGTTGATCGTCGCCGTGCGGATCGTGTCGTTGGACTCGAACGGCCCGTAAATGTTGTTGCTGAGCGTGAACTCGAGCGACCAGCCGGTGAGGATGCCGGAGTTGAGGGCCGCGGCGTCGTTGACCGTGAGCGTCCAGACGCCCAGGGCCGAGAGGCCGTCGAAGCCGCTGAGGGGGGTGTCGGGGCGGAAGGTGCCCGTGAAGGGCGCGAAGCCGCCGGTGAGCGGGGTCGGGCCCTCGTCGTCGAGAAGCGTGTTGGTGAAATTCTGGCCCGACCCGCCGCGACGGTTGACGAGCGTGACGATCTTCCCCGAGGGGCTGGTGAGGGAGATGACCAGGTCGCCGACGAAGGGGTGGGAGATATCGAGCCGCACGTTGAGATCGAGGATCTGGCGGCTGTCGTCCACGTCGAGCGTGTCGGTGACCTGGCCCTGGGTGGGGATGGGCTTGGGCGCGGGGAGCGTTCCGCCCACGGCCACCTGGTCGTCGGCGACGAGCTGGACGCCGAGGGTGAGCGTGTACTCGCCGGTGGACTGGGACGAACCCGAGCCGCCGATGTTGGGGTTGTAGTTCAGGTTGTTGAAGCCGCTGACGCCGATGTAGTACGTGCCCGCGGTGTTGAGGAAGAAGTCGATGTACGAATCGGCGCCGAAGAACTGGTCGTTCCGGGTGATCTCGACGCCGTTGGCGTTGAAGAGCCGCAGGACCGAGTCGAGGCTGCTCGGGTTCGGCAGGCGCCGCGCGGACACGTCAGCGGTGAACTGGCCGGCCCGCGGGATGTCGATCCGGTAGAGGTCCACGTCCAGCCCGGCGAACAGCCCGTTGCCGAGCGCAGCGCCGTTGAAGACGGCCGTGCCGCTGGCGTCGAAGATCACGGGCGTCGCGGTCGCGATCGTGTCGTTGGGCTCGAAGGCGCCGGTGACGCTGACAACCGTGAAGTCGTAGGCCTGGTTCACGCCGCCGGCGGTCGTGCCGTTCAGGTAGTTCCCGTCGGTGTCGCGGAACGTCGAGGCGACGAGGGTGAGCCGGTAGCCGTCGAGGGGCAGGCGCTGCAGGGGGAAGCCCGACACGTTGAGACCGATCACGACCGTCTTGTGGTCGCTGACCGAGCGTGCGATCGACGAGATGCCCACGGGCAGGTCGTCGCCGGTCCCGAAGATGTTGTCGTCGCCGTTGCGGACGAGCGAGACGCCCGCGGTCGCGAGGAACGCCGGGTCGATGTCCTTGCTGAACGTGATCGAGACGGACTGGATCACCTGGCCCGTGTTGACATCGGTCTGCGTCGTGAACGGGCCGGGGTTGACCTGGCGGATGACCGGCCCGGCGACGCCGATGATTTCGAGAGCACGCGCGACGTTCAGGCGGCCACCGGAAACCACGCGGCCCTGCAAGGCGGGCAGCGGGTCGCACGAATTGATAAGCGCTTCCCGGATCTCGACCGCCGACGCGTTCGGCTTGACCGACTTCAGCAGCGCGACCGCGCCCACGACCGCGGGGCCGGCGGCCGACGTTCCTCCGAAGTACTCGTACCCCGACCCGATTGACGTGGACGCGGTGTTGACCCCCGGCGCGCCGAGATCCACGTTCTGCGCCCCCCAATTGCTGAAATCGGCGAGGGCATCGGTGTTGTCGGTCGCGGCGACCGCGATGATCCCCGTGATGCTGTACGAGGCCGGGAATGCCCGAAAGTTCTCGTCGTTGTCGAGCGAACTGTTGCCCGCGGAGGCCACGAAGGTACCGCCGGAGTCGACGTAGCGCTGGATCGCGTCCTTTTCGGCGTTGAAGCCGGTCGGCTGCTCGTCGTAGAACGTGCCCGCGATCAGGCCGTAGCTGTTGTTGGTCGCGGCGATATCGACGCCGCGCCCGCGCATCATCGTGCAATAGTCGTGTGCGCCCACGATCGCCGCCGTGGAAAAGAATCCGTAGCGGTCGGCGATCTTCAGCGGGAGAATCGAGACTTCCCACGCCACGCCGACGAGCCCGACGCCGTTGTTGCCGACCGCGCCGATCATGCCGGCGCACGGCGTGCCGTGTCCGACAATGTCGTCGTCCGGATCGTTGTCGAGCGCGCCGAAGTCCCAGCCGTTCACGTCATCGATGAATCCGTTCCCGTCGTCATCGATCCCGTTCCCCGGGAGCTCGCCGGGGTTCTTCCAGATGTTGTCCGCGAGGTCGGGGTGATCGATCTGCACACCCGAATCGATGACGCCGATGATGACGCTGGTGGAGCCGATCGTCGTGTTCCATGCATCAACAGCATGGATATCCGCCCCGACGACACCGGTCTGGCCGATTGTCTGCCCCGTGTTGTCGAGCCACCACTGTGAGGTGAAAAGCGGATCGTTCGGAACGGCGTGCGGCTCGTAGATGCGGTCGGGCTCGACGTTGAGTACGCCCATCTTCGCCGCTCGCACCTTGCCGACCGCGAGCTCAGTTACAAGCCCCGACACCTGGATGCGGGCATATCGCCCGCGCGCAAGCGACTGCACCGAATCAACCGTGACGCCCAGCTGGGTACCCACCGCGAGCGCCCGTGCCTTGGCGACCTCGTCCGGTTGCATGTCCTCGAAGCCGATCAGCCACGAGCCGGTACGAACCTTGGCGGGTTCGCCGAGCCACTCGATGGTGCTCACGTAGTTGTCGGGCACCCCGGGCACCCCGCCGCCCATGTTGAAATGCCCGGTCCTTCCCGACATCAAAATCCGGTTCTCAAGCCCCTCCATCAGCGAGCGGGGCGTGACGGGGCGGGAGGGGCGACGGCGGTTACGGCTGTTCATCGTGGCGGTTCCGACTCTCTTCCCCGCGTCGCGGGGGCCTGGTGTGCACGACTTGGCCTGGACGACGCGGCGGGCCGCACTCCCCGGCGGCGATGCCGACTCTCCGCGGCCCGTTCTATCCGCCCCAAGAATACAGAGGTTCCGGGACCTTTGCCTCAGGGTGCGTACAGATTCCCGACAGCTTTGCCGGAACGCCCGGCAGCCATCAACGCACCGTACGCGGTCACGGGCTGCCAGCGGGCTTCCACAGCGAGGCGAGCCGTGATCGCTCTTCGTGTGACCCGGCAAGGGACAGCGACGCCGCCAAAGCCCGCTCGGCCGTCCGATCGACCCGGCTCAGTTCATGCAGCCACAGTTTGGTCGCCCGTAAGGCCCCGGCCGGCTTGGACGCGAGGGACAAAGCTATTTCCCGAGCCCGAACAAGCACCCCCTCGGCTGAATGAACACTCTCGTGCGCCAGCCCCAGCCGAACCGCCTCGATCCCCGAGACCAGCCCGCTGTCGAGCATCCGCTCGCGGCAGGGGCCGTCCCCGGCGGCCTCCCGCACGAACGGCGCCGAAACGGCGGGTGAAATACCCAGGCGCGTGACCGGGTAGCCGAGCGTCGCGCCGTCGTTGGTCACCACGAGGTCGCCGCCCCCGAGCAGGGCGCAGCCCCCGGCGATCGCGGCACCATGCGCCGACACGACCACGGGCAGGGGCGCGGACCGCAGGGCGAGGATCACGCGCGAAAGACCGGTCAAGAGCTCGCGCATCACCCGCCCCGAGTCGTCGTCGCGGCACAGGCTCAGGTCGAACCCCGCGCAGAAGACCTTGCCCTCGCCGGCCAGGAGAATCACCCGCGAAATCGCCGCCGCGGCAGGGATTTCATGGGCCAGGCGCTCGAGCATCTCGGGCGTGAGCGCGTTGCGGCGGTCCGGCCGGTCGAGCGTGATCGTCGAGATACCGTCCGAGTGGCCCACGCGGATCATGGCTCGTCCCCGGGAGTCGGCGCGTTGCGGGCCTCGCTCACGATCCGGCGCGCGCACTCCGCGGCATGGGCGAGTGTGTCGAGATCGACGCCCGTTTCGTAGCCTTCCGCGTGGACGGTCCGGACCAGGAGCTGCGTGTCGATGTTCCCCGGCGCCGGCTTGCCCGGACGCGAGGCGTACGGGCACCCGCCCAGGCCCGCGACCGACCCGTCGAAAGAGCGGATGCCGAGATCCAGGGCCGCGCGGACGCAGTCCGCGGCGCGGCCAAAGGTGTCGTGAAGGTGAAGGGTGAGCCAGGGCCGCACTGGGTGGTCGGCGAGCACCCGTTGCACGTGCTTGAGCATCGTGCTGACCGTTTCCGGTGTGCCTGCTCCGATGGTGTCGCCGAGGTCGATTTCCTCGATGCCGAGCGCCGCAAGAGATGCCGATACCTCCGCGACCCTGGCGGGCGCAATCGGTCCCTCAAACGGGCAGGCGACTGCGCACGAGACATAGCCGCGTACGAACAACCCGGCTTCTCGGGCTCGGGCGACGGCGGGGCGGAAGCGATCGAGCGTTACGGCTATGGATGCGTTGGTGTTCTTGCGTGCGAAGGTTTCGGAGGCGGCGGTAAAGACGCTGACCTTCTGGATCGCCGCGTGCGCGTTGCCGATTTCGCCGGCAACGCGACGAGAATCGATTGCGGCGAACACTCCGCGCTCGTTGGGTACCAGGGCGCTCCAGACAGGGATTCGCTGGGGAGGCGACGCCGCAAGGTCTTTAAGGAGCAGTTCCGAATCGCCGAGTTGCGGCACCCACTTAGGACTCACGAAGCTCGTGACTTCGATTTCGTCAACGCCCGTCTTGCACAGCAGACGCACAAGATCGGCCTTCTGCTCCGTCGGCACAAACCCAGGCTCGTTCTGAAGCCCGTCGCGCGGCGAAACATCGGTGATGCGGACCCGCTCGCCCATGGACGGGCGATGCTAGGGCCGGCTCGCGAATGGAACGCGGTTTCGGACGTGCCCGCCCCCGCCGGGGCTCAGGCCATGGCCAGGAGCTGCCCGCCGCGTGAGCGGGTCCGGACCATGTGGGCCTGCATGTTCCGCCCCGGGCAGCGGGATTGGCCGATCTCCTGGTGCGTGTAGACGCGGTGGATCGGCACGTTGAAGCGGTGCATCTGCTGGGCGAGGAACGCGTCGAGGGCGGCGACGGACTGCGGCGAGGGGGCCTGCTGGTCGAAGTGGCCCATGACCATCACGCCGAGGTTGTGCTCGTTCTGGTCGTGCACGTGCCCGCCCTGGTAGCGGACCGGCCGGGCCTCCCACACGCGGCCCGAGGGGTCTATCACGTAGTGGTACCCGATGTCGATCATGTTGCGCTGGAGGTGGCCGTTGCGGACCGAGTTCAGGCGGCGGGCGGCGTCGGCCGTCGAGGAAATCCCGCTGCTGGGGATCGCGTCGTGGTGGACCGTGATCCGCGTGACCCCGTTCATCATGAACGTTTCGCGGGTCTGGAGCGGCTGGGTCCGCGTCCACGCCGAGCGCGGGACGATCGCCAGGTCGTAGGACGGGGCCGGCGCGCTGCGGACCGGCGGCGGGGCCGGGTTCAGGTTCGTGTGCGTCGGCGGCGGGACGCGGTCGGGGTACACGGGCTCGGGCAGGCGGGTGTACGACGTGCCGGCAGCCTGGCAGCCGCCGAGCAACGCCGCGGCACCGAGAAACAGGCCGCCCTGCTTGATCGCATCCCGGCGGGTGAGGTGAGCGTGGTCCACGTCGGAATACATCGGCACGGCCCGTCCCTGGAGTTTGCAAGTTCCGGCGGGACCGCCGTCCCCCGCGAGCGGGCAGTGTAGCGAACAGCGCGGGAGCGGAAAGCCGGAATCGGCACCAGGTGGAAAACCCCGTCCATCGCCGGCGCAGCGGCCGATCGGGTCAGGTACGGGAGGTCCCCGGTACGGGCGCTGGTCCCACCGAGTCCCGTGGAAAGGCACGGGCTTACGACCTGCTCATGAACCTCTCGTTCACGCCGCGTGGGCGGTCAGGCCCTTGGCCCAGATCGACAGCACGAGGAGCATGTACAGCCGCTGGGAGTGGTCGCGTTTGTGGTTCATGTGCTCGTCGAGCATCCGGCGGACGAACTTCATGTTGAGGTCGATGCCCAGGGACGGTGAACCCCAGGGTTCGGCGGACTCGAGGTGGTCCATGAGCAGTTGCTTCATGCTGCCGTAGTCGGAGCGGAACCAGTCGCCGATGGGGATTGCGAAGCCCTGCTTGGGGCGGTCAACGATCTCGGAGGGGAAGTACTTGCGGGCGACGGCGCGGAGGAGGCCTTTGCGCTGGCCGCGGGGCATAAGCAGGTCGGCTGGTGCTCGAAGAGCTGGACCTGCCACTCCAGGGGCCAGAAACGGGCAGCGCACTTCAAGGCCTACCGCCATCGATGCAGTGTCGGTCTTCCGAAGCAAATCGTCCGGGAGGTAGGAACACAGGTCCGAATCCATTGCCTCTTCCGCACTCCAGAACTCATGGTCGCTGACCCAGCGAAAGAACCCCCTTCTGGTTCGGTACTCCGGAACAAGGCGACAGAGATGTTCCAATGGGAATATCGAAACGAGATCGAGGTACATATCTCCACGCGCGGCCTCCGCCAGCCGAGCCAGACGCGACCGTGTCGAGTCGGCCGAGCGCCCTTGCGACATGTACAGCGGCAAGAGTACGGGCCACACACGAGCGAGCCAGCGGATCGCGAGGTAGCGGTCATAGCCGGCAAACAACTCGTCACCACCATCGCCAGACAACGCAACCGTGACGTACGTTCTCGTTGCGCGGCTCACCCAATGCGTTGGGAGCAGTGAGCTATCGCCGAATGGAACCCCCATCAGATCGATCAGCGTCAGCACATCGTTCGCGGGGTCGGAAGAGCAGTCGAGAACGGTGTGCCGGGTGCCGATTGCCTTGGCGACTTGAACCGCATGGGCTGTTTCATCAAATCCAGGCACGGGCATTCGAATAGAGAACGAGCTGACGGAGCCCTGTAAACGGTGCGCAAAGCGTGTGATCAAGGAAGAGTCAATCCCTCCGGACAAAAAGCACCCGATGGGAGCGTCCGCCACGAACCGCTCATGAACCGCGGCGATCAGCGCTGCTTCGATCTGGTCGGCGTTCAGGCGGCCAGTCCGAGGGAATCCCACTTCTCCCCAAGGCCCGCGCCAGTAGCGGCCCCAATACGCGTCAGTCTCGTACCACTCTTGCTCGCACGTGTTGCCGAGCCGGGTCGTCGCAGAGATTGGCGTTGCAGAAATCAGCGAGTGTGGGGGAAGATCGCACGATCCGTACCGAATCCAACGGTGCAGTCGGTCAGCAGGAACTGTGTTCGACTTCCCCGCCGCGCGGAGAACCCGAGCGAGCGCTGGAACTGTGCTTGCGAAGCTCCAAAGACCGGCGCCGAGTGATGAGTGATACAGCGGCTTCTGCCCGAACGGATCGCGAGCGAGCGTGATGGTGCCCGTCATTCGATCCCAAGTGGCAACCGCAAACATGTCATGAAAGCGCGAAAAGGCCGATTCGCTTCGAAGCGGCACGTTGCCTTCCTGGATTAGGCTTCCCGGACCCCACTCCCTCCACCCGTGCAGCAGCACCTCGGTGTCGCTGTGGTCCGTCGCGAACACGTGCCCGACCTTCTGCAGTTCCTTGCGGAGCTCGAGGTGGTTGTAGATGCACCCGTTGAAGACGACCGCCAGGAGCGAACCACTCTCGCGTTTCCCCGCCGCTATCGGAAGGCTCGGGCTCCCGGACACGGGCCAGTCTCCAACGCTCGCGGACTGCGGGGCCAATGCGCTGCACCTTGGGCACACGTGGCACGGCGTTTCCAGGTACGGCCCGTCCTCGCGCTTCAGCAGTGCCGTACCACCCTGCACCATCGGCTGCCACCCGTCGCGGTGGTCGATGATCGACAGCCGCCGGTGCACCAGCGCCACGTCAACCACGCTGCCGTCATCTCGAACGACGCGATCTCTGAAGCGGCCCTTCCCGTCCGGCCCCCGGTGCTTCACGGCGTCGTCGATGATGTCGAGCCACGCCTCGGGGATCGCGACCTCCGGCGGGGGGACCTCGCCGCGCGGGTGGACTCGAAGGATGCCGCCGATGCCGCACATGGAGCAGCATCAAAGCGGCCGAACGGCGCAAGGGCAATCGCGCCGATGAGCGCGTGCCATTCACGAGGCGAACAACGATGGGCCGTTCTCGCGCCGCGCGCTACTGAGGCGGCGCCGTGTAGTTCTGCGCCGCCGACTGCATGCACGACGACAGCCCCCACTGCGTGAGCGACGTGATTGCCGCGAAGATCGCGGCAATGACCAGGCCCTTCTTGAAGTCGATCCCGCCCAGGGCTTTGAGCAACAGCGACATGATGCACAGCGAGATCCCGGTGAGGATCACGGTGTCGACGATCCCCGGTAATTCGAGGCCCCCGAGGAAGTACCCGGCCACGCCGGTGGCGATGCCGTTCAGGAAGACCACGGCCATCGCCCTGCCGATCGACATCTCCTCGTTGGCGATCACGCCGGTGATCCAGGCCAGCACGAAGCCCATGACCGCCAGGATGAACACGAAGATCAGGATGCCGAACATGGAGCCCTCCTTTGACGCGGGCGAGCATACCGATCGCGTGAGATTCGTGCAGGGCGAGCCGGTTCGTCGAGTGCCGCGGACGCTATTCTGCTTACCTCATGGCAGACCGCTTGACTCCCGCTCCCTCCGACCGCTTCACCTTCGGCCTCTGGACCGTCGGCAACACCGGGCGCGATCCCTTCGGCGAACCGACCCGCCCGCGTCTCTCCCCCGCCGAGATCGTCGATCTCCTCGGTGAGGTCGGCGGCGTCCACGGTGTCAACTTCCACGACAACGACCTGGTCCCCATCGATGCCTCCCCCGCCGAGTCTGACGCGATCAAGCGCGACTTCCGGCGTGCCCTTCGACGCACCCGCCTCAAGGTCGCGATGGCGACGACGAACCTCTTCTCAGACCCGGTCTTCAAGGACGGCGCCTTCACGAGCAACGACGCCGAGGTCCGCGCCTATGCGATCCAGAAAACCATGCGAGGCCTCGACCTCGGCGCCGAGTTCGGCGCGAAGATCTACGTCTTCTGGGGCGGGCGCGAGGGCGTCGAGACCGACGCCGCCAAGGACCCGATCGAATCCGAGCGCCGCTTCCGGCGCGCACTCGATTTCCTGTGCGGCTACTCGAAGTCCAGGGGCTACGGCTATCGCTTCGCCCTCGAAGCCAAGCCCAACGAGCCGCGCGGCCACATGTACTTCGCGACCACCGGCCACTACCTCGCCCTGATCCCGACCCTCAAGCACCCCGAGATGGTCGGCGTGAACCCCGAGGTCGCCCACGAGCACATGGCCGGGCTCAACTTCGTCCACGCCGCGGCCGCCGCCCTTGCCGCGGGCAAGCTCTTCCACATCGACCTGAACGACCAGGAGTTCGGGCGCTACGACCAGGACTTCCGCTTCGGCTCGGCCAACCTGAAGCACGCGTTCTTCCTCGTGAAGCTGCTCGAAGACAACGCCTACCGCGGCTTCAAGCACTTCGACGCCCACGCGTACCGCACCGCCGACCGGGCCGATGTCATCGCCTTCGCGCGGGGCTGCATGCGGACGTACCTGATCCTGAAGGACAAGGCCCGGCGCTGGAACGCCGACCCGACCGTCCGGCGGCTCCGGGCGCGCATCCACCGCGACGACCGAAGGCTCGACGCCCTCACCTCGGAGTTTTCACGCGCTCGGGCTGCGGCACTGCTGGCGCGCGGGTTCGATCGGGAGCGCCGGGCGCGCCGCCCGCTTCCGTACGAGGCCCTGGACCAGCGGACGATGGAGATCCTGATGGGTGTGGCGTAGCGCGAGCGTCCGGCCCCGCCGTGGTCGTCTGGCGCGGCATGAGCCAGCGGATCGACTTCTCGATCAGCGGGTTGGCCGAGATCAGGTCCGTCCCGCCTTTGATCGCCCGCTGCTCGTTGCGGAGCATCCAGAACGTGTGCAGCACGCGCACCGCCGCGATCCCGCAGCCGAACCCCATCGCCGTTGAGTACGCCACGCTGTGCCCGCCTTTGAGCAGCATGTGCTGAAGGCTGAGGGCGATCACGTAAAGCAGGGGCGAGAGGACCGCCCGCTCGAACTGCACCAGCGTCGCGTCGCGAAGGAACGAAAGCTCGACGTACCCGGCCCCCCTGATCCGGGGCACGCGCCGCGGCATGTGGTTGGCGACAAAGTGCAGCACGTAGTACGCGGCCACGTCCGCGACCACGTCCACCCAGAACGTCAGAAAGTTGATGATGAACTCGCGTGACACCGGCGCGATCGTCTCATCCAGCCAGGCGATCACGCCCCACTCTTCCGCCTGGTGCATCACGCCCACGGTGACGCCCAGGGCCGCCGCGCCGGCCACGACGATGTTCACGTTCACGTTGACGACGCGCCGGTCGTACAGGCGGGTAAACCAACCCATGCGGGCAACTCTAGCGAAGGCGGGGCGTCACCGCCGGGAAATTGCGCCCCGCCCCGCTGAGCGGTGGCGCCGGGCCGGGCTTGGCGCGCCAACCGAGGCGGCCGGGGCGCGCACGCGCTCGCCCGCGAGCTTCACCGCCGCGGCACTGAGGTCGCCCCCGATCGCCCGCCTCCCCGCGCCCAGCGCGGCAACCAGGGTTGTCCCCGACCCGCAGCACGGGTCCAGAACCGTCCCCCCCGGCGGGCAGCACGCCCGGACCAGGAGGTCGAGCAGCGCCAGCGGCTTCTGCGTGGGGTAGCCCGTACGCTCCGCGGCCATGTTGTTGAGGGACGGGATGTCCAGGACGTCGGTCGCCTTCTTCGTCATACCGCGCATCCGCGCGCTCGTCGCCGGCACGCGCGGCGGGTCGAAGTAGTAGAGGTCCGGGTTAAGGCAGTAGAACAGGATGTCATCGTGCTTTCGCGCGAAGCGCCGCGGGCCGCTGCCCCCCAGGCCGTACGACCAGATCAGGTGGTTCACGAATCGGTCCGGGCCGAGAACGTCGTCGAGCATGAGGCGGACGTGGTGGCTGGTCCGCCAGTCGACGTGCAGCAGCAGATTGGCGCTCGGCTTGAGCGCGTGGAGCGTGGCCTCCACCCGCTCCCGGAGCCACGCGATGTAGTGGGGGACCGACGGCCACGAGTCGTCGTACCCGGCGACCGCGGGCCGGGAAAGCCTGTGCGCGTTGGCGGGCGTCGCCCTTGGAGTCCCGGTGTTGAAGGGAGGGTCGGCGTACACGAGGTCCACCGACCCGCGCTCGAGCGAGCGCGCCAGTTCGAGCCAGTCGCACTGCCGCACATCGGCGCCGGTCATGGCGCGGGCTCGGCGGAACGCGGCGCCGGCTTCATGCGCACGGCCGCCAGCAGCAGCGCCGCCCCGGCAAGTCCCTGCACCGCGAGCGACCAGATCAGCACCCGCGCGAGCCGGCCCCCGACGAAGGCGTTGAGGCTGCCGAAGATCTCGTCGCGCGAGGGCGGCGAGGGGGCCGACTCGAGCCGGCGCTGCCACTCGTCGGCGAAGGCGTCCATCCCCGAGACGGCCCACATCCCGTTGAGCGCCGTGTTGGCGGCCGAGGCCAGCAGCACGACGCCGGACGCGGCGATAAGGGCGCGTGGGTTCATGAACGGAGTCTATCGCGGGCGCAACCGGTTTCGAGTCGGCCCGCCTCGCCTACCGGACGGGGCGCGACAGGATCGAGATCGTCTCGGTTACCAGCATCGCCGTGATCACTCGTACCGGCGACCCGTTCAGCGCACACCCTTCACCACCCCCCGCCCCACGCTGTAATACGCGAACCCCGCCTCGCGCATCTGCTGAGGCCGGTACAGGTTCCGCCCGTCGAAGATCACCCGCCCCTTCAGCGCCCTCCCAAGCCGGTCCCAGTCCGGGCTTTTGAACTCGTCCCAGTCCGTGCACACCACCAGCGCATCGGCCCCCTCCGCCGCGCTGTACATGTCGGGCACGACCGTCGCGGCGGGCCCCAGTTCCTTCGCCGCGTTCTCCGCGGCCACGGGATCGAACGCCCTCACCGTCGCGCCGAACCCCACCGCCTTGCGGATCAGCGTGAGCGCCGGGGCCTCGCGGATGTCGTCGGTCCGCGGCTTGAACGAGAGCCCCCAGAACGCCAGGGTCTTGCCCGCCAGCCCCCCCGCGCCCTTGAAGTGCGCCTGAACCTTGTCGAAGAACCGGTCCCGCTGCTTCTGGTTCACCGCGTGCACGGCCTTGCTGAGCGTCGCCTCCATCCCCGCCTTGTCCCCCATCATGATGCACGCCAGCGTGTCCTTGGGGAAGCACGAGCCCCCGTAGCCCAGGCCCGGGTACAGGAACTGGTGCCCGATCCGCTTGTCCGAGCACATCCCCTCGCGGACCTTCGCGATGTCCGCCCCGTACGCCTCGCACAGGTTGGCCATCTCGTTGATGAAGCTGATCTTGGTCGCCAGGAAGTTGTTGCTGGCGTACTTGACCATCTCGCTCGACAGGATGTCCATGATGAAGATCGGGTGCCCGTTGCGCACGAACGGGTCGTACAGGTCGCGGAAGAACCGCGCCGCCTCCTCGTCCTCCACGCCGCAGACCACCCGGTCGGGCTTGTTGAAGTCGTTGATCGCGTCCCCTTCCTTCAGGAACTCGGGGTTGTCGGCGACGTGGAACGCAAAGCCCGGCCCCAGCCGCTCGCGGAGCCGGTCGCGCACCGCGATCGTCGTCCCGACCGGCACCGTGCTCTTGACGACCACGACCGGGGCGCGCAGGCCCGGGGCGCGGCCCTTGAACGCCTCCGCGATGTCGTCGGCCGCGCCCATCACGTACGACAGGTCGGTGTGCCCGCGCTCGTCGCTGGGCGTCCCCACGCAGATGAAGACCGAGTCGGCGTCGGCATACGCCTCGCGCTTGTCGAGCGTGAACTTCAGCCGCCCGGCCTTGATGCTCCGCTCCATCAGCTCCTCGAGCCCCGGCTCGTAGATCGGGCACACGCCCCGCTTGAGCAACTCGATCTTCCGCGCATCCACGTCCAGGCACGTCACGGTGTTGCCCGTGTTCGCGAAGCACACGCCCGTGACCAGCCCGACGTACCCCGTGCCCACCATCGTCAATCGCATGTATTGGTTCCTCGGGGGCGCTCGGCGCGCCGCGCGGGGGAGGATAGGGCGCCGTGGGTTCGGCGACGGGCGCGCCGCGGCCTACGCTGGCCATCCCATGACCGAACTCACCCGCCAGCGCGCCCGCACCCGCCCGCCCCGGGGCGCGCGGACCGTGCGCCGCGCGAAGACCACGCTCACCGCCCGCACCGCCGACCGCCACGCGCTCTACGAGTGGTCCGTCCAGGACGTCGAGGCCGAGATCGACTTCGTGGACGAGCAGTTCAGGAAGCTCCGCCGCCGGCCCGCGGTCCGCCTCCGCGAGGACTTCTGCGGCACCGCCAACACCAGCTGCGAGTGGGTCCGCCGCCGGCGCGGCAACCTCGCCGTGGGCGTGGACCTCGACGCGCCGACCCTCCAGTGGGGCCGCGACCACCACCTCGCCCGGCTCACCGCCGCCCAGCGCTCCCGCGTCACGCTCCTCAACCGCAACGTCCTCTCTCCGGGCAGCAAGGGGGGGGGGATGGACTGCGTCCTGGCGATGAACTTCTCGTGGTGGATCTTCAAGACCCGCGCCGAGCTCGGGCGCTACTTCCGCAGCGTCCGCCGCTCGCTGGTCGAGGACGGCGTCCTCTTCCTCGACATCTGCGGCGGGTGGGAATGCCAGCGCCCGCACCGCGAGGTCCGCCGGCTCCGCCTGCCGCGCCGCCTCGAGCGCGACGCCCGCGGCAGCGGCCGCTTCACCTACGTCTGGCAGCAGGCGACCTTCAACCCGATCTCGAACGAGGCGGCCTGCCGCATCCACTTCAAGTTCCCCGACGGCACCAACCTGCGGCGGGCCTTCGAGTACGACTGGCGGATCTGGTCGATCCGCGAGGCCCGCGACCTGCTCGCCGAGTA
>CAZCPB010000029.1:0-23268 GCA_964500365.1 uncultured Phycisphaeraceae bacterium
CTGACCGCAGCACCCAGCACCCAGCACGCAGCACCCTCGGCCAGCCGAAGATTCTCGACTTCGGCGTCGCGCGTGCCACGGACTCGGACATCCAGCAAACCACGATGGAAACGGATGTCGGGGCGATCATCGGGACGCTGCCGTACATGAGCCCGGAACAGGTGGGCGGAGACCCCGCCGAGCTCGACACACGCTCCGACGTCTACGCCCTTGGCGTGATCGCGTACGAGATGCTGGTTGGAAGGCTGCCGTACGACCTCGAACGCAAGATGATCCACGAAGCGGCGCGGATCATCCGGGAGGAGGAACCGACGCGGCTGAGTTCGATCGACCGCGCGCTGCGGGGGGATGTCGAGACGATCGTGGCGCACGCGCTGGAGAAGGACAAGGCGAGGAGATACGGGGCGGCGAGCGCGCTGGCGGCGGACATCCGCAGATACCTGAGCGACGAGCCGATCGCGGCGCGGCCGGCGAGCACGTGGTATCAGGTGGCGAAGTTCAGCCGGAGGAACACAGGGCTCGTTGCCGGTGTCGGCGCGGCGTTCGCTGTGCTGATTACAGGGCTGGCGTTGAGCCTGTACGCATTTGCGCAGGCCGATCACGAGCGCAGCGAGAAGTCCAAGGCGCTCGCGGCCGAGATGGAGCGTGCCGACCAGCTCAAGCAAGTTTCGGAATTCCAGGAGGGGATGTTGCGGCAGGTGAACGCAACGGAGGCTGGTTTGCGTTTGACGAAGGATGTGAACGACCGATTCGCTGAAGCCCTCAAGAAGTCCGGAGTTCCTGAGGATCGGCGTCTGGCGCGTGCTGATGCATTCCGTCAGGAATGGTTGCGCGTGAACGCGACCGACGCGGCACGGACGCTGATCGACGAGACGATCTTGAAGCCCGCGGTCAGGACGATCGACCAGCAGTTCAAGAACCAGCCGTTGGTGGATGCCCAGTTGAGGCAGGTGCTTGCAGACCGTTATCGAGGCTTGGGCATGTACGATGCCGCCAAGCCTCTCCAGGCTCGCGCTTTGGCGATCCGCCGGAGCGTGCTGAGCGACGAGCACCCGGACACGATAAGCTCGCTCAACAACATGGGCGGGCTGTTGTACGACGCCGGCGATCTCGCCGATGCCCAGCCGTACTTCCGCGACGTGCTGGACACGCGTCGACGCATTTCTGGCGAGGAGCATCGGGACACGCTCACATCCATGAACAACATGGGGTCTCTGCTCCAAGCCCGAGGCAAGCTCGCCGAAGCGGAACCGTACTTCCGCGAGGCGCTGAAGAAGCGGCGGCTCGTGCTGGGAGAAATGCACCCGCACACCCTTGGCTCGATAAATAACATGGCCAACTGGCTTCTCGAAAGAGGAATGCTCGCCGAGGCTGAGCCGTACTACCTTGAGGCTTTGGAGAAGTTTCGGAGCGTATATGGAGAAGACCATCCGGACACTGCCACTTCCATCATCAGCTATTGCAGTTTGCTGGAGGCTCAAGGGAGGCTGGTAGAGGCGCTGCCACTCCGGCGCGAAGCGCTAGAAAAGTTCCGGCGCGTGCTTGGTGAGGAGCACCCGCGCACTCTGATCGCCATTACGGGCATGGGATTCCTGCTGCAGGCGCAAGGAAAGTTCGTCGAGGCCGAGCCGTACTTCCGTCAGGCGTTGGAGAGTTCGCGCCGTATTCTGGGAGATGATCACCCGGATACGCTAGGTTGTCTGAACAACATGGGCTTTCTGTACCAGGCTCTGGGCAAATTTGCCGCTGCCGAGCCTCTATATCACGAGGCGTTGGAGAAGCGTCGTCGCGAGTTGGGAGAAACGCATCCCGACACGCTTACCTCAATCAACAACTTGGGCGGTCTGCTGGTGTCTCAAGGGCGGGTTGCCGAGGCGGAGCCATACCTGCGTGAAGTGCTAGCGGCGCGTCGGCGCGTGCAAGGAGAGGATCATCCCGAAACGCTCAAGTCCATTCGCAACCTGGCCTTCATACTTCACTCTCAGGGTAAGCTAGCGGATGCCGAGACGCTGTTTCGCGAAGTGTTGGAAAGACGCCGGCGGACATTGGGTGTAGAGCATCCGGACACGCTGGTCTCCCTGACCAACATGGGATTTGTGCTCCGGGCAGGGGGTAGACTCGCGGAGGCTGAGCCTTATTACCGCGAGGCCATGGTGTTGCGCCAACAGACCTTGGGGGAGGAGAATCCTGAGACTCTCGGCTCCATCAGCACCTTCGCCTCCCTGCTCAGGGCACAAGGCAAGCATGCTGAGGCGATCGCGCTGCTCGAACCGCTTGAGCCGAAATTCCGAGCGACGTTCACCGATGGGGACGTCGTGCGCCTGGCCGGGCTGCTACTCACGCTCGGCCGCGCTCGTGCCGGCACTGCGGTTGAACTCGCGAGCTTCCCAATTGCTGAATCCAATCTGCTCGAGGCCCACCAAATCCTTCTTGTGATCCGCGGCGAAAGCCACACCGAAACGCGCGCCGCCATTCAATCCCTGATCGAACTCTACACGGCTTGGGACAAGGCCGAACCTGGCAAGAACTATGACGCCAAGGCGGCGACATGGAAGCGAACACTCGACATCGAGAGTTCAGCGGCGCCTGCCTCGAAGTAACGGAAGGGGATTCGCACCGGTTGCTGCAACCGCTACGACCGCCGCCTCTGAACCGCGCAACAGCCAAGCATCGCGCCGAACCCCGCCAGCACTCCCGGCCCCGGCACCGCCGTCAGCGTCTCAAGCTCAAAGTCGATGTTGACCACCGCCCATCCCCCGCCCGCCGGCGGCACCAGCACGATCCATCCCGCCTTGTCGATGAACTTCGACAGGTCGGGCGAGTTCGTCGGCAGGCCGTCCGATCCCAGAGCGTCGCTCGGCCCGTCTGTCAAGATGGAAAACGATGCCGCGCCCATCGTCGGCACGACCATCCCTCCCGATGCAAACATCCACTTCTCCTCGACCACCAGCGAATCGCGCAACGCGGGGGAGTCTTGCACGTCGATCGCGCAGTAGTTCGCGGCGTGTCCGGGGATCTGTCCACCGCCCACCGTGTACGGCCCGACGGTCAGCGACTGAAACCCGGCGCCGGGATTGGTCTCCGCGTCTACGAAATACCGCCCGTAGTCTGGAGGAGCGAATGAATCGACCGTCTGCGGGTCGAACACAAACCGGCCTGAAACGAGTGCGCCGC
This sequence comes from uncultured Phycisphaeraceae bacterium, assembly GCA_964500365.1. Lineage (GTDB taxonomy): Bacteria > Planctomycetota > Phycisphaerae > Phycisphaerales > UBA1924 > CAZCPB01. The sequence continues at coordinate 3,175 of CAZCPB010000029.1, forward strand.
CGGCCATGATCGAGGGATCGACCCACGCCGTGCTCCCGCCCAGCGACGAGAACCCGCTCACGTGGGCCGTGAACTCGAAGGCGGCGAGCGATGCGTGCACCGAAGCTGGCGCGATCACCAGGAACACGAGCAATGGTGCCGGAGTTCGCACGAGAAGTCTCCCTGTTCAACCAGCAGGTGATCACGCCGCTGACCGAAGTATGCGCGGTCTGCGGACTTGACGCCAGAATTCGGGAGTACGAAATGTCGCATCTGTAGACCGTGGCGCATCGCGGGATGCAAGCGTTGACCGAACACCGGCTGCGGGCGGGACCGGTGAAAGGTCGTGGGACACCGGTCGCGCCGCTTCACGCGTCTATCCTTCCCCCCGATGCCCGAAGCCACGAGACCCACCATTTCCACCACCCGCCACGGCGTCGCCCACACCTGGTCGCAGACGCTCATCCCCACGACGCGTGAGGCGCCCACCGACGCCGAGACGCCCTCGCACATCCTGCTCTCCCGCGCCGGGTTCATCCGCAAGATCACCGCAGGCGTCTACGACTACCTGCCCCTGGCGTGGCGCACGCTCACCAAGATCGGCGCAATCGTCCGCGAAGAGATGGACGCGGCGGGCGGGCGCGAGCTCTTCATGCCCGTCATCGTCCCGATGGAGTTCTACAACGAGACCAGGCGCCACGAGGCCTACGGCGACCTGCTCTTCAAGCTCAAGGACCGCAAGGGCAACTTCGCGGCCCTGGGGCCCACGCACGAGGAGACCATCACCGAGATGGTGCGCGGCTCGATCAACAGCTACAAGCAGCTCCCCCTCAACCTCTACCAGGTGCAGACCAAGTTCCGCGATGAGGCGCGGCCGCGGGCGGGGCTGCTGCGCTGCCGCGAGTTCATCATGAAGGATGCGTACTCGTTCCACACCCACATCGAAGGAGTGGGGGGGCTGAACGAGGGGTACGACGCGATGTACCGTGCGTACGTGAACATCTTCACGCGCTGCGGGTTGGACTTCACTGTGGTCGAGGCCGAGAGCGGACCGATCGGCGGGTCGGCCTCGCACGAGTTCATGGTGAACTGCGCGTCGGGCGAGGACACGATCCTGAAGTGCCCGGTGAGCGGGTACGCGGCGAATGTCGAGAAGTGCGAGATCGGCGAGCGGCCCCGCGGCACGTTCCAGGAGCCCGCGACGGGCGAACTCACAGAGGTGCACACGCCGAACCTGCCGGGGATCGAAGAGGTAGGCAAGTTCATGGGCGTGAAGCCGGCGCGGATGCTGAAGACGATTGTCTTCCAGACCACTGGGCCCGCGCCGGGTAAGGAAGCGATGAAAGTGGGGGGACAGGACCCGAAATGGATCATCGCTACGGTCCGCGGCGACCACGACGTCAATGAGGGCAAGGTGAAGGCCTTGAGCGGCTGGCAGGTACAGATGGCCGACGAGAAGGCGGCACGGGCGGCGGGGTTTGCGATCGGGTATGTCTCGCCGCGTGCCGTCAACTCCGTCCCGGGCACGCTCCTGCTCATCGACAGCGATGCGAGCCTCGGCGGATTCTGGGCCAGCGGCGCCGACAAGCCCGACCACCATGTCAAGCACTTCAACTGGCGGCGTGAGGTCGGGGCGAAACTGGACGACCCGGGTTATGTAAAGGTCGGCGACCTGCGCAACGCCCTCGCCGGCGACCCCTCGCCCCGGTCCCCGCGCGCGACACTCGAAACCGCCCGCGGCATCGAGGTCGGCCACATCTTCAAGCTCGGCACCAAGTACTCCGACGCGATGGGGCTTGCCGTGCTCGACAAGGAGCAGCAGCGCAAGAGCGTGATCATGGGCTGCTACGGCATCGGCGTGAGCCGCACCATGGCCGCGTGCGCCGAGATGAGCCACGACGACAACGGGATCATCTGGCCCGCGGCGATCGCGCCGTACCACGTGCTCATCACGCTCATGAAACCCGACGACGCCAAGCAGCGCGAGGCCGCGGGGAAGATCGCGTGCGAGCTGGTGGGGGCCGGGATCGACGTGCTTACGGACGACCGCGACGAGCGGCCGGGCGTGAAGTTCAAGGATGCGGACCTGGTCGGGATCCCGATCCGGCTCACCATCGGCGACAAGGCATTGGAGCAGGGGGGTGTCGAGTACAAGCACCGCAAGGACCCGGGCAAGGGCGAGGTCGTGCCGCTGGCGTCGGTGGTGGGCAAGTGTGTGGCGGTGTTGAACGGATAAGACCAGGCGCATCCACCACAGAGACACCGAGGCACAGAGAAGAGGGGAACAGAGAAGAAGCAGACAGGGTGAAGCGGCAGCCCGGAAGGAATCGTCTCGCAGCTCCGGCCACAAACGTGTGGGTGTGCGATTCGGCCTGATTCGGTCGCTTGCCGCTTCATTCGGTCCGTCATCTGGATTCTCTCTTCTGCTTTTCTCTGTGTCTCGGTGACTCTGTGGTGAATCCCTCCTGAAGAGCGACCATGCGGCCCCTCACGCTCACCATCCTTCCCGGCGCCTTCTCCATCTGCCGCCGCCCGCCGGGTGCGCCGCTCGAACCCTGGATGTCCCGCGGCAGTTTTTCCAGCATCACGCGCACCGCGACCGAGCTCTCGATCCTCGTTGAGTCATCGCTCGTGCCCGAGGGCGTGCAGCGCGAGGACGACCACGCCCTGATCCGCTTCGAGGGCCCGCTGCCGTTCGAACTGGTCGGCATTCTCGCGTCGGTGCTCTCGCCCCTGGCCGAGGCCGGCATCAGCGTCTTCGTCGTCTCCAGCTACGACCTCGACTATGTGCTTGTAAAACGGGCCAGGCTTCCCGAAGCCACGGCGGCCCTCCGCGGGGCCGGCCACGTGGTCGCAGGCGTGCCGTAAGTCTTTGTGCTACATAGCTTTACATAACCTCCATTATGAGACGTTGGATGGGCGGCAGGGGGGTGAAGGCACAACACAGGGCGATCTCCAGGCGGTGTATCTGATCCCCGAAAGCGGCGTGAAGGGTGCTGACCCGGTGCGCATCTTTGCGTGCGTCCGCACGTCTCCCTCGGGATCGGGAGGCCGGGCAACACCGGAGTACGATCGGCCATGACGACCGTTTCGGATGTCGCCGCGCGCCAAGTCGAGCGCCTCAGCCCCGTCATCGACCGGCTCGTGACGGCCGTCGAGCAGAAGATCGTCGGCCAGCGGGCCATGATCGACGGGCTCTTGATCGGGCTCCTGACCAACGGACACGTCCTCCTCGAGGGTGTCCCCGGCCTGGCCAAGACGCTCACCGTCTCGACGCTCGCGCGAGCGATGGACGCGAAGTTCAGCCGGATCCAGTTCACGCCCGACCTGCTCCCCGCGGACCTGATCGGCACGCTGATCTACAACCCGCGCGAAGGAACTTTCACGCCGCGCAAGGGGCCCGTCTTCGCGAACATCGTCCTCGCCGACGAGATCAACCGCGCCCCCGCGAAGGTGCAGAGCGCACTGCTCGAGGCCATGCAGGAGCGCCAGGTCACGATCGGCGACACGACCTACCGCCTCGACGACCCCTTCCTCGTGCTGGCCACGCAGAACCCGATCGAGCAGGAAGGGACGTACCCGCTCCCCGAGGCGCAGGTGGACCGCTTCCTGCTCAAGCTCAACATCACGTACCCGCTGAAGGACCAGGAACGGGCGATCGTGGACCTCGTCACCGCCCCACCACCCGCGGGCGATGCCGGGGGGGAGCGCGAGAGCATCATCGGTCTCGACCAGCTTCGTGAGGCCCGCGCGGCAGTCGCGAACGTCCGCCTCGACCCCCGCCTCCGCGACTACATGGTCGAGATCGTCCACGCCACCCGCCAGCCGAAGGAACACGGCCTCGACCTCGACCGCTACATCGAGTTCGGCGCCTCGCCCCGCGGTTCGATCGCGCTGGCCCTGGCCTCCCGGGCCCGCGCGTTCCTGCAGGGGCGGTCTTTCGTGACCCCCGGCGACGTGAAGGCCGTCGCGCCGGACGTGCTCCGTCACCGCGTGGTCGTGTCGTACGAAGCGCAGGCCGAGCGCATCACCGGCGAGACCATCGTGCGCCGGGTGCTCGATACGGTCCCGGCGCCTTGAGAAAGAGAAGAGAAGGCGGGTGAGCGGAGGGACGCAGAAGCGTGGAGGAGATTCGACTCCGATCCCGCCAGCCGATGTTCTGCTCCGCATCCCTCCGCTTTTCTCTGCCGCTCCGCGTGAGCCGGGTTCCCGACGATGACGGACAGAATCTCCAATCCGCCGCTCCTGACCGACGACCTTATGAAAGAGGTGCGCCGCCTCAAGATCGGCACGCGCCGGCGCGTGGACAACGTGCTGTCGGGCGAGTACCACAGCGCCTTCCGCGGCCAGGGCGTCGAGTTCGCCGAGGTCCGCGAGTACCAGCCCGGCGACGACGTGCGGGCGATCGACTGGAACGTCACGGCGCGCTCGGCCGACACCGGGCGCGCCTTCATCAAGCGCTTCAGCGAGGAGCGGCAGCTCACCGTCCTTCTGGTCGTTGACCGCAGCGCCTCGGGCCTCTTCGGCTCGGGGGACCGTCCCAAGAGCCGCGTGGCCGTCGAACTTGCCGCGGTGCTCGGCCTCACCGCGACCACCAACCGCGACCGCCTCGGCCTCATCATCTTCAGCGACCGCATCGACCGCTTCGTGCCCCCCGCCCGGGGCGGCGCCGGGATGGGCCAGGCCGTCCGTATCATGACCGAGTTGCTCGCGCACCACGAGCATGCCGGCGTGGGCGGCGCGACCGACCTGGCGGGGACACTCCGCTTCGTCGGCCGGGTGCAGCGCCGGCGCGCCGTGGTCTTCATCATCTCCGACTTCATCGCCCGCGAGTGGGAATCGCCCCTGAAGCTGCTCGCGGCGCGCCACGAGGTGGTGGCCGTCACCGTCGCCGACCCGCGCGAGCGTGAACTGCCCGCCGCGGGGCTCATCGAGCTGCGCGACGCCGAGACCGGCACGCGGCGGGTGATCGACTCGTCCAGCAGCGCCGTCCGGCGCGCCTACGCCGCGGCCGCGGAACGTCGCGAGCGCGAAGTCCGCGATGCGCTCCGCCGCTGCGCCGTGGACCGCATCGAGATCTCGACGCACCGCCCCTTCACCCGCGACCTCGCGGCGTACTTCAGGATGAAGGAACGCAGGAGGGCGCACGGGTGAGTTTCGCGACGGTCCATGCATCGTCCGCGGCCCGGAGGGCCGACGAGCCACACTCAAGGCAACGGCGGCGGTGCGCGCTGAACTCGCCGTCAGTCCTCGCCCTCATTTTCCTGCACTGCGTCGCCCGCCTCTCCCTCGCCGCGAGCCCGGACCTCGAATCCCGCGCCGAATCTGACGGTGCCGTTGCCCTCGTCCGCGCCGAGCGCGAGTCGATCACTATCGCCCAGAGCCTCCGCGTCTCGATCCTGCTCGAAACCCCGCCGGGCGAAGACGGCGTGCTCCCCGAATTCGGCGACTCGCTGGGCCCGTGGCACGTCTTGTCCGCCGCGCCACGCGAGCTCACCCGCGCCTCTCGCGGCGGGGTTCTCCGCGGCGCTGACCTCGTGCTCGAGCCCTTCCTTCCCGGTGACTATGAGATCCCGGCGCTGGAATTTCGCATCCGTTCCTCCGCACCCGGCGCCGAACGAGCCGAACGCACGCTCCGCACGACCCCCATCACCGTCCGCGTCGAATCCGTCCTCGAAGACCCCGAGAAAGCATCGATCGCCCCGCAACGGGGCATGATCGAGTCCGCGCCCGCTCAATCCGGCGTGTGGTGGGCTCTCGGCCTCGCGGGCGGCGTGCTGCTTCTCGCGGCCGGTGGCGCCGCGGTGATGCGCCGGCGGCTGCGCGTGGGAAAGGCGCCGATGCCTCCCGCGTGGAAGATCGCGCGCCTCGAACTGGAGCGCCTCCTCGCCCGAATGGTCTGGTCGCCGGAGGAGGCGACACGGGCCCTCGACCACGCGGCACATGTGCTCGCCGGGTGGCGTTCTCTGGCTCGCAACGCCGAAGCGGCCCGGGTCGAAACAGCGTTCCCCGAAGTTCGCGCCCGCCTCGAAGCCTTTCCGCGCGTGAAACGGGAGCTCGATGAACTCCGCTTCAGCGGGGCCGAGCCCGACCCGCACGCCGCCCGCCGGCTGGGCGAAGAAGTCATGCGGATCACGGCGCCCACCGACTCTCTCGCCGATCCGGCGGAGGAGGGCGAGACGTGATCGACCGCTTCGCGTCACCGTGGGCGTTCGTGCTCCTGCTGCTGATCCCGCTGCTGGCGTGGCTGTGGCGAAGGCGCCGTGCGCCTGGCGTCATCTTCTCCTCCGCCTCGCTCCTGGAAGGCGTGCCCGCGGGGTGGCGTGTCCGTGCACGCTTCCTCGCCCCCCTGCTGCTCCTGGCGGGGCTGGCGGCGATGACCGTGGCTCTCGCCCGCCCGCAGAAGCTGATCGGGCGCATGCCCCGCGCGGGAGAGGGCATCGCCATCGAGATCGTCCTCGACCGCTCCGGCAGCATGGCCGAGGAGATCGGCGATGAAGGCGGGCGCGCCGTCCGCAAGATCGACGCCGTGAAGTCCCTCATCCGCGACTTTCTTCTCGGCAACGGGGAGGAACTCAAGGGTCGCCCCGACGACCTCGTCGGCCTCGTCGCCTTCGCTCGCTTCGCCGACACCGTCGCGCCCCTGTCCCGCTCCCCCGGGATCGTCACGACCCTCGCCGAGCAGACCGCGCTGGCACGCCCCCGCAGCGGCGAGGACGGCACAGCGATCGGCGAGGGCCTCGCGCTCGCCGCGGCACGCCTCCGCGACATGGAAGTCCGCAACAGCCCGGCGGCACCCGTCCCCGCCGGTTCCGCCGACTCCCCCACGCACGCCACTCCGGCCGACACCCCCGCCTCGGACCTCACCGACGCTTCGGCCGTGAAGGTCAAGAGCAAGATCATCGTCCTTATGACCGACGGCCAGAACAACGCCGGCGAGATCGACCCACTCCAGGCCGCGGGGCTGGCCCGCGAGTGGGGCCTCAAGGTCTACACCATCGGCATCGGCGCCGGATCACAGCGCACGGCCCGCGTCGGCGGTGGCCTCTTCCCGGACATGCAGATCCCGCTCGGCAGCGGCGTCGACGAGGAGACGCTCCGCGCCATCGCCGAGGTCACCGGCGGCCGCTACTTCCCGGCGTCTGATGCCGATGCGCTCCGCCAGGTCTACGCCACCATTGATGCGCTGGAGCGCACGAGCCTCCGCTCCCCCGAATCGACGCTGTACGAGGAACTCTTCGCGCCCTGGGCGATGGCCGGTGCCGCGGGCGTCCTCGCGGGCGTGTTCCTGCGTTCGACCCTCTTCCGGAGCATCGCGTGACGCACCTCGGCGAGCCAGCCTGGTTGCACGCCTCGTGGGCAGGGTTCCTCGCGCTGCTCGTGGTGCTCGGCGCGATGGCAGCCCGTCGCCGCGCGGCGGCACGGTTCGCGGGCGGCCTGGCGCTCTCTCTCGCGGGTCGGGCCTCAACCTGGCGAGTTACCTTGTCAGCCGGCGCGCTCGCGCTGGGCCTGGTCGCCGCCGCGGTTGCGCTGGCCCGCCCTCAGGGGGAGCCCAGGTTCACCCCCACGACCGCCCGCGGGCGCGACTTGGTCTTCGTCGTCGACGTCTCGCGCTCCATGCTCGCCGACGACCTGAAGCCCTCCCGCCTCGCCCGGGCCAAGCTCTGGATCAAGGACCTCGTCTCGACCCTCGGCGGCGACCGCGTCGCGCTCGTTGCCTTCGCGGGCACGCCCGTCGTCAAGTGCCCGCTCACCCTCGACTACGCCTTTTTCACCCTCGCCCTCGACGACCTCTCCCCCCTGAGCGTCGGTCGCGGCGGGACCAACATCGGCGACGCTATCCGCGCCGTCACCACGACCGTCATCGGCGACGACGACTCCCGGCCCTGCGACATCGTCCTCATCACCGATGGCGAGGACCAGGAAAGCTTTCCGGTCGAAGCCGCCGAGGCCGCGGGTCGACGCGGGGTGCGGATCATCGCCCTGGGCGTCGGCGACGAGACCGGCGGCTCGCGCGTCATGCTCACCGACGACCACGGCCGGAAGCGAGCGCTCGAGCACGATGGCGCGCCCGTGGTCTCGAAGCAGGACGCCGCGACACTCGCCGACATCGCCCGCGCCACGCCCGGCGGTGCGTACCTCAACGTCGGGACGGGCACGGTCCAGCTCGACAACGTCTACGCTGACCTGATCGCCGCCGCGCCGAAGGCGATGATCGACGCGCCCGACCGGCGCATGTACGTGGAATACTTCCAGATCTTTCTGGGCGCGGCGATCGTGCTCATCGTGCTCCACGCCGTCCTCGGCGACGGCACGGCAAGGAGGCAAGGATCATGAGCCTGGGTGCGAACTTCAGCTGGGTACTACGGTCGCACCGGCCCTCGATGACGCAGGCGCGAAGGCTGGCCGTCCCGGCGCGCCCGTGCGTTTCGACGCTGCTCGTTCGCCCGTCGCTCGCGCTTCTGCTCATGCTCGCCGCCGTCACCACGGCCGCCGCCCAAGACCCTGGACGCTCCGAAGCCCTCGCCGCCGCCGCCGAGAATCTCTCGACAGGCCGCTACGAGGAGGCCGCGAAGCTCTACGAGTCCGGCGCGCCCGCCCCCGGCACCGCCGAGTCCTACAACCACGCGATCTCCCTCCTCGGCGCCGGCAAGGCCATCGAGGGCGAAACGATGTTGAAGGAAACGATCGTCGCGGCACGCTCGGCCCGCATCGCCGCCGATGGCGCCTTCAACCTCGGGCGCTCGCTGTACGAACGATCGAAGTCCGTGGAGGACGACTCGGCTCGGCTCGACCTGCTCCGGCAATCCGCCGGCGCCTTCCGCGCCTGCATCGACGCAGCGCCGACCGACCGCGACGGCGCCCGCGCCCTCGAAATCGTCAGGCGCGAGATCAAGGCCGTGCGCGACCGGATGGACGAACGCCAGAAGCAGCAACAACAGCAGAAACAAGAAGAACAGCAGAAGGCCGACCAGCAACGCAAGCAGGAGCAGCAGCAGCTCGCCGACGAGCTGAACAAGCTCGCCGACCAGCAGAACCGCGCCGAGCAGCAGACCGCTCAGAACCAGGGCCAGGCTCGCCGGAACCCCGACCAGCAGCAGCAGGCTCAGCGCGAATCGCAGTCCGAGCAGCAGGCCGTCAGCGACCGCACCCGGAGCGCCTCGCGCGACCTCGAGAAGCAGTCCGCCGCGGATCAGCGACGCAGCCAAACGCCCTCGGAGCCCATGCAGAACGCCCAGCGCGCCATGAACCAGGCCCGCGAAGCTCAGCAGAAGGCCGAAGAGTCTTTGTCCAAGGGAGATTTCGAAACCGCCCGCCAGCAGCAGCAGGCGGCAGCAGAAAAACTCCGGGAGGCCGCCCGCAACGTCGAGCCGTCTGCCAATCAGCCCACCGAAAGCGAGCCCGGCCAGCCAGAAGAGCGCGGCCAGGACAATCAGGAACCGCAAAGCAGTGCTCAGCCCGCGCAACCGCGTGAAGCTCGCCCTGCCAAGGAACAGCCCAAGGGCGACCGCCTTGCCGACCAGCTCCTCGACCGCGAGGAGGAATACCGCAAGGCCCGTGCGCGAGCCCAGCGTTCCACACAGGGCGCCCCGACACCGGTGGAGCGCGACTGGTGACGGGGCCGCGGCGCGAAGCCGTCCTGGTGACTGAAAGGAACGCGACTCCGTTGAACGTGAGGTGATGCAGGCGATGGAAGCGATGCTGGTGACGACGTTGCTCAGGCATGCGCCAAGAACACGTTCCCCTCTCCCAGGGGGACGGGGTCCGGGGCGATGGGCTTCCCAGCGTGCGCTGTGCGCCCGGCTTCTCGACACCCGCCCGCCCGGTCACGTCGCGCCCAAAGCCAGCCTCGGGTCTGCTTCCAGCCCCTGCTCCTCAACCCTCCCCCGCGCACTCTTTCTTTGCGGTTCGCTCCATCTCCCGTTCCCCCTCCTCACTCTTCTCATCACCGTTCTCCTTTTCCTCTCCCCCACCGCTCTCGCCCAATCCGACATCAACGTCTCAGCCCAGCTCGAAAAATCCAGCGTGTTCGTCGACGAGGCCGTCGTACTCTCGATCATCGTCGAGGGCAGCAACTCTCCCGAGCGGCCGGCGCTCCGCCTCCCCGACGGTGTCGTGGGCGAGTTCCTCGGCGGCCAGGACAGTTCCACCCGCTTCACCTCGATCGTCAACGGAGTGCGCGACGAGCGCATCTCGCGCCAGTATATCTTCCGCTATCAGCTCACGCCCACCCGCGAGGGCGTCTTCACCATCCCCGGCGCGGAAGTCGCCATCAACGGCAGGACCTACACGACCGAGCCCGTCCGTCTCGCCGCGCGCCAGCCCGAGCAGTCCAGCGAATTCGCTCTTCGCGTCGAGGTGGACCGCGACACGCTCTACGTCGGCGAGCCCGCCCGCCTCCGCATCGTCTGGTCCCTCGGCGCCGACGTGAAGTCCGTCTCCGCCGCCCGCATGGAAGGCATCGATGCTTTCGAGCTCGCGACCCCCCGCGACCGCGTCCCCGCCGGACGCTCACGCGACCCCGACGCTCCCGTCGAACTCACCATGTTCGGCCGAACCGTCGTCGGCACGCGGGGCAGCGAGACCGTGGACGGCCGGCGCATCACCACCTTCACCTTTGAGCAGGTCATCACGCCCCGCGAGGCCGGTGTTCACGAACTCGGGCCCATGAGCCTTACCTTCGACGCCGTGACGGGCCAGCGCCCCCGAACGTTCTGGGATTTTCCGGGCGATGACCGCTCGCTCACGCGCCGAATGTCCGTGCGCTCCCGGCCCATCACCATTACCGTCAACCCGCTCCCCGAAGACGGCCGGCCCGCGGACTTCACCGGCCTCGTCGGCGATTACACCCTGAGCGCCTCTGCCGAGCCGCTCAGCGTGAGCGTCGGAGACCCGATCACGCTCCGGCTGATCGCCGACGGTCCCGACCCCACCAGCCGCGTCGAGGCGCCCGACCTGTCGCGCTACCCGGCCTTCGACGGCTTCAGGCTCTCGAGCGAGGGTTGGCGCGTCGATTCGGGAGACCTTCCCGGCCCCCGGGCGTTCTCGACCACGCTCCGCGTCGCCGATGCCGCCGTCACGGAGATCCCCGCGATCGAGATCCCCTATTTCGACCCCTCCGATGAACGCTACAAGCGCGCCCGCAGCGAGCCCATCCCGCTCAATGTGCGAGCCACGCGCGAAGTCACTGCCGCCGACGCCCTGGGCGGCTCTTTCGCGATCTCCGCGCGTCCCGCAACCTCTCTCGACAGCGCCGGCCCCGGCTTCGTCGCCAACGCCACCGGCGCGTGGGTCCTCGCCGACGAGGGCGGCGGCCTGTTCGACACCGTGCGCTCGCCCCTCGTCGCCACCGTGCTCGTCGCCCCGCCCCTGGCCTTCTTCGGGGCCCTCGCCGTCCGCGCACTCGGCCGTCGCTCCGATGCCCATGGAGCACGCGTCGCTCGCGCCCGCCGGGAAGCCGCCGCGGCAATCAGAAAGGGCCCGGCCGAAGGCCCCATCATCGCCGCGGCATTGCGCCGATATGCCGGCGCGGTGCTCAACATCAATCCCGATGCCGTCACCCCGTTCGACTGCGCCCCGGCCGGGCTCGCGCGGGTCGGCGCCGTGCTCAGCGACTGCGATGCCGGACGCTTCGGTGACGGTGCCGATAGCGCGTCGAAGCTAGCCGCCAGGGCGCTCGCCGCGCTCGAAGACGCTCGGTCCTCGCGCCACGACGGAGGCGCCGCGTGAGGCTGCGCTCCACGCTCATCGCGATCGCGCTCGTGCTGCTCGCGACCCCGCCGCTAGCCGGCGCCTCCGACTTCGACGCACGCGCGGCGCTCGAAAAGGCCGACGCCGACTTCCGCGCCGCCGTCGAACTCGCCGCGACGGACCCCGCCGGCGCCGCAACCCCGGCCGCCCGGGCCGCCGCGACCTACCGCGAGATCGCCGAGCGCACCGGCGTCCGCAACCACGCCCTCGAGATCAACGCCGGCAACGCCAGCCTGCTCGCGGGCGACCTCGGGCACGCGGTCGCGGCCTTCCGTCGCGCCGAGAGGATCGCGCCCGGCAGCGAATCCGTCCGGGCATCCCTTGCCGCGGCACGCGCTCGCGTCGGCCTCCGCGTCGAGCCCGACGCCCGCACTCGCTTCGTCGATGGGTTGCTCGCCTGGCGCGGCATCGTCCCGCGCTCGGCGCTGCTGGCGCTCGGACTCGCCGCGTACCTCGGCGCGTGGGGCACCGCGGCGGTACGCCACTGGCGCTCCCGCCCCGGCGCGTGGGTGGGCGTCACGTTCGGCCTGGTCGCGTTGGTCTCGGGCGCGATGCTCGCGGCCGACGACCACGACATCCGCGCGTCGCGCGCCGGCGTCATCGTCTCGCCCGAGGTGGTCGGGCGCAGCGGCCCGGGCGAGGGTCTGTACGAGCCCTCGTTCAAGCAGCCGCTCCGGGCGGGCGTCGAGTGCACGCTGCTCGAAGCACGCGACGAATGGACCCGGGTCCGCCTCATCGACGGGCGTGAGACGTGGGTCCCTTCGGGCTCGGTCGAACGCATCTGAGCCGGCCGCGGCTGCAGTCCCGCTCGCTTCCTACGCTCGCCCCGTGCGTCGCGCGTTCACGCTGATCGAACTCCTCGTCGTCATCGCCGTCGTCGCGCTGCTCATCGGTCTGCTGCTCCCCGCCCTGGGCGCGGCACGCAAGCAGGCCCGAGTCACCGTGTGCGGTTCGCGCCTCCACCAGCTCGGCGTCGGCCTCTCGCTCTATTTCAACGAGTTCGACAACACCATGCCTCAGGCGAAAGGCCCGCTCCCCTGGGGCGGCGAGGGCGTGATCGGCGCGCTCTTCGGTGGCACCAAGGGCCAACTCCCCTTCTACGGGATCGACTCGATCGGCGCCGAGCGACGCCCGCTGAACCGCTACACGGTGGACCAGACCGTCCCCGCCGACAGCGAGGCGGGCCGCTTCGAGTTGCCGCAGTACCGCTCCCCGATCGACCGCGGCGCGCAGGAGACCGGCGTTCCCATCTCGCCCTTCGAGCGCACCGACTCGATGTACGACCTTGTCGGCGCGAGCTACACGCTCAACGACCACACCTTGGAGGGCGAGGACAAGGCCACGCTCGTTCCGACCGGCGGCGGGCGGATGCCCTTCGTCCGCAACCCGGCCCGCACCTGGGCCCTGGGCACGCACACGATCTACACCTTCCAGCAGGACGGCGACCGCCGGATGTACTGGTTCGAAGCCGACCGCGAACGGGCCAATCTCCTGTTCCTCGACCACCATGTCGGGACCGCTCTGCCCGTGCCACGGGGGCCCGTCAACGAAACCGACAACTACACGTTCCTGCCGTGATTCTGCCGTTTTCTCCGGATCGCGGGTTCACCGTCACAACCAACGATTCCGCGGGTGAAACGCAGGTACGGTAGCGGTACGGTTGTCAATTCGGGCGGCCGGGCCTTCATACTCCGGCCGGGGTGTGGTATAAATGGGGCCGGTGGTCCCATGGTGGTGGTGAGCGCACGGAGGCTGGCCCGGGGAGGGTCGGCAAGGAGTCGCGCGATGTTGGTAATTACGAGGCGTGAGGGGGAAGAGGTCGTGATCGGCGACCCGCGGAATCCGATCGGCGTAGTCCGCATCGCGTCGGTCAAGGGCGATCGCGTCCGCGTGGCGTTCGACTTCCCGCGCTCGGTCGAGATCCATCGGCGTGAGATCGCCGACCAGATCGCGAGCCAGGAACCGGAAGTCGCCGGGACGATCAAGCCCGCCGCGGCGCAGTAGCACGCCTTTGGAAGTTTCTTGGCGCGGCGCACACAAGCGCGTGGTGCGCGAGTTGTCCCGTAGACCGTGGCGATCCGAACGAAGTGATCGCTGAGCGGCACCGCGGAGTCGATCAACGAGGGCGCCAAGGCCCGCCTCCCCGTCCCATCAACTCGTGGCATCGCCGGGCGCGCGCTACGCCGCGCTGTCTGGGTGCGCGCGGGCGGCGCCTACTCCGCCTTCCCGCTCGACAGGTCGTAGATCCACATCTCTCCCGCCCGTGCCCAGTTCAGGACCTCTTCGGGCTTGAAGAAGAGCTTGAGTTCGCGCTCGGCCGCCTCCGGGCTGTCCGAGCCGTGGATCAGGTTGAAGCTGTTGCTCACGCCGAAGTCGCCGCGGATCGTCCCGGGCGCCGCCTTGCTCCCGAAGGTCGCACCCATCATGTTCCGGCAGATCGTGATCGCCGCGTTGCCGCGCACCGCCAGCACCAGCACGGGCGAGCTGGTCATGAACATCACCAGCCCGTCGTAGAAGGGCTTGCCCTTGTGCGAGGCGTAGTGCGTCTCGGCAAGCTGCGACGAGATCTTCATCAGCTTGCAGCCGACGACCTGAAGGCCCTTGTCCTCGAAGCGCGAGATGATGCGGCCCATCAGCCCCCGCTGCACGGCGTCGGGCTTAAGGATGATCAGCGTGGTTTCCATGTGTCCTGAACTCCCTCGCCACAATGCTCTTCGGGCCCGCGAACGAACGCCGGCCCGAATGGGCGGAAAGCATAGGCCCGCCGGGTACCCCCGCCGAAGGGGCGACGGCCGGCCCCGCTCGAATCGCCCCTGATTCCCGCTCGTCGAGGCGCGTTCACTACGAACCCGGAACGAGAAAGTGACGGGCCGAGTAACACCGGCGCCCATTCACGCCGCGCACTCCCGCACAGACCGGTACGCCCCGAGCCCGGCCCCACAAGCCCGGTCGCGCGATACCCTCCCTCCCATGAAAGAGGCTCTCGCGCAAGCCCGCGCCGCGCTCGACTCGCTCATCGCCGACGGCCCCGCCTGCCGCGAGATCGAACGCGCCGCCTCCGTTCTCGCGTCGTGCCTCCGGTCCGGCAACAAGATCCTGATCTGCGGCAACGGCGGCTCGGCCTGCGATGCCGCGCACTTCGCCGAGGAGCTCACCGGCCGCTTCCGCGACGACCGCCCCGCCCTCCCCGCCATCGCCTGCACCGACGCCGGCCACATCACCTGCACCGCCAACGACTATGGCTTCGAGGCCGTTTTCTCCCGCTGGGTCGAGGCGCTCGGACAGCGGGGCGACGCGCTCGTCCTCCTCTCGACCAGCGGCAACTCGGCCAACATCCGGCGTGCCGCGGACGCGGCAAGGGAACGGGGCCTCATCACTATCGCGCTCCTCGGGCGCGGTGGCGGCGCGCTCAAGGGCCGCTGCGACCACGAGATCATCGTCCCCGGCGAGGGTTCCGACCGCATCCAGGAACTGCACATGCTCATCCTGCACGCGTGGGTCGGGGCGATCGAGGCGTCGTTGTTCGCGAAATAGTCCGGTCGCTCACCCGCCGTTGATGGCCGCGCCGGGAGCAAGCCGCGCCACGAGCCAGTTCCGGATCTTCGTCGCGGCCACTTCATGCCCGCGCGGGATCCAGTGGCCGTCCATCCTGAAGTAATACTCCGGCGCCGAGGCCTTGTCGGGCATCACGATCAGGTCCGCTCCCCCGGATTCGATCACGTCCCGCACCGCGTTCACCTCCGTCTCGCTCAGGTCCGCGCAAATCACCAGCACCGGCCACCCCCGGGCGCGGCACTCGGCGAGAGTTTCCCGCAGGATCGCCCGGGTCAGATCACCGCCCGGGATCTCCCCGGCCGCTGGCGCGGCAGGCTGGCCGGGCCGCGGTCCCTCTCCCCCGCCACCGCTCATCGCGGCCTGCTTGATCAACGACACCAGGCGCGAGTACGCGAGGCCGGGCATCGCCTCGACCGCCGCCTGCACCGATCGCTGCCACGTTGGAGGCGGCACGGGCAGCGCGCGCAGCTCGCCCGTCTCGTCGAGCCCGAAGAGCCGCTCCCGCAGGTTGTCGCCGAAATCGTTCGAGCAGAGCTGGAGCACGACCGCGCGCGGTTTGAAGCGCGCCGCTTCGCTCCGCAGGAACTTCAGCCAGTGCCCGTTGCCCGTCGCGCCGATCCCGGCGTTGACCACCTCCGGGGCCGCGGCGCCGAGCCGTGCGCGGAGGTCGCGCCGGACCAGCGCCGGAAACTCCTCCCCGTCGCTCACGCCGTAGCCCATAGTGAACGAGTCTCCGAGAAAGACGACCGAGCCCGCCTCCCCCACCGACAGCTCCGGCCCGCGGAAGCCTTCCGCGTTAGTCGTCACCGTCATGGTGAACTCGGGTGTGATGCGCTCGGCGTGGAACGATTTCTTCAGCCGCTGCCCGTACTCGGGGTCGTACGTGCTGAACGACGGGCCGACGTTTCGGATCGTCGCGAACAGGCGCGCGGCAACCTCGCCGAGCACCAGCGAGAGCGCGAGAGCGATAAGCACCACCAGCGGGCCGATCCATCGCCGCCGCTTTCGCCGGGCGGGTCGACGGGGCGAAGGCGTGCCTGCGTCCTGCGGGGGGCTCATGAGGGAATCCTTGGGCCGGGGCGGTTCCGGGGCATTTATCGGCTTGCGGCGCTCGTAGAATCTCGCGGGATCTCAGCCGGAGGCGATCATGCCGTACTACTCGAAGCTCGGCCTTCTGCCGCAGAAGCGTCACGTCCAGTTCCGCCGGCCCGACGGCTGCCTCTACAGCGAGGAGGTCTTCGGGACCGAGGGCTTCGTCGGCCCCACCACCACCATGTACCACATCCACCCCCCGACCCAGGTCTACGGGTGGAAGCCGGTCTACCCGACCAAGGCCGAGTACGTCGAGACCGAGATCATGCGGATGCGGCACGTCAAGAGCGCACCCCTGCCCGCACGCGGCGACTTCGTCACCGGGCGCGTCGTGCTCTTCGGCAACAGCGACTGCGAGATGGCGGTCTGCAACCCCGCCGAGCAGATGTCGTATCACTTCAAGAACGGCCAGGGCGACGAGTGCGTCTTCATCCATTACGGCTCGGGCGTCTGCCACACCATGCTCGGCACGCTGAGGTTCGGCCCGCGCGATTATCTCGTGATCCCCAAGGGCGTGATCTACACGGTGATCTGGGACAAGCGCCGGAACGGCGCCGACGGCAAGCCGGCCGACGGCGGCCCGTCCGTCGAATCGGCGCCCTTCGGCAAGTTCCTGCTCATCGAGACGTGCAACGGCAGCCACATCGGACCCCCGCCGCGCTACGTGAGCAAGATGCACGGGCAGTACCTGGAGCACGCGCCCTACTGCGAGCGCGACCTGCGCACACCCGAGATGCCGATGACCTGGGACGAGAAGGGCGAGTTCGAGGTGCGCATCAAGGCCCGCGACCTCGTGCACTCGTACACGTACCAGTATCACCCGCTGGACATCGTCGGCTGGGACGGCTGCTACTACCCCTTCATCTTCAACGCCGACGACTTCAGCCCGATCACGGGCAAGCTGCACATGCCCCCGCCGATCCACCAGACCTTCGAGGGCCACAACTTCGTGATCTGCACCTTCGCGCCCCGCATGCTCGACTACCACCCGCAGGCGATCAAGGTCCCGTACAACCACTCGAACCTCGACTCCGACGAGGTGCTGTACTACGTGGACGGGAACTTCGGCAGCCGCAAGGGAATCGAGATCGGCTCGCTGACGCTCCACCCGCAGGGCATCCCCCACGGCCCGCACCCGGGAACGATCGAAGCCAGCCTCGCCGCGACGCACACGCAGGAACTCGCCGTGATGTGCGACACGTTCCGGCCGCTGTTCCCGACCAGGGCCGCGCTCGAACTCGACGACACGAAGTATCCCGCCTCGTGGCAGGGCGAGCATTTCCCGGGGCTCTCGACGGGCCGGATGCACCTGAACGGCGCGACCGTGCCGCCGGCCAGCGCCGCGGCCTTCCCGCGCGAGGTTCACCCGGTCGCGGTCATCAAGGCCGACGCGTCGAGCGTGCTCCTGCCGGCCCCGAGCGCCGATGGGAACGGGCAGGTGAAGCCGGGCGAGGCGAAGTCCGCGACGGCGAACGTGTGGGCGCCGTGACCCGCGCGCGGTGTCTTGGTCGGGTGCCGCGCGGCCCCGGATGTCACATCCACCGCAACTGCTCGATGAACGCGGCGTGGCTGCGGCAGCCGAGGCGGAAGCAGTCGAGCTCGAACTTCTCGTTGGGGGAGTGGACCCGGTCGTCGTCGAGGCCGAAGCCCATGAAGATGGTGTCGAGTTTGAGCTTGTCCTTGAGCATGCCCGCGACAGGGATGGAACCGCCGCTCTTGATGAGGGCCGGGGACTTGCCGCTGGCGGCCTTGAGCGCGGCGGAGGCGGCTTCGAGGTAGGGCGAGTTCACGGGGACGGTGACGCCGAAGCCGCCGTGGTGGTCGATGAACTCCCAGCGGCAGCCGGGGGGCGTGCGGTCCTTGCACCACCTGAAGAACGCCCGGGTGACCTTCGCCGGGTCCTGGTCGGCGACGAGTCGGAACGAAACCTTCGCGCTGGCGTGGCTGGGGATGACCGTCTTGGCGCCCTTGCCGGTGTAGCCGCCGACGATGCCGTTGATCTCGGCGGTCGGACGCCCCCACTCGCGTTCGATCGCGGAGAAGCCCGCCTCGCCGATGTCGGCCTTGGGCCCGAGGCCGATCTGCTTGAGCGCGGCCTTCTGGTTGAACTTGAGGCGATTCCAGTTGTCGCGCTCTTTCTTCGAGAGGGGCACGACGTCCTTGTAGAAGCCTGGAAGAGTGACGCGGCGCTTGGCGTCGTGCAGTTGCGCGAGCACCCGGGTCAGTTCGGTGATCGGGTTGGGGCAACGCCCGCCCCAGAGGCCCGAGTGCAGGTCCTGGTTGGAGCCGTGGAGCACAATCTCCGTGTACGCGATGCCGCGCACGCCGTAGGTGATGGCGGGCTTGTTGCGCCCGAGCATGCCGGTGTCGGAGATGAGACAGAAGTCGCACTCAGCGAGTTGCTTCCGGTGGTCGAGGACGAACTTCTCGAGGTGAACCGAGCCGGACTCCTCCTCGCCCTCGAGCAGCACGGTGAACTTCGCGCCCCCGGCGGGCTCGCCCGAGATTTCCTTCCAGGCGCGGAGGGCTTCGAGGAACGTCGAGACCTGGCCCTTGTCATCGACAGCGCCGCGGGCGACGATGCGGCGGCCGCCGGGCTCGCCTGGGCGGGCATCGCGGACGACCGGCTCGAACGGCGGCGATTCCCACAGGTCGAGGGGGTCGACCGGCTGCACGTCGTAGTGCCCGTAGAAGAGCACGTGCGGGCCCTTATAGCCGGGCGAGCCGGGCGAATGGGCCAGGACGATGGGGTGGCCCTCGGTGCCCTTGGCGGGGTTGGCCGTCGGGATCACCTCGGCGGAGAGCCCGCACTCGGCGAGACGTTCGGCCGACCACTCCGCGGCACGGCGGCACTGGCCGCGGTAGGCAGGGTCGGTCGAAATGCTGGGGATGCGGAGCCAGTCGATGAGCCGATCAAGCGCGGCGGGCTCGGTGGCGGCGAGCTGGTCGAAGACGGCGGGGAGACTCATGGCCTGCTCCGGAATGGGGAGCGGCATGGTACGGAGTGTCAACGCGAATCAACGAGCAGGCTGCTTGTTTTACTTGCTGCCGCCCGCAATCTTGCCTTCAGACTTTGCCGCTTCGATGAGCAGTTCGTTGGGAGGCAGAGGATTGTGGGCGACGACGACTCGACCACAGTCCGGGCAAATGGTCTTACCCGGTTTGCCGACGATCTCGTTGAGGAGAACGTACGTGGGCTCAAACTTGGCCTTCCCGTCCTTGGTCCAGTGACAGAACTCCGCGGGATAGAGCGTTCGCTGGCCCGTCTTTGGGTTTACCCATGGCCACGCGGTGCCGTCCTCAACCTCGACGGACGGAAAGGCCTCTCCCGTCGCGCTGTCGACGGCCGCGCGAATTCGAGAGAGCTTCTCGAGTGACGGTTCAGCAAACACCGTGTGGCGGAGCACGACGAACCCAAGCAGCGCGACGGAGCCCACGGCCAAGGCAACACTCACGGCCTTCTTGACTTTCGGATCGCTGAGCCAAGCCACGCGAATCTCCGATGGGGGCAGTGCTTTTGTATCAGGGCACGATGTACTCGGTCGTCCGACCGACCTTGTCGGGCCACGTGTTCTTGGTGTAAGCCCACGTGTTCAGGCTCTTGATTTTCGTGCCGCTGGGGAACCAATAGTCCGGATTTGTAGCCTCGCCGTCGTTTCGCAGTTCCACGTGCGAATCGAAGAACGCGAGATAGCCCAGGCAAAGTGAAGCGTTGCC